>JAFXXQ010000009.1 GCA_017542145.1 Bacteroidaceae bacterium | reverse complement strand
TGAATGGCCGAGGTGCGAAGGAGGAAGGCCGAAGGCCAAATTTTACAAAATAAAAAACAAAATTAAACAAAATAATTCGTTCACCCGCTCCCCTCCCTCACGGGAGGGGTTGGGGGTGGGTCTTCTGAATATGAAATACTTCACCTATACTGAGTTTGAGCGGAGCGTGACGGCTGCCCTGAAGGGGTACGACAACGAGGCTCCGCGCGAGGCAAGGAGGAACATCGAGTACCTCGTCGATACCGTCATGGACCCGCTGCGGGAGTTCCTCGGCTGCCCCGTCATCATCACCAGCGGCTATCGCTGCCGCGACCTGAACCGCGACGTGGGAGGCAGCCCTACGAGCCAGCACCTGCTGGGCCTTGCGGCTGACTTCGTCCCCAACGGCTGCTCGCAGGAGGAGTGCGACAGCATCCGCCGATGGTTCCGCCAGCAGCAGACGCGCCACACCGAGGCGCAGGACACGGCCTGGGACACCTCCATCCCCTTCGACCAGCTGATCGACTACGGCACGTTTTTCCACGTCGGCCTACGTCCCGAGGGCAGCGCCAACCGCTACCAGATGCTCCGCTACAACGCCTTCGGGCAGGGGTATCGGAAGGATTGAGGGTGACCCACCCCCCTCAATGGTCTTTACACCCCCCTCAGTCCCCCCGTTATCGGGGGGCAGAAACCCCTCCCGTGAGGGAGGGGAGGTGGGGGCAAAGGGAAAATAAATTCGGCATTTTGGGGTGGATGGATGGTTTTTTTGTTTACCTTTGCAGTGCAAAAAATAACTAAATGACAGAAAACAATGAAAAAGGTACATCTTCTTGGGGTAGCTGCCGCCCTGATGCTGGCAGCCTGTAATCCGCGGGCGGGGAACCGCATCAGCCTCACGGGTACGGTGGAGCGCGACATCGACTCCCTCTCCATCAGCGTGATGAGGAACGACAACAGCGACACCCTCGTCGCCAGAGTTCCTGTGGTGAACGGGCAGTACGCGTGGAGGGGGACGGCCGACAGCGCCTGCATCATCCGCGTCTATTACGGTCAGGGCAGCAGGGACTTCTACCGCTTCATCGGCGAGCCTGGGGACATCGTGCTGAACATCCCTCTGGAGGGTGAGGGCTTCCCCTCGGGCACGCCTCTCAACGACAGCATCCACGCCTACCAGAGCAACGTGGCACGACTGAACGCGAAAGCCAATGAACTGGGGGCTGAGGTGCGTGCGGCACAGACGGACGAGGAGCGCGACTCGCTCTACGAGGAGCAGCGCAAGGTGTGGCACGAGGGTAACTTCTACCGCGCCGATGTCCTGAACCGCCATACCGACGACATCTTCGGCATCTATCTGCTGCGTGACTTCCAGCTCTATAACTATCCTGAGCGGATTGAGGAGGCCACCAGGAAGCTGAAGGAGAACTTCCCCGACAACTTCTGGGCGAAGATGGTGGGCGACCGTAATGAGGGTCTGATGCGCGGCTTTCCCGGACGGAAATACACAGACCTCCGCATGGCCACACCCGAGGGTGGTGAACTGAGCCTGTCGGACGTGGTGCCCAACAACCGCTATACCTACGTGGACTTCTGGGCCAGCTGGTGCGGACCGTGTGTGGCTGACATCCCCAACGTGAAGGCTGCCTACGAGAAGTACCACAAGATGGGGCTGGAGATCGTGGGTGTCTCCTTCGACAACGAGGACGCCAACTGGAAGGAGGCGCTGAAGAAGTACGGCATGACGTGGCTCCAGATGTCAGACCTGAAGGGTTGGGGCTGTGCGGCAGCCAAGGTCTATGGCATCAACGCCATCCCCTCGACCCTGCTCATCGGACAGGACGGCATCATCATTGCCCGCGACCTCCGCGGTAATGAGCTTGCCCAGAAGATGGCAGAGCTGCTGGAGAAATAAGAGACCCACCCCCAACAGACCCTCTCCCCGCTCCCCCGTAAGGGGGAGAGCCTCGCTTTGCTCGAGTTGGGAGTTTCAGGAGTTCAGGAGTTTCAGGAGTTCAGACGAATGTACAGAGCAGTAAGAGCCACCAAGCTTGCTGGAATGGCCGAATCGTGAAGGATAAAGGCCGAGCCAATGTTTCGCTTGCTTTGCTGGCGCAGTAGAAAGGATATTCAGTAATTGAACTATTGTACAGGCCCTCTCCCTCCCCTCCCTAACGGGAGGGGTACGGGGGTGGGTCACTTTATTTCCTTTTGCCTTTGCTCTTCGAGAGGTCCTTGATGCGGATGTTGCGGAACTTGATGCCCGTGCCGTGTCCGCAGAAGCTGATGTAGCCGTCCTTGTTGAAGAGGCCGGGATGGTTCTGGTGGTCAACGGTATATTCGTTGGCACCTCCGTCGGGGCTGACGTTGTGGCCCTTGCAGGCTTCGCGGATGTTGCCATCGAGAATGACCTCGCCATTGACGGTAACGGTGATGTGGTCGCCGATGGCACGAATCTCCTCAGTGTTCCAGGTGCCGAGCTCGGGGAACTTGACACGCTTGGCGGGGATGATGCCATAGACGGAGCCGTGCTGCTGGTACTCGCGCAAATCGCGGTAGTAGGGGGCATCGTGGTCGAGAATCTGAATCTCCATGCCCTCGTAGGCAGCATCGACGTCCATCGGGGTGCGAATGCCGACGCCGTTGTTGACACCCAATACCATGAACTGGAACTCGAAGCGGTAGATGAAGTCGCTGTACTTCTTCTTCGTGTAGAGGTTGCCACCGTTGCCATAGGCGGCATCCACGTAGATGGCGCCGTCGATGAGGGTATAGTTGTCGAGATTGCCCTGCCAGTTGTCCATGTTCGTACCGTCGAACAGCATGACAAAGCCCTCCTTCTTCTCCTCGGGCGTGAGCTCGCTGATGAGCGAGGCACCCTCGGCAGGCAGTTTTTCAATCATGCCCTTGATTTCATCGACAGCATAACCGGCATCAGGGTCGGAAGCCATCTTGGAGCGGAAAATGTCCTGAGCCTTCACGAGGGCAGCCTTCACGGCATCACCGCCCATGGGTTCGGCACTCTTGGCGACGATGGTCTTGACGGCTGTTGCGGCAGCCTCCTTGCTGTCGGGGTTGTCGAGGTACTTGACAGCGAGGTCGAGCGACGACGGCATAGGCACGTTACCCAGCGCCTCGATGTAGCGGTTGCGGATGGAGGCGGAGGGGTTGAGGTCGATGGCGTCACTGAAGTAGCGGAACTTGCGGATAGAGGTGAAGTTGGCCGCGTTGATGAGCGGCAGGGCACGGTTGAGGGCGGCGTCGGTGCGAACCCGCTCGGCTGCCAGCTCGAAGAGGCGGTCGATGACGGAGGAATTATTTACCTTCAACAGCGCGTCGAAGGCGGCGTCGGTACCCGTGCTCTTGTAGCTGTCCATGAGGGCGTTGATGGCATCGGCATTGCCCACCTGAGCCAGCAAGGGGTAGTAGAGGGCCTTGTCCGTAGCCTTCGAGAGGCGCTCGGAGACACCCTTGTACTGCTCTGCGGCAGGCAGGGATGCAAGAGCGCTCTTCATGGCGTTCTGAAGCACCATACGCTTGTCGCCCGAAGCTTTCTCAGCCAGATCAGCCAGAAGGGTGAAGTCATCAGGACGAACCACACCGCTGAGGGCAGCGTAGGCAGCATTGCTGACAACATCGTTGCTGGAGCTGAGCAGCTCGAACACCTTACCCTTGGCAGCAGCAATACGGCGCGTACCAATCAAGGGCAGCGCGGCAGCCTGCACATCGGCATCCTTGCCAAGGGCAGCCACAAGGGCATCGTCGGCCTTACCATTGAAACGGGTAAGAGCAGCTACGGCATCGTCGCTGAAGCGGGAACCCAGCATGGAGACGAGGCTGTTCAGCGCCTCCTCGCCGCCGATGATGCCGGCAGCGTGCATGGCGGCCTGACGGACGACGTCGGTCTGCTCGCCGGTGACGTGAGAGGCCACCCACGAAGCCTCGCTGGTCTGCTTACGGGCACCGAACCAGCCCAGCACATCGGTGACGGCATAGGGACCAGCCTTCTCAGCCTGCTTGGCAATCTCGGCACAGACGGCATCGTCAGCCAGCGGACTGATGTTGAGCAGGGCAGCATTGCGCACCTCGATGTCGGGGTTCTTGAGGTCCTTATATAAATAAGGTAGGGCATCCTTGCCCAGGGCCTTCACCAGCACCTCGAAAGCGGCGCCGTGAACATTGGCAGCAAGGTTCTTGTTCTTCCAGAGCGACTTGGCCTCCTTCACAGCCAGCTTGGACGTAGCAGGGTCGGCAGCCAGACGCTTCACCAGATTCATGTACGACTCGTAGGAATTGGTGGCTTCGCCGGCATAACCTACGGCCTTAGCAGCCTTAGCCAGCACGGGCAGAGAGGCCTTGGTGCCCACCGCAGCAAGAGCGCTGTTGATGGCAGCCTGCTGTGTTTCGTCAGCCCCGTTCTTCCACAGCAGCAGGAAGGGCTCGGCAGCAGCAAGCTGCTTCTTCTCCACAGCGTAGGCAAGAGCCGTCTTATCCGCTCCCTCTGACACCAGACCAAGCAGCACATCTTCCGTGCCGGGAATGCCGATGAGAGCACGCATGGCGAAGTCCTTCAGGTAGTCGTCCTTCAGGCAGGAGACGAGGACGGGAGCATCCTCAGCCGTGCCGCATTGCTGCAACAGCGAGATGAGGTACGCCTTGTTGGGCTTATCGGTACACTTGGCCAGCGAAGCCTTCACGCCCTCGCGCACGTTCTTGCGCAGGGCAGCATTGCCCTTGTCGGTGACGTAGGCAGCAAGACCAGCCAGCGCATATTCGACGGTGGCATTCTTACCCTCGGTAGCAGGTACAAGCATATCAGCCAGGCTCTGCACGCCAGCAGCACCTGTGGAGGCGATTTCGTTCATCACCGTATTGAACACCGTGACGTCCTTGGCGGGAAGCTGAGCCAGACCGTCGGCAATGATGGTAGCCGTCGTGCGATGACGGGCATCGCGTGTACCCTGGGCATTCACAGCCTGTGTGGGTAGCACCAGCGCAATGATTAACGCAAATATCAAGGATTGTATCTTTTTCATAATCATCCAAATTAATCTTGATTATTAACTCTTAACTATGAACTCTTAACTATGAACTGCTTCAAAGTCTCCAAGGCGAGCGCATGGGCTGGTCGATAAGGGCATTTGCGGCATCGTCGCCAATGAACTGCAGCTTTTCGGGGTCGAAACGGAGTGTGCGGTTCAGGCGCAGGGCGCAGACAGCCATGTTGACGATGGTGGCGCTGCGGAAGCCGTTGACCTCGTTGAGGGCGAACTTCTGGCGTGTCTTGATGCAGTTGATGAAGTCGGTGTTCTGCGGAGCGGGGTCGGGCAGCTCGGCCAGCTTGTTCATCACATCGGGGATGGTGCACTGGAAGCCTTTGAAAACTTTGCCCTTCGGACCTTCGATGTAGGGCACGTTGCTGCCGCTCTCAAAGCCCTCGCCCTCGAGGATAATCTGGCAGCCGTCCTCGTAGGTGTAGGTAATCTTACGCCAGATGCCGATGGCATCGGGGTGCTGCTGCGGGGCATCGACCTCGACCTTGATGGGCGATGTGTTGTCCTTGCCGAGGATGTACTGCACGGGGTCGAGATAGTGTTGGCCCATATCGCCCAAGCCACCTCCGTCATAGTCCCAGTAGCCGCGGAAGGTCTGGTGGGTGCGGTGGACATTGTAGGGCTTGAAGGGAGCCGGGCCGAGCCACATGTCGTAGTCAAGCTCTGCGGGGACGGGCTCGGGCTGCAGGTTCTCTTTGCCTACCCAGAAGAATTTCCAGGTAAAGCCCGTGGCGCCGCTGACGGTGACCTTCAGGGGCCAGCCCAGCATGCCGCTATCAACAAGTTTCTTCAGAGGCTCGACGGTGGTGCCGAGACCGTAGAACGTGTCGGTGAAGCGGAACCAGGTGTTGAGGCGGAAGATACGGTTGTTCTGCTTCACGGCCTCCATCACGCGCTTACCTTCGCCGATGGTACGTGTCATGGGCTTCTCGCACCAGATGTCCTTGCCGGCTTTGGCAGCCTCCACGCTCATCAGCGCATGCCAATGGGGCGGGGTAGCGATGTGGACGACATCGACGTTGGGGTCGTGGATGAGGTCGCGGAAGTCGTGATACGACACAGGGGTATCGTGGAAGCGCTCCTTAGCCATGTTGACAGCCTGCTCCAGATGCTTCTTGTCCACATCGCAGACGGCCACCAGGCGGCAGCGCTCGTCGCTAGTGAAGTGATAACTGCTGCGTCCGATGCCTCCGACGCCGATGATACCCTTGGTGAGCTGGTCGCTCGGTGCCACATGCTTGGGTCCGCCCAGCACACGGCTTGGCACAATGGTGAACAGCGATGCTGCCCCCATCGTCTTCAGAAATTCTCTTCGTTTCATTTCAACAAGTATGTTTTGAACTATGAACTCTTAACTATGCACTATGCACTATGAACTGAATCACAGCCTTGTCAATACGATGTTCTTCCACTCGACCTTGATGCCACCGCCATCGTGAATCTGCAGGGCGATGCGGCCTGTGGCACGACCTATCTTAGCATCGGTGAAATCGACCATCGGATGTCCGTTGAGCCAGGTCTGCACGTGGTCACCCTCGACACGCAGACGGAGCGTGTTCCAGTCGCCCTCCTTGAGATACTCTTCCTTCTCATCGGGAATCTGCTTGAGCCAGCCACGTCCGTAGGACTCGTAGATGCCACCTGTGTCGCTACCCTTAGGCGCCACTTCACACTGCCAGCCGTTTACCTTCACAGGAGGCTCAACAAACGAGCGGAAGAAGACACCCGAATTGCCGTTAGCCCACTGGCGGAACTCCAGCGTGAGGTCGAAATCCTCGTAGTAATCGCGTGTGGCCAGGTAGCCATACTGCTTGTTGGGACCGCTCTCGCACACCATGTTGCCCTCTTCGTTGACGTACCACAACTCGGTGCCGTAGGCCTGCCAGCCCGTGAGGTCCTTGCCGTTGAAGAGGGTTACCTTCTCGCCCACGTTCTTCTTGGGCAGTTCCTTGATTTTGATGTTGCGGAACGAGGCGGGATAGCCGTGGTCCTGCAGACAGATAACACCGCGGTGGGCCAAGCCGTATTCAGGAGCATTCTCCCACTTGCCACTGTTCTTACGCTCGAACCAGTCCTTCGTCCAAGCCTCGAATTCCAGAATCTTCACTCCGTTGAGCCAATGCTCCACATGGCCATTATCGAAAACGATGCGCGAGTTGTTCCACTTTCCCTGCGGGTTTACCTTCATTTTGCTTTCATCGGGCAGGTACATGGCGTAGTCGACACCCAGCCGCTGCCAGGGCTCCAGCTTCGTGGGAGCATTGTCCTCCTCCCAGCCGTCGTTGTCGATAAGCTGATACTCAGGACCGGTGACATAGGGCACGGGGAAGAAGGGGTTCTCCACCACGTGGTAGAGCATACCGCTGTTACCGCCGTGGGTCAGCTTCCAGTCCCAGTCGATGATGAAATTCTCATACTGCTTCTTGGTGACGATGTAGCCATTCTCGTCGCTACCGTCGCCCGCAGCCTGCATGGTGCCGTCCACCACGTGCCAGCCGTTGGTCAGCTTCGTGCCGTTGTAGTTCTTCCATTTGTCGAGTGTCTGACCGTCGAAGAGCAGTTCCCAGCCCTCCTCGATTTCACTCTTTGTTAACACATTCTGCTTTTTTGTACATGCCGTCAAGGCAATCACAGCCACTAAGGCCACGAGGCACAAGGCCCCCAGAGAATACTTTTTCATAGATTAAATTATAATATCGTTTGCAAAGATAAAGAGAGCCGGGCGAAAAAACAAATAATCCCGCCAAAACTTTTTCACTCACAGCGAGACACCCCTACAGATGTTTTCTCATGGATATTCCTTAAAAAGACTAAAAAGATTTGTTTATCACACATAAAATGCTGAAATTTGGCGCGTCAACACTTAAAGAGAGGTTCTATGGATTACAAAAAAGACAACCCCACATTCGACTATGAGAAGAAAATATACTTCTCACAGACCGTCAAGGCAGGGAAACGCATCTATTATCTGGATGTGAAAAAGAACAAACGCGACGAGCTGTTCCTCTCCATCACGGAAAGCAAAAAGGTTTACATCGGGGATATGGAAGAGGGGCGATTCAATTTCGAAAAGCACAAGATCTTCCTCTATAAGGAGGACTTCAGCAAGTTCATCGATGCGCTGAGCAATGCCATCCGCTACATCCACGAAGGAGGCAGCGAACCGTCACCCCTCCCCGTCAGCGAGGAGGCCGGCAACCCCACTCCCGCAAATGCAGATAGCGCCGAACAGCCGGCAGTACCTGAGTCCGACGCTGCTGAAAAAACAAACCAAGGTCTTTCTGACGAAATATCGACGGAAATCGTCGACGGAATAGACCTGAAAATAGATTTTTAAGGAAAAAACAGCAAAAAACTCCCATTTTTGTTTCGTAATTCGCATTTTTGCCGTACCTTCGCGGCCACTTTGCGAAAAGCTCTCATTCCGTGTGATGGCGAATTAAGCAAAAACACTTAATTTAGAGTAACACTTAAAAAGGAAAAAAATGAAAACATTCCAGCTCCAAGGCTCTTTCCGCGAGGAAGTCGGAAAGAAAAGTTCACGCGAACTGCGCAAGCAGGGTCTTGTCCCTTGCAACATGTACGGAATCCAGAAAGATGAGAACGGCAAGCCCGTCGCTCTTCCTTTCGTTGTCAAGAAAGACGATCTCCGCAAGCTCATCTACACGCCGGAAATCTTCGTCATTGACCTCACCATTGATGGCAAGCTCTACAACGCCATCATTCAGGAGATGCAGTTCCATCCCGTCAAGGACACCGTCCTCCACATGGACTTCCTCCAGATCAACGAGTCCAACCCCATCGTCATGGCTGTTCCCGTACAGCTCACGGGTCTGGCTGCCGGCGTCAAGGCTGGTGGTAAGCTCGAGCAGATTGTCCGCCGCATCAAGGTGAAGGCTCTCTACAACGTCATCCCCGAGAAGCTCGTCATCGATGTCACCAACCTCGGTCTTGGCAAGAGCATCAAGGTTGCCGACCTCAGCTTCGACGGCCTCGAAATGGTTTCTCCCGCCAGCACGGTTGTCTGCGGTGTCATGACTACCCGCTCCTCACGCGAGGCCGGTGCCGCTGCTGAAGGCGGTGAAGAAGCAGCCGCTGAATAATGAAGTACCTGATAGTAGGTTTGGGAAACCCGGGCGACGAGTACGAGGGAACCAGACACAATATTGGTTACAACGTATTGGACGCTTTTGCGAAGGCGTCCAATGCTGTTTTTGAGGACAAGCGCTACGGCTATGTGGCGCATACGTCCGTCAAGAACTGCCAGCTTGTGCTTCTCAAACCTACTACCTTCATGAACCTCAGCGGCAATGCCGTCCGCTACTGGATGAACAAGGAGAACATCGCCGGCGAAAACCTGCTTGTCGTCGTGGATGACCTCTCCCTGCCCGTGGGCACGCTGCGCCTAAGGGGCAAGGGTGGCGCAGGAGGCCATAACGGCTTGCGGCATATCGAGCAGATACTCTGTTCGCAGAACTATGCCCGTCTCCGCGTCGGCATCGGCAACGGCTTCCCCCACGGCTCGCAGATAGACTTTGTCCTTGGCGGGTTCGATGCAGAGGACCGCGCACTCATTGATGCCCAGATTCCTACGGCTATCGACATCATCAAGACTTTCTGCCTCTCAGGCCTCGACTTCACCATGAACCGCTACAACCACCACAAACCCACCCTCCCCGATGGAAGCAAGGATTGACAAATGGCTTTGGGCTGTGCGCCTCTACAAAACCCGCTCGCTGGCCACCGATGCCTGCAAGAACGGGCGCATCACCATCAACGGCACCGCTGCCAAGCCCTCGAAGACTGTCCACGAAGGCGACACCGTCACCGTCCGCAAGCCCCCCGTCACCTACACCTTCCGCGTGCTGCAGGCCATTGAGAACCGCGTCGGCGCCAAGCTCGTACCCGAGATGCTCGAGAACCTTACCCCCAAGGAGCAGTGCGATATCCTCGAAATGAATCGTATCAGCGGCTTTGTTAACCGCGCCCGAGGAACAGGCCGTCCCACCAAGAAAGACCGCCGCGAGCTTGACGACTTCCGCGATGCCGACGTCCCCCTCTTCTTCGACGACTCCCCCTTCGACCTCGACGATGACGAATAGGCTTTTTGCTTGGCAGATTACAAAAAAAATCCGCCTGAACGGCGGACAAAAAGCAAGAGAAATCTTTACTTTTTCACGAATGGCAGGGCCTTCTGCGTGAGCAGAAGGCCCTTCGTACACGGCAAAAAGGCCTTCGGACGCGGCAGAAGGGGGGAGTGTAGCGGCAATCTGGTCATATGACCGTATGACTACCCCGTTCTATGGAAAAATGAAAATCTTAAATTAGTTTAAAAGAAGGGAGCGTTTCATGGTGGAATGAAATGTTTTGTGTTACTTTGCATCGTGAACGATATAATCTGAAAGGATAAAAATCCTAGACAATTAATAATTAAGAATTAATAAAAAAAGATTGACAATAAAATATATTATAAATCATTAAAAAATAAAGCAACTATGAAAAAGAAATTCTATGACTTCAGCGCTATGGCGCTGCGCGGAAAGAGAGAGATCAACATGAGCGAGTATCAGGGCAAGGTGGTGCTCATCGTCAACACGGCCAGCAAGTGCGGCTTCACCCCTCAGCTGGAAGGGCTGGAGGCGCTGTGGAAGAAGTATCAGGAGCGCGGGCTGGTCATCATTGGCTTCCCTTGCAACCAGTTCGGCAACCAGGAGCCTGGCGACGATGCCAGCATCGAGGGCGGCTGCATGCTCAACTACGGCGTGACATTCCAGATGATGTCGAAGATTGACGTTAACGGGGCCAACGAACACCCGCTCTACACCTGGCTGAAGAGCCAGAAGCGCGGCTGCTTCGGCAAGAAGATCGGCTGGAACTTCGTCAAGTTCCTGATCGACCGCGAAGGCAACGTAGTGAAGCGCTTCCCCTCTACCACCAAACCCGAAAAGCTGGAGAAGGACATCGAAAAACTACTGTAAAAAGAAATTCCGGAAGTATATTAAAAAAGTGCCTGAGGGCGCTTCCCAAAGACCGCGAGGCGGCTTCTGAATATTAACTCTGGTTTCATTTTATAACTTCCGAAACTTAATACTCTTAATTTTTAATTCTACAAGATGGAGTATCCGCAGCTTAAACTTGAGAGCCAGCTCTGCTTTCCGCTCTATGCCTTGTCGCGGTTGGTGACGCGGGAGTATCAGCCCCACTTCGATGTGCTGGGCATTACCTATCCGCAGTATCTGGTACTGCTGGTGCTATGGGAGGAGAAGGACGGGATGACCGTGGTGGATATTGCCGACCGCCTGTTGCTAGGCACCAACACTATCACCCCCCTGCTGAAGCGTATGGAGAAGGAGAGGCTCATCCGCCGCCATCGCTCCAAACGGGATGAACGCAAGGTGGTGGTGTCGCTAACCCCTCAGGGAAGGGAACTGCGCGAACAGGCAGCAGCTATCCCGCTGGCCCTGGGAGAAAAACTGATGCAAGGCCCTCTGAAACCCGATGAATTGGCTACCCTACAACGGCATCTGAGGGCACTTGTGGATTTTCTGGCTTAATAATTGACACAAAGGTATGGAATGTGATTTTTATTCCGTACCTTTGTCGCATTAAACACCTATTGGCTATGAAAAAGACTCTACTTCTCCCCCTTGTTGCCCTTCTGGTGGGCATCGTGGTGCCTGCCGAGGCACAGAACCCCTTTGTGCAGACGTGGTTCACCAGTGACCCTGCTCCACTGGTGGTCGGCGACACACTCTATGTCTATACCGGTCATGATGAGGACGGTGCTGACTTCTTCTGGATGCAGGAGTGGCGCATCTACTCCACGACGGACATGGTGAACTGGCGCGACCATGGCTCACCCCTCGCCCTGGAGAGCTTCTCGTGGGCTGACGACCGTGCCTGGGCCAGCCAGTGCATCGAACGCGACGGCAAGTTCTATTGGTACATCTGTGCCCACTCGCGCCTGTCACGGGGCATGGCCATCGGCGTGGCTGTCGGCAATAGTCCCACTGGTCCCTTCCGTGATGCCCTGGGCAAACCGCTGTTTGAGAATGGCTCGTGGGACCACATAGACCCCACGGTGCTCATCGACGACGACGGTCAGGCATGGCTGATGTGGGGCAACCCCCAGTGCTACTACCTGAAGCTGAACCGCGACATGGTGTCCTACGAAGGTGAGCTGGGCAGGCTCGACATGACGGAGGAGGCCTTCGGAGCTCCCCTGATGGACAAGCGCGATAAGGACAAGACATACAAGGACAGCTACGTGGAGGGTCCCTGGCTGCGGAAGGTGGACAGCACGAAGTACCGTGTGACGGCTGACAAGCAGTACCAGCTGCTCTATGCTGCCGGCGGCGTGCCAGAGCACATCAGCTACAGCACAGCTCCTGCCCCCACAGGACCCTGGACCTACGCCGGAGAGATCATGCCGCTGTGCGACACCAAGTCGTTCACCAACCACTGCGGCGTGGTTGACTTCAAGGGCCACAGCTACTTCTTCTACCACAACGGCAAGCTGCCCCGCGGAGGTGGCTTCGGACGTAGTGTAGCCGTGGAGGAGTTCACCTATAACGCCGATGGTTCGTTCCCCACCATCATGCCTACAGACGAGGGTGTGAAGCCCGTCGGCACCTTCTGTCCCTATCGCCGCGTGGAGGCTGAGACAATGGCCTTCTCCAAAGGTCTGAAGACGGAGCAGAACAGCAGCGTGGGCGTCTATGTGACTGACATCCACAACGGCGACTACATCAAGCTGCAGGCCGTGGGCTTCGGTCAGGGCATCCCCCGCACGTTCACAGCCCGTGTGGCCAGTGGTCTGAGGGGTGGAGCCATCGAGGTACGTGTTGACAGCCTGAAGGGTGAGATGCTGGTGCGCCTTCCTGTCCCCGGCACCGGTGGCTGGGAGCAGTGGCAGACCCTCACCGCCGACCTCACGTCCTACGTCACAGGCACCCACGACCTCTATCTGGTCTTCACCGGACGCAAGGGACCCAAGCTGATGAACTTCGACTGGTGGGAGATGCGCGGACTGGAGCAGGTGAACATGCCCCTTTTCCAGACCAAGTACACCGCCGACCCTTCACCCCTGGTCATCGGCGACACCCTGTTCCTCTACACCTCACACGACGCCTCGCCTGAGGACATCCCTGATGAGAACGAACGCCACTCAGCAGGATTCTACATGTACGACTGGCTGCTCTGGACTACCACCGACATGGTCAACTGGACGGAGCATGGGGCAGTGGCCTCGCTGAAGGACTTCACCTGGCGCAGCCGTGACAATGGGGGCTGGGCCATCCAGACCGTCGAGCGCAATGGCAAGTACTACCTCTATGCCCCCCTGCATGGGCATGGCATCGGTGTGCTGGTCAGCGACAGCCCCTATGGTCCCTTCCACGACCCCCTCGGCAAGCCCCTGGTGTGGCAGCGTGAGCACTGGGATGACATAGACCCCACTGTCTTTACCGACGACGACGGACAGGCCTACATGTACTGGGGCAACCCCAACACCTACTACGCCCTGCTGAACGACGACATGATCTCGCTGAAGAGCGGCATCACCAAGCTCGACTATCACATCGAGCACTATCAGGAGGGTCCCTGGTTCTACAAGCGCAACGGCCACTACTACCTGAGCTATGCCACCACCTGCTGCCCCGAGGCACTGGGCTATGCCATGAGCGACAGCCCCACAGGCCCCTGGGAGTCGAAGGGCTACATCATGCGCCCCACCCAGCGCGACCGTGGCAACCACCCCGGCATCTGTGACTTCGGCGGACGTTCATACATCTTCGGTCAGAACTATGACCTGATGCACCTGGAGACCTTTGTCCACCACGAGCGTCGGAGTGTCTCAGTGACCGAAATCACCTACAACCCCAACGGCACCATCAACGAGGAGCCCTACTGGCTTGACCAGCAGCCTGTGCGTCAGCTGCGCTGGCTCAACCCCTATCAGCGTGTGGAGGCAGAGACGATGGCCTGGGGCTACGGACTGAAGTCGGCCAAGATGGGCATCCCCAACACCGGCGTTGTGGCCGACATGCCTACCTCGACAGGACGTAAGAACATGTATGTAACAGATATTGATGAGGGCGAGTACATCCGTCTGCGTGGTGTGGACTTCGGAGCAGGAGCCAAGCAGTTCCGCCTCACAGCCTCATCCACAGGCAGCCTCACCGTCACCCTGCATCTTGACAGCACCGACGGCCCAGTCATCGGCACCCTGACCCTCTCACGCACAGGCTCGGTGGACAAGTATCGCACCTTCAGCACCAAGGTCAAGGATGCTGCAGGCGTCCACGACCTCTACCTCTGCTTCAGCGCCACAAATGGAGACAACCGTCTTGACTGGTGGCAGTTCAAATAAGAGTTAAGAATTAAGAGTTAACCATTAAGAATAAGATGAAAAGTAGAATTAAATCCCTTTTAGCCTTGTTGGTGATGGTGCCGGTGGTGGCATCAGCACAGTTCCCTACGCCCGTTGAGCCCGATTGGAAGGACGTCAACTATGCAGGCGATGACCTGAAAGCCCATAATCTCGACATCTATCTGCCGAAGACCCAGCAGAAGACGTACAAGGTCATCGTCGCCATCTACGGCAGCGCCTGGTTTTCAAACGATGCCAAGCCCTTTGCCTTCATGTCACTGGGCCAGCCCCTGATTGACGCAGGCTTTGCCGTGGTGTGCATCAACCACCGTTCGAGTGGCGATGCTAAGTTCCCTGCCCAGATTCAGGATGTAAAGGCAGCCCTGCGCTTCATCCGTGCCCATGCCGCTGAGTATAAGCTCGACACATCGTTCGTGGGCATCACAGGATTCTCGTCAGGAGGCCATCTGTCGGCATTGGCAGGCGTCACCAATGGCATGACCACCCGCACAGAGGGTGACACGACGCTTGACCTGGAGGGTACCGTCGGAGACAACACCAACTGCTCAAGCCGTGTGGATGCTGTCGTCGACTGGTTTGGTCCCGTGGATATGGCCCACATGGAAAACTGCGAGACGGTGAAGGACGACAAGTCACCCGAGGCAGCCCTCATGGGTGCTGCACCTGCCGACCGTCCAAACCTTGTCAGCCTCATCAGCCCCATCACCTATGTGAGCCTCAACGCCGACCAGATGCCCCGCTTCCTGGTCTTCCATGGTGATGCCGACAACGTCGTGCCCCATTGCCAGAGCATGTTCTTTTCAGAAGAGCTGAAGAAGGCCGGACGTCTGGAGGAGTTCATTACCGTGCCTGACGGTCAGCATGGGCCTGTGACCTTCAACGAAGAGACCTTCAAGCGGATGGTCAGTTTCTTCCAGCAGGAGGCAGCAGCCGTTACTCAGGCAAAGTGACGGCAAAGCGCCGCTCAGAGGGCAGATAGGTCATGTCCTTACAGTTGAAGTAGTCCCCAATCTGCCCCGACTCGCTTAGCTGCTGAGGTGTCCCTGCCGTGAGCCCCTTCTCGCGGTCGAGGAGCCATATCTCATCGGCTATCCATAGGGCATGCTCCATGTCGTGGGTCGAGAGGAATACCGTCTTGCCAAGCTCACGCGTCAACCGATGGAGCAAAAGCATGGTTCTCACCTTGCTGGGATAGTCGAGGAAAGCCGTAGGCTCATCAAGGAATATGAGGGGAGTCCCCTGCGTGATAGACTTGGCAATCATCACCTTCTGACGCTCACCATCGGAAAGGGATGATAGCCTCCGATACCTGAAATCCTCGATGCCAATCAGCTTCAGACTGTCATTAACAGCTTTCCAGTCCGCTTCGTGCATCTTCCCCCAGAAACCTGTGTAAGGGCTTCGTCCGAGGGAGACCACCTCTTCAACCGTCATGTTCATGTTCTTCGGACTATCGGTGAGCACAATGCTTATCTTTTGTGCCAGTTCTTGCATAGAATATGTCGTCAACTGCCTTTCATCTACTATTATCTGCCCAGCTAACGCTGGTTGAAAAGCAGCCATCGTGCGGAGCAAGGTCGATTTGCCAGCGCCATTGGGTCCTAGCATACACGTCAGTTTTCCTTGTTGCAGCTGGGCGTTTAAATGGGAAGAGATAGCTTTTGCTCCATGCTTGTCGGCATAGCCCGTTGTGAGGTCGTTAAGTTCAAAAAACATTTGTATTTGGAATATTGATGATGGTTAGAAAAATGGCAGATGCAGAACTAATAATGCTGTTACGACGAGGCAGACGGTAAGAATCTCGGTGGCGAGACAGATGCGGATGCTAATGCACATGTCGCGAGTAAATAACTGACGTGGATTCGTTCCGATATAGGGTTTGTACACCTCTTCGCCGAAGTAGGCGTGTGTACCCCCGAAACGACAGTCAAGTAGTGCTGCCAATGCCGCCTCTGGCCAGCCACTATTGGGCGAAGCATGTTGTGGCCCATAGTGGAGGACAAAACGCAGAAGCCTTGTGTTTTTATTGACTTGTTGACCTATTATTTTTCCTACCAGCAACATTAGCAGGGCAGTTATCCGAGCGGGGATAAAATTGGCCACATCATCGATGCGGGCAGCCCAACAGCCAAAGTCTTTGTAACGGGTATTGCGATAGCCTATCATCGAGTCAAACGTATTGATAAACTTGTAAGTCACCATCCCAGGGATGCCCAACAAACAAAGCCAGAACAAGGGCGCCACAACACCGTCGGAGAGGTTTTCTGCCAGCGTCTCCAAGGCTGCCGTACGTACCTCCTGAGCTGAGAGGGCTTGTGTGTTGCGTCCCACAATACGTGCTACCTGTCGCCGCCCATCGTCAAGACTGACATCAAGGGCTTCGAACACCATGCGGACCTCACGTCTCAAGGTTCGTCCAGCAAGGCAGAAGAACACAAGCAGCGTGGAGACGATGAGGGAGACGATGGACAATGGATAATGGACAATGGATAATGGATAATGGGCTAGGGCGTAGGTCAGTCCGAAGCAAAGCAACAGGCTGATGACGACCAACAAAGCCCCTCGTGCCTTGCGATGAGGGCCCTTGTTGAGCAGCTTCTCCCAGAAGGCAATCCAGCGCCCCATGCCCAAAACCGGATGTGGCAAACGCTCCGGGTCACCAAAAACAAAATCAAGCAGCCACCCGAGGACTAACGCGATGGTCAGTTCATAGTTCATAATTCATCGTTCTATTTGACCATTCACGAATACATGCTATCAGCTCATCGTTCTCTGCTTGTGACTGCACGGCTATACGGAAATAACGATGGTCAAGGCCCTCGAAGTTAGAGGCATCGCGTATGAGGATGCCATGCTGTCGGGCAAGATAGTCCTTCAGGTCTGCGGCGGTACCTTGATGGAGGCGGCAAAGCAGGATGTGTGTGTCTGACGGCAGAGCATCATAGACCCCCAGTGATTCCAGGGCATGGGCCACACGTCTGCGCTCTTGTATCAGTTCTTCCAACAGAACAAGGTATTTTTTCCGATGAGCCGTCAGCCATAGCCCTGCCTCTTGTGCCACGCTGTTTACTGACCAGGGCATACGCCCACGTCCTATCAGCTCCGTCAGCCTCTGGCAGGCGGTCAGATAGCCCAATCGCAGTCCTGGAATGGCAAACTCCTTCGTCATGGAGTGAATCATCACAACGTTGGGCAACCGGCATGCCTCAGCAGGCGACGGGAGTGGCTCGAAGGTGAACGGGGCGTAGCTGGCATCAACTACAAACAGGATATGGCTGTGGCGGGCAAAGCAGTCCAGCAGCTTTTCGCGGGGAAGGACTGTACCCGTAGGGTTATTCGGATTGCACATCCACACCATGTCGGTCCCCTCGGGGATGTCGTCCAAGCTGCGGATAAACGTAACCCTATGTTCATGCAGCCGGCAGGCATCGGCATATTCAGTAAAGGTCGGCACCAGGATGGCTGTCCTGCTCCGTCGCATGGCAAGTGCCGTCAGGTAGATGGCCTCCGTAGCTCCATTGGTCACCACCACCTCGTCAGGCTGGACCCCCATTTGTGCCGCCAGCGCAGCTTCCAGTTCACGGGGAGCTGGTTCCGGATAGTGCCCGAAGCCCCCAAGCCGCCCTGCCAGCCACGACAGCAGCTCCTGGTGGGAGAACTGGGCATAGACATTCGAGCTGAAGTCCAGCCGGATGTTCCCATAGCGGAAACCATCGTCACCGTGTCCGTCAATCATGGCTCATGATCTGATAGAGTTTCGGAATATCCACATACTGCCTCACATGACTGGCCAGCCGGTCGTACTGCTGCTCCTTGAACGCAGCCAATGACTCCGTGGCGGGGGCTGTGGGGGTCGTGTTGCAAAGCAGATGGTCTATGACAGCACGGTTGTCAAGAAAGCCGTGGACGTAGGTGCCCATCACCCCCTCCTGCTCGACCACCATGGTCTCCGCATCGCTCACACCCTGATGAATCTCATAGCCCTGACAGGTAGTGCCGTTCCACTCAAACGTCACCTGGCGGGTGGTTTTCTCGGGCGTCAACGTGGTGTGGACGTCCAGCAGCCCCAGCCCGGGCAAGGAGCGTATCTCCCCTTCTATGCCCTCGGGGTCTTCCACCGTCTGCCCCAGCATCTGGAACCCCCCACAGATGCCGACAACCGTTTTCCCTGCCTTATGCGCCTGGACAATAGCCCTTGCCAGTCCACTGCGCCGCAGATGATAGAGGTCATCCAGCGTGCTCTTCGTCCCCGGAAGGATGATGACATCAGCCTGACCGACGTCATCGGCACTGGTGGTATAAAAGAGGTTTACCCGTTCGTCGCGCTCCAGCACATCAAAGTCGGTGAAGTTGCTTATATGCCTCAGCAGCACCACCGCCACGTTGATTTTGCCTGTGGCCAGTGAACGTCGCTTCTGTTCGAGGCTGACGCTGTCCTCTTCGTCGATGGCAAGGTCGCTCAGCATGGGCACCACCCCCAGCACAGGCACGCCACACGTCTGTTCTAGCAAACGTCGTCCCTCGTCAAAGAGACGCAGGTCGCCACGGAACTTATTGACGATGATTCCCTTGATGCGCCGTCTGTCCTCAGGTGTCTGGAGCATCACGCTGCCGTAGCATGAAGCAAAGACACCTCCGCGGTCAATGTCAGCCACCAGCACCACGTCGGCATCTGCATAACGGGCCATGGGCATGTTCACCAGGTCTGAGTCGCGCAGATTGAGTTCCGACACGCTCCCTGCCCCCTCCATGACGATGGGGTTGTAGAGCGCCTGCAGTCGGTCAAACGCTGCATGGACAGCCTCGCGCAGCTCTCCCCTGCCCTCCCTGCGGAAATAGTCATAGGCAGAGCGGTTGCCAATGGGACGTCCGTTCAGCACCACCTGGGTGGTATGCTCTGAGTTAGGCTTCAGCAGCAGCGGATTCATATCGGTGTGAGGGGGCAGACCACATGCCTCAGCCTGCACCGCCTGTGCTCGGCCTATCTCCCTGCCGTCGGGTGTGGCAAAGGAGTTGAGTGCCATGTTCTGTGCCTTGAAGGGGGCTGGGTGATAGCCGTCCTGCAGGAATATGCGGCAGAGCGCCGTACAGAGCACACTCTTGCCTACGTCGCTTCCCGTACCAACCAGCATCAATGGATGAAAAGCCATTATTATTTACGATTTGTCGATTTACGATTTGGAGTTCATATTCAGCCATGTCTCTATTCCTGTCTCTGCCCAATACCAATGGGTATAGCCGGCAAGGACATTCTTATAGCGATAGACCGGTGTATCAACGGGTTTTCCTAAGGCAGAACATTGGCCTTTTATCGCCTTCACATGGTTGGGCAGGGCACCTTCATGCACCGTCGAATAATGGAACTCATGCCCACGGAGGGATATGCCGTCCAGCGTTATCTGCCTATAGCCCAGATGCAGCCGGGCTCCTTCCATGGTGGCCTTGAAAGGGAGGACACCACACATCTCGACGCCGTCGATGGCTGAACAGAGGTACATGAAACCGCCACACTCTGCTATCACCCTTCCTCCCTGCTCGGCATAGGCCTTGATGCTACGGCGCATGCCGCTATTCGCCGCTAATTCCGAGGCAAAGAGTTCGGGATAGCCTCCTGGAAGATAGAGCAAGTCGCAGGGAGGCAACGAACTGTCATTAAGTGGGGAGAAGAACGTCACTTCTCCCATCGCCCGCAGGGAATCGATGTTGGCGCGGTAGGTGAAGTTAAAAGCCTCATCCCGAGCTACAGCAATTCTTTTAGACGGACAGACTTCATTTGATAGACTATCAGACTTACAGACTTCTAGACTAACAGATGAATGTTCTGTAGGTGGCTCTGCCCGAGGGCTATTATCTGCCAGTCTGTTAGTCTGATAGTCTGATAGTCTTGATTTATCTGTCAGTCTATTCGTCTGGCAGTCTGAACGCTGAACCTTCTCCATGAGCCTTTCCACGTCCACATGTTCTGCGACCTCTCCCGCGGCGAGGCAAATGAAGCGCTCTATTTCTTCCCGTCCTGAGAGGGAAAGTCCAAGATGACGGCTGGGCATACGCAACTCGGGATTATTTGGCAGGTAGCCAAGGCTCTGCACCCCCACGTCTTCACAAGCAGCCAGCAGATGGCGATAGTGGCTCTCTGAGCCTACTCGGTTGAACACCACCCCTGCGAGGTTTATGGGCTTGAACGTCTTGATGCCATGCAGCAGGGCCGCCACGCTATAGCCCATCGACTTTGCATCCACAACCAGCACCATGGGCAGACCCAGCAGGCGGGCTATCTCAGCTGCACTTCCACGACTTTTTTCGTATCCGTCGTACAGCCCCATAGCCCCTTCCACCACACAGGCATCCGCCTGGGCTGAATAGTGCTCGAACAGCTGCTTCACATGCTCGGGCGAGGCCATGAAGGTATCCAGATTGACACTCTCCCTGCCCGATGCCATTTGGTGGAAGATCGTGTCGATATAGTCAGGGCCGCACTTGTAAGGCTGGACGTGCAGTCCACGGTCAGTCAGGGCACGCAGCAGTCCCATGGTGAAGGTGGTCTTCCCACTTCCCGACGACGGCGCAGCTATTACATATCTCGGATTCATAGCAGGCAACTCAGCATGAAATAGAACGTCAGTTCCGTCAGAAGGAAGGTGGCTCCGCAACAATCACCCGTATATCCACCCAACCGGCGATGCATGAGGCCAAACAACCCCGCACAACATAGCGCCGAAGCGCAGAACGACAGTAATAGGGTTAGGGGTGAGGGGGTAGAATTAGGAATTAGGAATGAGGAATTAGAAATTAGGGGTGAGGGGTGAGGGGTTAGGGTGAGGATTAGGACGATGGGAAGGAAGCCGAGGACGAGGCTGAGCAGTTTCTCGCCCGCAGTCGTATGGGCATAAATCAGCCTGTTCTTTGCCTCCTCTTCACGCCGCACATAGGGCAAGAACCAGATTATCGTCGAGCTGAGGAACTTGCAGACGGCGTCAACCGCGATGAACATCAGGGGTGACATCCCGCCTTGCACCAACGCCGTCAGCAGACGGCTGATGAGCAGGAAGTAAATGACCAAGCCTAACACGCCGTAGGTGCCTATGTGCGAATCTTTCATGATCTCCAGCGTGCGGCTCCTGTCACGTCCTCCAAAGCCATCGCAGAAGTCCGCCAGCCCATCCTCGTGCAGGGCTCCTGTGAGCATCACCCTGCCCGCCAAAGCCAGCACGACGGCTACTCCGGCATCCAGCCCCGCAAGTCGCGAAAGTACATAGATGCCTGCCATCAGCCCTCCTGTCAGCCAGCCCATCAGCGGCCAGAGAGGGACGACATGCCGATAGGCTTCAGCACTCACCTTCGGGCTGCCCAGAGGCAGACGGGTGAAGAATGTCAGGGCTGCCTGGATGCGCTCAAAAATACTTGGTGATGTGTGCATGGTCGAAGCTGTCCATATCGTTCAACATTCTCACGGCGCTCTCCACGATGGGATAGGCACACAGTGCCCCTGTCCCCTCGCCCAGCCTCATCCCGAGATGAAGCAAAGGCTCGGCTCCCATGGCGTCCAGCATCAGCCGATGGCCTCCCTCGTCGCCCTGGTGGCCGAAGACGGCATAGTCCAACACGGCACTGTCCAGACGCGAGGCTACTAACATGCAGGCTGTCATGATGAAGCCATCCACCATCACCACCATCCTTCGCTCTGCAGCCCTCAGCATAGCCCCGACGGCAGCTGCCATCTCAAAACCGGCAAAGTAGCGAGCCACCTCATGCGCCTTTGGCGCAATGGGTAATGGATAATGGATAATTGACAATGGATAATTATCCATTGCGCCGAAGGCGCCTAACTTTTTGTATCTTTCTACCGCTGCTGTCAGCACCTCCAGCTTATGACGGACGCCAGGGGCATCCAATCCGCTTCCAGCCCCCACGCAGTCCGGCAGAGGGATGTCCAGCAGCAAGTGCATCAGGATGCTTGAAGGCGAGGTGTTGCCAGCCCCCATCTCGCCCAGGCAAATGACGTTTGCCCCTTCGTCGGCACATCCGTCCACCTGCTCGGCCCCCACAGCCAGCGCCCGATGCCACTCATCGGCACTCATGGCGGGCTCGTAGAGGAAATCACGTGTGCCATGGGCAATCTTACGGTCGATGATGCGGGGATAGCGCTCCAGGTCGAAGTCATAGTCAACCCCTGCATCCACCACCCGCAGCGTAAACCCATGCTGGCGGCAGAACATCCCGACGGCACCTCCTCCCCCGGCATAGTTCATCATCTGCTGAGCCGTCACCTCGCGGGGCGTGCAGGTCACCCCTTCGCGCTCTATGCCATGGTCGCCTCCGAAAAGGATGTGGCAGGGATGCATCAGCTGGGGATGGAGCGTCTGCTGAATCAACGCCATCTGTACCGCCAGCGACTCCAACCGTCCCAGCGAGCCTTTCGGCTTGCTCAGGTTGTCTATCTTCTCCTGAATGACAGGAATCATCTGTTTATCTGTAGGAACTATCATAAAACATCTATCATCCTTTGAGTTTAATCGAAAGGCCCGAGACGAGCAAGTAAACCTCGTCGGCCCGTTGTGCCACATACTGATTGAAGGCTCCCAGCAAATCGGTGAACCGCCGTTGCACCTCATTGGCACTCGTGCCGCCCAGCCCTATCTCGCCCGTGACGAAGATGAACGTGGCTTCCTGTGCCGTCAGACGGTCAAACTCAGCTTCTATCAGGGATAGAGGTGAGGCTTCTGAAAAAAAGTTCGTCAGCCACAGCGTGCAGCAGTCCACCAGCACCACACGCCCCTCCACCGTATGACGGCTGAGGTATTTCTCCTCCTCAATCGTTGTCCATTCTGGACCACGCCGCTCTTGATGGATGCGCACCCGCTCGCGGAATTCCTCATCCTCGACATGGGCCGTCGCCATATACACAGGGCTGGCTGAGAGCGACTTTGCCATCCGCTCAGCAAACAGGCTCTTTCCCGAGCGCTGTCCTCCTGTTACCAATATGATTCGCTTTTTCATTTGACTTCGTCATCTTTTTTTCTTCAATAATACCCATAGCGCCACAGGAGCACCGATGAGCGCCGTCACCGAGTTGATGGGCAGAGCGCCCTCCATGCCTGGCAGACGGCTGATCAGGTTACAGAGCAAGGCCAGCGACGCCCCCGCAAAGAGCGTGGCAGGCAGCAGCACCCGATGGTCCTCTGTGCCCATCAGCCCGCGGCAGATGTGCGGAACGGCCAGCCCGAGGAACATGATGGGGCCGCAGTAGGCCGTCACAACAGCCGTCAGCGTGCCTGCACTACAGATAATCAGCATTCGTGCCCGGCGGATGTCGAGACCCAGATTGGTGGCATACTGCTCGCCGAGCAGCAGGATGTTCAGCGGCTTTGCCAGCAACATCGTCAGCGGCAGCAACACAGCCATCAGCCCCGTAAACACCTCCACCTGTCCGCCTGTGACGCGTGCAAACGACCCAAGCCCCCAGATGACGTAGGCACGGATGTCCTCCTCGCTTGAGAAATACTTCATCACCCCGATGATGGCCGTGGCGATATACCCGATGAGGACACCCACAATAAGTAGCGTAGCCCCACCCTCGACGCGTTTTGCCAGCCACATGATAATCGCCATGACAGCCAGCGCCCCGCAGATGGCAGCTATCGTCAACGCCGCATTACCCACCAGCCCGAACCGTGTCAGCACCCCGCCGCCTATCCAGCCGTTCAGCAGCACCACCATGGCGACGCCCAGACTGGCTGCGCTACTGATGCCCAGCACCGAAGGTCCTGCCAGCGGGTTGTGGAACACGGTCTGCATCTCCAGTCCTGCCACGGCCAACCCCGCTCCGCAGGCAATGGCCGTAAGCGTCTGGGGCAGGCGAGTGCCTAACACGATGTTCTGCCACACTTCGGACGCCGGGCCATGCCCGAAGAGAATCTGAAGGACCTCACTTAGCGGTATGGCTACCGACCCTACGGTCAAGTTCAGCAACGCCAGTAGCGGAATGCTGATCACCAGTCCCGTCATGGCTCCACGTTTCATCTTACCCCTGTTATTCTTCATTTTCATTTTTCTTTTTTCACCCATACTATCTCTAACTTTCCTGTAGGGAATACGGTACGGCAATGAGCAAGGCATAACATCTGAATCCGCGCAAAGAACGACTCGGGCATCACGTCCCATAGCTCGCGTGCCAATGTGATGTGTGCCACAGCCTCGGCAGCCTCATCGCCTGCTGTCTCACGAGCAACCTGACTGATGAATTCCTTATTCATGACGACCTTATGCGAATGAGTGTCAAGATGCCCTTCCGCGAGTTTCACAGCCTTACCGATACCAATAGCGAGCACCACCCGCCCAAAGCCCAGCGCGTGGGCACGTGCCAAGGCTTCGCCAATAAGATTTCCGCAGAGCACCACCCTCAGCCCTTCCTCGTAACGGTAGAGCGTATCTTCGCCAGCTTTGCCCGTCGCCAGCCCGATTGCCGTCTGCCCCATAGCCACAGCCACCTCTAACTCACGTCCGATGCTCTCCACAAAGGCCTCGTGGCTGAGCGGATGGACTATGCCCGACGTGCCGATGATGCTGATGCCGTCCACCACTCCCACACGGGAATTGAAGGTACGGCGGGCTAATTCCTCGCCTCCTTCCACACTAAGGGTGATGTCGACATCGTCGTGCGTGATGGCCCTCACCTCATACTCTATCATTCGGCGTGGCGTAGCGTTAATGGCAGGCTCACCAACGGGAATGCCCAATCCGGGCAATGTCACGCGGCCTACACCTGTTCCCTGTAGGAAACGGACGACGCCCCGCTCTCCTCCCGTCGTTCTCCGTGTCGCCACTTGTGCCACTATGGTGCATCCACGGGTGACATCGGGGTCATCGCTCTCGTCCTTTACTACCGCTGCCACACCACGGGTGCGGATGCTTACAGGAACCTCCACCTCCTCTCCGTCAGGCAACTCAACAGAAACCGCTGTGATATCGGTAGCAGCCGACAACGAAAACAGGGCTGCCTTCACGGCTGCTGTTGCACACGTTCCTGTGGTTAGTCCTGTGGCAAGAAGGAAGAAACCAGGTACAAGCCGCTCTATCGCCCGGCGGAGGGTATGACGCCCCGTCACATATGTCCACTCTGCGGGGAGTGAGGGCGGTTTTACAACATATATTTTCAGCCCTAATGCCTGTGCTGCCTCCACCTTGGCCGGAAAACCCCCTTCCTCGCCACTCTGTTTGGTGATGATGGCATCGCATTCCACCCGTTCCATCAGCGCACGTTCTTCTTCGACCGTGGGCAAGGTGTGCTCCGGCTCATAATAAACCAGTTTCTCCTCGGGAAACCCTTCGGCCAAGGCCTTCTGCAGGCTCTCCTGCCGACGAAGGATTCGCGCCACCATGTCACCACCTCCACGCCAATACCCGGCCAGACGCGACAGGCTGTTCACCCCTGTTAAGGCAAGCAGACGCTTCGGACGGTCGTGGCACAGTCGGCGGACAGCATCGTCAAAATCGCTACAAAGTGTAAGGTCAGGGGCGTTTTTTTCACCTCTAACCCTTGTTTCTAATCGGACAACGGGCAGGCCCGCGTCAGCCACAGCCCGGTGGAGGCCTTCGGCAAACGGGTGGGCTGCATCGACAATCAAACGGATGTCGTGCTCGTGGCAAAATCGCCTTATATCGTCCGTTGTCATGGCTCCGGTAATTCTTACGCCATGATGCAACGTCACCTGCTGACTGTCGCCTTTCGTGGAGTAATAGAAGGTTGCCGCCCCCTGTTCGCAGACGTCCACAGCCATACGGCCCTCCGTTGTTCCACCGAATATCAGCAACATTTTAATTCTTTAGCCGGTATAGATGTGAGAACTGGGGGTCATACAGCAGGCTGTGCCCTTCGCGGTTGCCGATGGCTTCGCCTACGACAATCATGGTGGTCAGCGTCAGGTTGTTATCGCTGACGATGCGTGCCAGGTCTTTCAGTTCTCCGCGATAGATGCGCTGGTCGGGCCACGTCAGGCGGTAGCAGGCTGCCACGGGCGTATCATCGGGATAGCCTCCAGCAAGCAGTTCGTCCTGTACTTGCTGAGCCAGTCCTGCGGAGAGGAAGATGCAGAGCGTAGCACCATGACGGGCCAGCTCGCTGAGGCGTTCGCGTTCGGGCACAGGTGTGCGTCCCTCACCTCGGGTAAGGATGATGGTCTGCGTGCGTCCTGGCAAAGTCAGCTGGCTGCGTAGCTCGGCGGCAGCAGCGAGGAAGCTGCTGATGCCGGGGGTGATGTGATAGTCCATGTCATGACGGTCGAAGAGGGCCATCTGCTCGTCAATAGCTCCGTAGATGCAGGGGTCGCCCGTGTGGAGGCGAACGACCAGGTGACCTTGGTCGTAATGGGCTTTCATGAGGCTGAACTGCTCGTCGAGGGTCATGCCTGCGCTGCTCCTGACTGTGGCGCCTTGTTTGGCACATGCCGTAAGGGCACGGGGCACCAGGCTGCCGGCATAGAGGATAAGGTCGGCCTGTTCCAGAAACCTCCGTCCGCGTACGCTCACCAGTTCGGGGTCGCCGGGCCCTGCGCCGACAATCTCTATATGACCTTTGGTTTTGGTCGCCACAGCAAACGTATAGTGGCATCCGTCGAGACTGCCCTTCTGTTTCTCTACAACCAACGTCCCCTGTACCGCTGCCGCAGCCTCAGCCACGCTGGCGCATCCCACCTCGGCCAGCACTCGCTCGCTGGGATTAGGAACGGCTACGCGAGCCAACTCTTCCGATGTATAAATGGCTGCTGAAGCCCAAGGCAGTTTTTGGCAAAGCTCACGGACAAGCGGTTCGTCCTTCTTCAGCACTATCGTAGCTATCACCCCGATAGCTTCCGGCGCATAGCCAAGACGGCGAACCTTGTCCAACAGCTTCTCTGCCGCTTCAGCCGACGTGCCGCGCTGGCACCCCACGCCCAACCGAAGCACACGGGGATAGTATTGAATAACTTTTTGTTCCGTCCGGGTATCGTAATAATGGGGCGAAACCAGCAGCAGCAGAGCAAACGATTCACCTGCTGCCACAGCAGCCTGATAGTCGGCATAGCTTGTGAACAGACGTACATGCGGGGGACAGGTTTCGGCAAGATGACGCGTGCCCCGGTCGTCCCATTCAACGACCAATGCCGCCCGTTGCTCATCGACAAACGTGGCAATGGCGTGATTCATCTCCGTACGCGAGAGCTTCATGACGCCCCAGCCGAAGTCGCGCCCCAGCGTGTCAAGTGCCCAGAGGCCCTTCAGGTCACTCTGCGTGGTGATGACAGCCTCGCCGCCCGTCACCCGTGCTATCTGTCGCGCCAGCTCGTTGGCGCCCCCAATATGTCCGCTCAGCACAGGGATGACGTAGCGCCCCGTCGTATCCACACACACCACGGCAGGGTCGGTAGCCTTGTCGTGGATGAGCGACTGTATGCGCCTGACGCAGATGCCCAGCGCCCCAATAAAGACGATGGCCTCTCCCTCAAAAGGAATATTCTCACGCCCGAGCATTTCGGCGAGCTGCTCCCCTGTCTCGTTGATGGTTTCGAATCGTATCATACTTCAATCCTTAAATCCACAATAACGTGCAAAGATAGGGTGAACCGAGCGAAAAAGCAAATTTATTTGCAATTATCCGAGCCGCAGCCCTCAATTACCCATTCTCCATTATCAATTCCCCATTATCAAACGTCGTGTTGCCAACGTAGTGCGTTGAGCGCTCAGCCCAAGCATCTGACAAAACAGAAGCTTATTCTGTGGGAACAGAAGCCGACCCGTACAAAGGAGCAATTAACCCCGCAGAAGGCCTTTCTAATGTGCAGGAAGGCCTTTCTGGAATGTAAGAAGGCCTTTTTGTTCGGAAAGAAAGGGGAAAAAGGAAGTTTATTCAAACAGGTATCGGGGGTGTCGGTAATGCGGAACAACGCTTTATCATTCAGACCGTTTGCCACAGATACCCCTTTGAAAAACTACATTTTATACCGTAGAATCGCAGGAAAAAGGCAAATGATACGATAAATCAAAGAGCCTGTCCCTGATATACAGCTGATATATATCGTATAATCAAACTCTATTTTTAAAAACCATTTGGATTTCCTGCCTGATGGTCTTCAGAATCTTATCGCTAAAACCTGTCTGTTCCCAGACACGGTTGCCCTGACGGTCGTAGAGGTAGTATTGTGGAATGCCATCCAAGTTTGGAATCTGGTTCCATAGGGAGCTGGGGATACGGTAATGCAAACCGGGCACGCGGAGAACCTGTTCGCTCCATTCGTTCAAAGGACTGCTCTCGTTGGTAAGATAGATAAACACGACATCCTTTTCCTTCAATTCCTCCTTCAGCGGCTCCATTGCCTGAATACCCCTCATACAAGGGCCGCACCACGTGGCCCAAAGGTCGAAAAAGACAGCCTTTCCAGAATGCTGGCCGACAATGGTCTGAAGGAACTGTTCGGCAGGTACGTTGGGCGTAGGCATCTCACGATTTTTTGCCTCCATCTGCAAGCGTTCCAACAACATGCGGGTGCTGTCGTTGAAGGCTCGCAGCACAGGCTGGAAGTAGGGATGTATGCGGGCAATGGCGTTTTCGCTCTGTACCTCGGCGTTTCTCATTTTCTTCCCAAGGGCGATTGCTTCGTCAAAGGCGGACAAGAAATCATACACCTCACCGTGATTGAGGCCATTGGCGCGGAGATAGGGGAGAAAGTCTGTGCTGGTGGTAGCGTAGTAGGTTGTTCCATCACGGAAAAGATGCAGATCGCAGGCGTGTGGATCCTTTAAGGTATAGGTGGCTTTCAAATGGGCAATCGCGCTGTCGGCATCCAGTCCCAACGTCCGCATTTTGTAGCCCACAGCCAGTTCATAGCTATGGCGGATATTAAGATAGGCACGGTCGGCCAACAGGTTTGCGAAATCTCGTTGCCGACGGGTATAGTCGGTGCGCCCGCACATGCTCTGCCTTAGCGTGTCAATACTCTGCCATAGTCGTTCGCTCCACTCCGTAAAATTCTCGCCGCCCTGGTATTCGGGCACCTCTTTTGTTTGTACGCCCGCCAATGCTTGGTTTTCCAATATCACTTGATTCAAGTCTGCAAGTGAGCCACCTAACCGATAGCAGTCGTGGCGACCCACCACGCCCTTGCAACCGAAGCTGCGTTCTGTGCACGCTGCGGCATCCACATTCAGGGTCAGCGTCTCGCCGGGGATGTGCAGCAAGGGGAATTGTCCGTAACCTCCACTCGGATCGATATCAGGTCCAATCCATGTAACTCGCATAGGCAGGTAAGCAGGATGGCAGAAGGCGGTGACGGAATCTCCCCTTTGCGTCTCGGCCTCAAATTCGCCCGTGATGGGGTCTTGGGCAGGTGGCCCAAAATATGTTAAAGCCTCTCCACCATGTACGGTCACAACAGCTGTGGCCTTGCCGTAGGTCGGCGTAAGAGGCTTCAGCGGCTGCCCGTCATCCGTCGGAGGTTGATAGGCATTGAAGATGAAGGGGTACAACTGTCCGTCCATTCGTATGCCCCGAATCTGCCAACCTCCTTCAAGTCCGCTTTCGATATAGTCAAAGGTCTTTGCTCCTTTGGGCAAAGGGTCAAAGATGAGGATGACAGAGTCCTGCTGCTCGTTCTGCTCATACTTTTTGCCTATTTCAAACACATCATCAGCCATTATTTTCCCATCTTTATGCGTGATGATGCGTCCCGTCTTGAAGGCTATTTGCTGCCCGTCACATTCAAGTAGCGCACCTTCCATGCTCCAATCGCGCTGGTGGGCACAGGCGATGTGGAAGTGTACAATGGTTGATTTCTTTGACAACTCCACTTTTACCGGGCATAGACTATTGCTATTTGATGAGCGGAATGCGGGCCGGTCGAACACTTTGATTGTTTTCTCGTCTTTTGGCTGACAGCTGCCGAGCAGCATAAGGAAAGCCGTGAAAAGGATAAGTTTTGTTTTTCTGCACATACTTTTTCGCATTTGAGGTTTACAATTCCATCGTTTTGGTAGTGCAAAGTTACGACTATCCCCCTAAATAGCCATAAAATGAACCTTGCAAAAACCTTGCAAGTGCATTTATGAATTTGCAAGCAACCTTGCGCGAAATGCAAACAACTGACAAAACTACAACGAAAGGATAAATTCATCCCATTCCCTCGCTCCTCCGTCAGGGCCGAGCACCTTTTTGTGGAGGCGATTGCGGATGCTGGAAACGCTGTCGGGGGCACGTTTGATGACGGCGGCAATGTCTTTATTCGTTGCGCGGAGTTTCAAGAGCAAGCAGACATGGAACTCGGTGTCAGAGAAATCATAAAGAGAGCGGAGCTTGCGACTGAATCCAGAATAAACGCCACCCAGTTGTCGTTCCATTTCGTGCCAGTCTTCATTGCTCATGTTTTCACCTGCAGCTATACGGGACTGCAAAGCAAGGTAATAGTCGGAGTGGAAAAAGTCGTGCTCCACCTGTTGAATAGCATTTGTCACAAGGGTCGGACGATTGTTCATCTCTTCCTTAATAGCCTGTAGATTGCGTTCGGCTTCGCGCTTGCGCCGTAGGATGCCCGCCATGAAACTGGCAATGAGCAGTACAAAGAGCAAGAGGATGATAAGGAAATAATGATAGGTTTTGATGGTGCTTTTCAGCTCCCGCTCGCTGGTGGATAGTATGAATGCGCGAAGGGTTTCACCTTTTTCATTTTGATAGTTACTCACAATGTCGCGTATCTCCTTCTTACGGCTCTCCGTAATGGTTTTCGAACGCCTCATCGTCTCTATGTATCCATCCCAGACGGTGGTCATGGTCGAGTCGTCAATAATCTGGAACTGCGTCACGCGACCGTTTTCGATATAGAGTGTGTCATCCGGCGTAACGCATAACGTATAGTGAGCGAGTTCGTGAGGAATCACTATCGTCTCGTCGCCCGACGCCTTGAGCTCTATGCTATAGTAGATACTATCGGAGTCGTAGATTTTGCAGCGGGTGTAGTAGCCAAAATTCATTTCTTCCACATTGCCGTCCTGATCAGTCAAACTGATTAGCATCCATGCCCCCGTAATGTCGAAGTCATGGCATGACGATTGCCAACCTATCATGCTGGGGATAAATAACGTTACGAGTAGGAAGAATGTCGTAATATGGCATTTCATTTTTATTGGTATTATGCGGGGGGGCGCTAGTGTTATGGTGTACTTTGCCTGGATAGTGCTATGGCGCGGGGGCTAGTGGCCTGCATGATGACGAGCGCCCCAATGAAGACGATGGCCTCGTCCTCAAAAGGAATATTCTCACGCCCGAGCATCTCGGCGAGCTGTCCCCCCTGCCTCGTTGATAGTTTCGAATCGTATCATACTTCAATCCTTAAATCCACAATAACGTGCAAAGATAGGGTGAACCGAGCGAAAAAGCAAATTATATTTGACTTTTTCGAGGTGAACCCTATCTAAAAGCCCCGCAGGGGGATTAAACGCAGCCAACAATTCTCCATTACCAAACGTCAAACGTCGTGTTGCCCACGTAGTGCGTTGTGCGCTCAGTCCAAAGGGCTGTGTGCACAGCCCTTTGGACTACGCTCATAACGTTGGTTCATCCGACAAATGCGTAGTTGGCTAGTAATAAAAATGAACGAAGAGAGAGATAGCTAAGATTTTATCACGACCTTTGGTTACCCCTAACTAAAGTATAGTTATATGAATCCCAGCTATCTGTATCATGCATTTGGTGTCCGTCACCAAGAATGTACCAAAACTGAGTACAAAGGTAATCAAATTATTCATTATATTCAAACTCGTAAGGA
>JAFXXQ010000001.1 GCA_017542145.1 Bacteroidaceae bacterium | reverse complement strand
TGGAAAGAGAATTAGATAATATATTATATATATAATATATATAAACATTTCCATATATATAGTAGATACCGCGCGTGCGATAGCTACATCACCACATCACCACATCACCACATCACCATATCACCACATCACCACATCACCACATCACCGCATCACCACATCACCGCGTATTTTATCTTAAAAAAATCGGGTTTTTAAGAAAAAGAACCGAAAAAAGTTTTCAGAGTTGGTTTTTTTGACTACCTTTGCACCGTGAATTCACTGTGAGTTGTTAACCCGATTGTCTAACCCTCTAAAACCAACAGCCCTATGCCTGTAACGTATCAAGTAGTGGGATGTGCCAACCCCCGCGGCGCGGTATCACCGCACCCTGCTCCAATGAAAAAAAGAAAATGAAAAATGAAAATGAAAAAACAACTGCGCCCTCACCCTTTTTTTCACTTTTCAATCTTCATTTTGCTTTTTTCTGAAAAAAGTATTACTTTTGTCACGTAGTTTTCAACAAGAGCCGTGAAATTAAGTGTCATCATCCCCGTCTATAACGCCCAGCCCTGGCTGGACGAATGCCTGAAAAGCGCCTTCAACCAGCGCGTGGACGACCTTGAGCTGCTGCTGATTGACGACGGCTCCACCGACGGAAGCGGCGAGGTGTGCGACCGCTTTGTGCGGGACCATCCCGAGGTGGCACGCGTCGTCCATCAGAAGAACCGCGGACTCAGCAGCGCACGGAACGTGGGGCTCGACCTGGCCACGGGCGACGTCATCACCTTCCTCGACGCCGACGACCGCGTGGGCAGCGGCACATGGGGCGACAACCTGAAATTCCTGACCATCTACCCCGACGTGGACATGGTGGAGTTTCCCATCCGCGAATACGAGGGCTCGGCACGCGAACGGCTGCTCGACTTCAGCCCCCAGCAGGTGACGAAGGCGGTCTTCAACGACTGGATTATCCGCGCCGGCTACGAGCATTGCTATGCCTGCAACAAGCTCTATCGCGCCTGCCTTTGGCGCGGACGACGCTTCCCCGTGGGGCAGGTGTTTGAGGACACGGCCGTCATGCCGTCCATCGTGCGCGACTGCCGCGGCATATTCTACTCCGCCAAGGGGTGCTACCACTACCTGTCGCGCCGCGACTCCATCAGCAACACCTACCACTACGCCGGCTGCCGGCAGCTCTACCTCAACAGCCAGGCCCTGCTGAACGAATGTCAGAAAATGCCCGCCCTGGCGCATCACCTGGGACCACTGCGGCGTGCCTGTCAGAACCGCCTCGTCGATATGGGCCGCTGCCGCGACTGCAACCGTGCGGACTACAACCGCCACCTCAGCCGCATCGCCACGCTCGACCGCCTTGTCGTCCGCCTACGCGTACTCCGCGCACCCAAGCTATGAAGCTTTCCTACATCATCCCCACCTATAACCTCCCTCCAGAGGACATCCGCCGCTGCCTGACGTCCCTGACAGAGCAGGGCCTCTGCCGCGAAGCGTATGAGGTGGTGGTGGTGGACGATGAGTCGGACGTCAGCCCCGAGCCGATAGTGCGCGAGTTTGAGCAGACGATGAACGTCCGCTTCATGCGCCAGCCCCATGCCCGCCAGGGGGCAGCCCGCAACCTCGGCATCCGTCAGGCAACGGGCGACTACATCCGCTTTGTCGATGCCGACGACTACCTGCCGCCCCACACCGCCGCACCGCTCCTCGACGTCATGGACAAGAATGCCCTCGACATCCTCATCTTCGGCTTCAGGGAAGAGGCTCCCAACGCCTCCCGCAAGGGACGACGGTCCTCCCCCACACGGGCGAACGGGGAGCGCATATTCCCTTCCGGCAAGGCCTACATGGAGGGCCACACCGTCTTCGGCAGCCCCTGCACGCTCTGCTTCCGCCGCACGCTGCTGGAGCCCCCCCCGCTCTGGTTTGCGGAGAACACGTTCATCGAGGACGAGGAATTCGTCACCCGCCTCGTCTGGCGCTCGGGCTCGCTGGCCGTCACCCCTGCGGTGGGCTACATCTATGTGCAACGTCCCGACTCAACCGTCCATCGTCCCAGCAAGGAGCATACCGACGAGCTGTTTCGTGCCCGCTTTGACGCACTTGACGGCATCATCAGCCTGGCCCAGTCCGAGCCTCAGCCCCACAAGGGTCTCGACCGCAAGATATGCTTCTTCAGCCTCGACATCCTGCGCCATGCCCTGCGGCAGGGTGACTGGCGCCAGCACTACCACGACTGCTGCTCAGCCCTCTGCTGCCGCAGACTCTTCCCCCTGCCCCCAGCCCGCTATGGCTGGAAGTATACGGTCTTCCGCCGGCTCTCCGTCAGCCGCTACGGCAGGTGCCTGCTACACGTTCTCGAAACCCATGGTTTTCAGTCCTGAATTCCCTAATACCCCATACGTGTGAAAATCCTTCTCCTCGGCGAATACAGCAACCTCCACTACACCTTGGCCAGCGCCCTGCGTGACCTCGGGCACGACGTACGCATCGTCTCCGACGGCGACGAATGGAAGTGCTATCCCGCCGACGTGAAGCTTGTGCGCCGCAGCACCGGGCTCTTCGACACGCTCGTCTATCTCCTCCGCCTGATGCGGGAGATGCGCCATTGGCGGGGATACGATGTGGTGCAGCTCATCAACCCCGTACATTTCATCCAGCTGAAGGCCGAGCGCGGCATACGTCTTTACGACTGGCTCCGCCGGCACAACCGCCGCGTCTTCCTCGGCGCCTTCGGCGACGACTACTACTTCATCCACAACAGCTACGTCCGACGCGCCCTCCGCTACTGCGACTTCTACACCCCCACACACGAGGTCCGGCACGCCTGGAATCAGCACAACATCGACTGCTGGCTGAACAACAAGGGCATGGTCCGCTCGTGCCAGCACATTGCCGGGACCTGCGACGGCATCGCCGCCGCCCTCTACGAATACTACGTTGCCTATGCCACCGTGCCCACCCTCGCCCCCAAGACTACCTTCATTCCCCTGCCCGTAAGGGGTCAACAAGTCAACGGGTCAACAAGTCAACAAGTCAACGAGTCAACAAGTCAACAAGTCAACGAGTCGACGAGTCAACAAGTCAACGAGTCGACGGGTCAACAAGTCAACGAGTCACATCCCATTCGTTTCTTCATCGGCATCCAGCGCCAACGCAGCGCCCTGAAGGGCACGGACATCCTGCTGAAAGTGGCTCAAGAACTGCAAGCCCAATACCCTGACCGCATGGAGCTTGTCACCGCCGAGAATCTCCCCTACGACGAGTACGTCCGCCGGCTAGAGGGCTGCGACGTCCTGCTCGACCAAATCTACTCCTACACCCCCGCCATGAATGCCCTGCAGGCTATGGCACGCGGCATCGTTGTCGTCAGCGGAGGCGAGGAGGAGCAATACGAGCTATTGGACGAGCAAGAGCTCCGCCCCATCATCAACACCCAACCCGAAGAAGCCTCCGTCCGCGCCGCCCTCGAAGACCTCATCCTCCATCCCGAGCGGCTTCCCGAACTGCGCCGACAGAGCATACTCTATGTCCAGCGGCATCACGAGGCCCACAAAGTCGCCCGGCAATACCTCGACTTCTGGGCAGCAAACAGACAAACAATTTGATACTTACTCCAGCACGGTCATCTTGAGGATGACGACGTCGGCAGTGGGACGGTCGGACGAGTCGGTTTCCACCATCTGAATCTCGTTGACAATGTTCATGCCCTCGACAACCTCGCCGAATACGGTATACTGGCCGTCGAGATGGGGCGTGCCGCCCACAGTAGTGTAGGCTTCCACCTGCTCGTCGTTGAAGACGGACTTCGATTCCTCAGCCAGGCGATGCTGCACCAATGCCGTCAGCTGATTCTGTAGCTTCTGCAAACCAGCCTGGTCCTGACGCTGATACATGGCACGGATGCTATCGGCATGCTGCTGCGCCAGCTCGTCAAACAATTGCTGTCCGCGTTGCTGGAGCATACGCTCGCCAAACTGCTGCAGCTGGCCGGGCGTATAGACATTACCCGTGACGATGTAGAACTGACAGCCCGAGCTGCGACGCTCAGGATTCACCTGGTCCCCCTGACGGGCAGCACTCAGCACACCACGCTTGTGGAAATGAGTGGGATAGACGAACTCGGCAGGAAGGGTGTAGCCCACATCGCCAGCACCAAGACGAACGCCTGGAGCGGCCCCCTTCGACTCAGGGTCACCCGCCTGAATCATGAACTTGTTGATGACGCGATGGAAGAGCGTGCCGTCGTAAAAGCCTTCACGAGCCAGCTTGAGGAAATTGTCACGGTGAATGGGAGTGTCGTCGTAAAGGCGCACGACAATGTCGCCCATCGAGGTACTGATGCGCACAAGAGGAGTTTTCTTTTCGTCCATGGTGGTTGATGCGGATATAGAATAAGATACTAAACAGCAGAAAATGATTTGAAGGAAAGCAAACTTGTTTTTCATAGTCGGGGGATTTAGGAATTGTGAATTAAAGATTATCAATTATCTCGAACCTGTCGCTATCGCCGAGAGAGGGGAACTTCGCACGATATTCAGCAAGTTTCTGCATGTCGATGTCGGCCATGACTACGGTCTCCTCATCATCCGGAGCCTCCTGGGCAGTACGTCCATAGGCATCCACAATGGCAGAGCCGCCGTTATAGATGCAGTCCAGTTGGTCCTCTCCCACCCTGTTCACGCCAATGACCCACGCCTGGTTCTCCACAGCACGGGCGCGGAGCAACGTATCCCAGGCATTACGCCTTTTCGAGGGCCAGTTAGCGACATAGATGATGACATCGTAATCGTCAAGACAACGGCTCCAGACGGGGAAGCGCAGGTCGTAGCAGACCTCCAGCAGAAAGCGGACGCCCTTGTACGTGGCCACCACACGACGGCTGCCCGCCGTGTAGTGCTGGTCTTCACCTGAGTAGGAGAAGAGGTGGCGCTTGTCATAGACGCTGACGTCTCCCTCGGGAGTAACGAAATACATGCGGTTCGTGAAGGTGAACAGTTCAACAGCTGTCGCCACGCTTCCGCAGAGAGCAGCACCCGTTTCCTGTGCCTTAGCCATCATCCATTGCAACGATGGGCCACCGACAGGCTCAGCACATTGGTCGGGTTCCATATCAAAGCCCGTGCTGAACATCTCGGGCAGCACATAAAGGTCAGCCCCCGGATGAGCATCGATGAGCGCATCGGCACGGCGGATGTTCTCTTGCACGTCTCGCGCTTTCAATTGCATTTGTACTATTCCGACCCTCATATTTTTATTTTTCGACAAAGATAGTGCAAGGCGAGCGAAATACCAAATTTATTTGGATATTTCCGAGCCGCAGCCTATATAAAAGAGTTGACAAACTCTTAAAGATAGTGCAAGGCGAGCGAAATACCAAATTTATTTGGATATTTAACTACGTTTTCGTCCGTCGCGACTCGGCAGAGCAAACTGGTTTGCTTTGCGCTCGCTGCTCCGTCCGTTCCGAGCCGCAGCCTGTATATACTAATAGCCCCACGTCGTGAGGCTATTAAAAAGAATTTGCGGAAAGAGAGGGATTCGAACCCCCGGTACGGTTACCCGTACGCCGCATTTCGAGTGCGGTCCGTTCGTCCACTCCGGCATCTTTCCTTATTGGACGCTGCAAAGGTACGAGTAAGCGAGCGAAAAAAAAAATTTTTTTTTGTTTTTCCGAGCAGGATCACGAAAAAACTATTGGTATTTCTCTGAGCGAGAGTAGCTGAAACAGGACAAAAACACTACTTTTCCTCACAGAACACATAGTTGAAACGTCCTCCTGGAGCCACATCGCCATTGACATAGAAGTCCATGATGTTGCCCTCATCCTGCATATTATCGCTCCACTTGAATTCAAAGTCGAGAGCGGTATCTGCCTTTAATCCTAACACAGTACGAGGCAGACGAATCATCAACTGATTATCGTCAACCCGCATCTGCCCCACTCCGCAATCATCCCAGAGCCATTTGTTCTGTCGGCTGCGGCTGACGAACACCTTTCTCCCCTGCGGAGAACGGTAGTTCACCACATAGTCATATCCTTGCCAGCCTGTCTGCTTGTCGCGGTCAGAATCGATAAAAAGCATCATCCAATGGGTATCGGAGGCTGCCGTAAGGGCGGAGTCGGTGCGTACATAGAAAAAAACGTACTCGTCATCACGGGCTACGCGAGCCTCTACTATATCGTTACGCCCCGAGGTATTCACATAGGGAGTGCCGCAGCAACCCTGCGAATGACGATGCTTGGTGTTGCCGCGATAGGACGCATAGACAGGGCTAACGTCTTCCCAAGTCTTCCAGTCACCCATACGGATGCGGCATGGAGCTGAAGGAGCAGGTTGCGTATCCGTACCTTTGAACTGGCGAACCCTGTCGACGAACTGCATATAATAGACATCCCCTCTGTCGCCCCAAGCACGGACGGGCTCAAGATCGCGGCTGCGATCCCAGTCAAACTCATCGACAAACGAAAACGGCTCGCCCGTCCACCCGCTGCTGGGCAGCCATTGCCCGGCAATCCATTCGTTCCATCCCGTTACGAACACGGCCTGTGGGTCGAGTTCGTAGGCACGGCTCCATTGCTCGTCGAAGTTCCAGCCATAGAGATAACCTTCTGGCCGTGGGTCAAAACCCATCCGAACGGAGAAACTGCGGGCATACGAGCCGGGCAGATTAAAGGCGCTACAATGACCGCCCGTTGCGGGACAGGCATTCTGCGCTACGCCTACCGTCACCAGTTCGGGCCGTCCGTCTGCTGTGTGGCCATAGCCATGCTGGGGATAGTTTTCCAACCACCCCCATTGGTCCAAGCGATTCGGGTCGGGGCCGTTCACATAGTCGGGTTGCCCGGGACGGAAGATGAAGAAGTCACGGATGGCACGGTCGGTGGGGCTGTCCGTCAGATTATCAGGATAAGCCATAATGCAGGGTTTTCCCTCCCAGTAGTACCAAAGATTCTGATAAAGCCCTTTGCTATAAAGACGGTCGTAGAGATGACGAAGCGACTGCAACGAAGCATCCGAGTAGCCGAACGGCAAAAGGAAGCCGATACGCGGCACCTTGACGCCGTCGCGCTGTGCCTGATCCCAAACTTCCAAGAGCGAGTCCGTAGAGGTGTCCCACGTGAACGAGCCGTTGGTGCAATCGAAGAAAACAGCATCTACCTTGGCATCGGCCAGCAGCTCAGCATGCTTGCGCAGCACCCAGCGGTCGTACGACTTGTAATAGCCCAGAAGAGGTTCTTCCCACCAGAAATAGCCTGGATGGTTTTTCCAGGCCTGATGGTCAGCATCCTGCATGGCCTCGGGATAGCGACGGACAATCTCACTGATGTTTTTCACCTCCGTGCCCGGTGGATCATGCCGTTCGTTCCACGTCCAATAGAAAAGTATCACCTGCCGCTCAGGATGCTGCTCGCTATATGTCCCCACGCGCCTTCCCAGCGCGTCCGTAGCCGCCCAATAGTCGCTGTTGACCTGCTGAGCTGAAATCGGAAGCAACAGGAGGCAGAGGAAAAAAGAAGCAACGTACCTCATAAGAACAGCACCTCCCTGCCACAAAAGAGAAAATTACCGCCCACAACATACTCACGACAGGTGGGCGAGAACTGATCCTCGACGGTAATATGCTCATGCCCGGCAAGGATGCAGCGCAAAAGAGGTTCAGTCTTTAGATAACGGATGAAGTCGCGCGTTACTATATCCTCCTGCTGTATGAGGAAATCGCCCGTGGCCGTAGGCACCTCGCTGTACGTCATCGGTCCATTGTCTCTCCAAAACCGCATAGAGGCACGCCAGATGAGCGGTGTGAAAAAAGGCACGTGCATGCAAAGCACGATGGGGAGCCCACGCTTCACTTCGCGAATGAACAACTCTATCTGTTTCTCTGTTACGTAGCTATAAACGTTATCAAGCGTGATGAAGTTCACGCCATGCAACACCTTGCTTTGAAAACACACGTCGAAGGGATAGACCTGCTGAAGGCGTTCGCGTGTATTGTCCTTGTACGCTTCGGTTTTTTCCTCCTTAGGGTCGCTCAGCCACATGTCTGTACTGAATTCGTGGTTGCCCATTGAACCCACAAGGGTGTCGCCGAAATACTTTCGGACGAGATCGAAATTAGCTTCACTCTGCCAGTCGATGAGGTCGCCTGTGTGAACGACGTAATCCACATGCTGCCGCGCCCATGCCAATGTGTCACGAAGCGCTTCCTCCTGGTGCCCGCCGAAGGTAGTTGTACGACTGCTGCAAAGTTGCTGTTTCTTGTCGTTTTCGTGGGCATAGGCTGCAGTAAGGTGTGTATCAGAGATATGGAGTACGGAGAATGGCCGTTCAGCCCCTATCTCCACGACGGCATAGCTGATGGAGAGGCGTTCATATTGTCCCCGCTTAGGAAACACATCGGCAGCAATAGCAGGCGTTTCTTCATCGGCCACGACGGGTAACGCCGAGGTGGCAATAAGCACCCCCGCTCCAGCCGCCCTTCGGATAAAGCCGCGGCGGTCCATCAGGTTGTCACTTTCTCTCATTGCTTCTTTCACATTTTTAACGGACGATATATTTCCTGCCGTTCTTGATGTAGATTCCACGGGAGGACGAAGGACGTAACGACTCCCTGTCAGAGGGACGACCTTGAAGATCAAAGTATGTCCCCGGATCCGTCTCCTCAGAGAAGGAATTAAGTGGAACGAAGCCTGTATCGATGTCAGTCATTACCTGCTGAATCTCATCGGGTGTGAGGACGCAATTGTAGAAACGCAGGTCGTCAATGTAGGCCTTGAGCAGAGCGTGATTGCCCTGCTGGCTGCGGCCTATATAACCCAGCACGGGACGGATGTCCGATGGCCGGAGGTTGATGTCTGCCGTAGCGGCAACACGCTCTCCGTCTATATAAAGCGTCACACTATCAGAGGCGATGGTAAGCGCCATATGCTTCATTTTCAACGAGGGGAACTTGGAGGCAAGTAGGGTTTGCTCTTCCCCGCCCTTGCAGATGGCGAAGCGCATGTGACTGCCATCTGATGGAGTAAGATAGAGGCAGTTATCACCATCCGTTCCGAAATCGAAAATGCGCTGCCCGGCTCCCGCAGAACCTCCCGTCCAGTACATCCAAAGGCAGACGGTAAGTTGCTCGGAGGACATCAACGCATGAGGTGCCTGCACATAGTTGGTACCGTCAAGCCGTAGGCTGTGGCTGCCGCTGACGACGTAGCGCTCTGCCTTCGTGTAGAGTTCGTTGCCATATAAAGCAAGGTGGAAGCCGTTTGCCATAGTGTCGCGCAAAGTCTCATCCAGTTCGTAGCGTGCAATAAGTCCCTGAGTTTCGTCTGTAGCAGCGGTAGTAATCACCTCTGAGCAGTCCGAAAGGTTATCGCTTTCATCGATGGCCTTTATCTTATACTTGTAGGTGTGCATAGGACGGACGGTATTGTCGATGAAGAGTGTGTCAGGGACGACACGGGCAATAGTGTTCCACTCGCCATCTGCCACATCAGCACGCAACACCATGTAACCGGCCACATCCGTCTCGGCATTGGCATTCCAACGCAGGAGGACGGAGGCTCTTTGGGCCTCAGCCGTCAACCCTGTGGGGGCCCCGGGAGGCGTGAGTTTGCAGCGCGAGGTAGTGGGAATAATCTTCCATTGCTGACGAGCATCGCCTGTGTAGATGCCCTGCTGGATATTACCGCCGGAGGACGTGCTGCCGCCAGCCACTTCGAGACAGAGGTTGCTATGTCGGCTACGGATGAAATAATAGCCTTCGCCGGCATATTGGAGATACCATTGCTCATTGGTACCGAAACTGCCGTTATAAAGGCGAACTTCGCCACCACTTTCGAGAGACCAGTTCCACACATCGATAGGATAGCCGTTCTGCTCCGCACAGATGGTGTAATAACTGAAGTCGCCTCCGATGCGGGCATCCACTGGATGAACTTCCCAATGTTGTGTCCTGCGATTGCTCCACGAGAACTGCACGACCTTCGTTCCGGAAGACACAGAGTTGTTCTGAAGCGACATTACCATGCGGCTGTTGCGGTTGACAATCATGTAGGTTCCATCGATGGGCGACGGCTGCACGTCCTCGCCCCACGTGATATTGATGACGCGCTCGGCGTTAGTCTGCCCCTGCTGGTAGCCCGTGCCGCCAGGCATATCGATGCAGAAATCGTAGGTAGGACCATAGCCATCGAAATAGACGGGGCGGTCGGTACAGACAAAGCGCCAGGATGAGTTCTTTGCCTGACGTTCGCTGGTGCCAAGGAAAGCTTCTATGCGGTTGTCGAGCGTATTGCGATATACCGATGCCGCCGCCCAGGCACTACGGTTCTCGGCATAGGCAAGACGGTCTCCAAAGGAAGCGCGGCAGAACTCTCCACGCGCAAGTCCGTCGAAGCCCCACCAGATGCCAGCCTGCATGCCGTATTGCACGCCCACCATAGCCTCCATGACGTTGTGGAGCTCATCGGCAGTAGCGTATTTACCGTCGGCACGAACCTCGCTGAAGAAATTGGCATAGGTGTTGAAAACACCCGCCAACTGGTGCGTACAGCCCTCATCGACATAGGGTTTCATATAGTTATACCATTCCGAAGCCCTGTCGCAGTTGAGGGTATTCCCTGCGGAGATGCGGATGTCGCGGAAGCGGTCGGCATAGTCGGTACGGAGCAGCTGGCAGATGGCACGGAAGTCGCTCATGCTGCCCTGCCCCCAGCCGTAATCGGGCTCGTTGAAGGGGCTGACGGTAATGACCTTGTAGCCCGCAGCCTGATAGGCTTTTGCAGAGATGTCGATGAGCTTGGCCCAATGGGAAGCATTGGCCTTGCCATTAGTCGTAAAGTAAGGGTCAACGGCGCCGTCAGCCGGGTCGCTATTAATAATAAGGTAGGGACGTGAGAGCAGGCGGGCGACAGCGATGCGCTTGTTCAGGTCCTGCCTCTGCTTGGCCGTCAGCGCCGTGTCGCCGACAAGGGGCTCCGTAGGCTGGAAACTGACGCGGAGGGTTGAGATATTCTCCTTGCCGATGAAGGCGATGCCGCGCTTGACATTATCCTGACTGATCCACGCCGCATCCATACCCCAGACGATAGGGTACTTCTCGCCCTCTGCTACGGTGCTGAACACCACATTCGTTCCGCCCAACGCCGAGGGGCGGATGCCGTCAGAGGCCGTAGGCTGGGCCGCCGATAATGAAAAATGAAAAACGAAAAATGAACAAAATACTGCCCTGCCGACGAGGGACATCCTGTGTTTATTCTTTAATGTGCGAAGCATCCTATTTTTCATTTTTCATTCTTCTTTTCTTACAGGTTGTTCAGCAAATCGACTTTGCCTTCGTCAACCAATTTGATGATGAGTTCGCCGAAAAGGGTATTGGCCCAGGCAAACCACGAGCGGGTGAAATGGCGGGGATTGTTGACGTCGAAGGTCTCGTGCATGAAGCCCGTGCCGGCATCGGTAGCAATAAGCGTACGGATGCACCAGGCCACTTCGGCATCGCCTTCAGCATCGTTTGAGGCAGTAAAGGCACGCATGATGATGCTCATCGGCCAGGCCATATCGTAGCCCACGTGGGGTCCGCCGATACCTTCAGCCACCTTGCCGCGGAAGAAGTAGGGATTATCCTCGCTCCACACGAAACGGCGCGTGTTCATATAGACGGGGTCGTTGGCGTTCACTACGCCCAGGTACGACATAGCGAGCAGGCTGGGGACATTGGCATCGTCCATCAGCAGGGCGTTGCCGAAGCCGTCAACCTCAAAGGCATAGATGGGGCCATACTTCGGATGGTCATAGACGGCATACTCCTTCAGCGCATCAGCCACCTCGTTAGCCAGAGCCTTGCAGTCTGCAGCCAGTTCGCGGGTGCCCTGGAGCCGTACGGTCTCCAGAATCTCCGCAGCATTGCGCAGTTCCTTCACAGCAAAGAAGTTCGAGGGGACGAGGAAGGAGAACGTCGTAGCGTCGTCAGAGGGACGGAAGGCGCTGGCGATAAGTCCCACTGGTTTGGCGGGAGCGCCCCAGCCGTCGTTGCAACGGGTGTCGAGCTGGCGCTCGGTACGGCGCTGGAAGCGGTACGGGCCGAGGCCGTCCTTGAGCTGCTGCTCGCGGAAGGTCTTGAGGATGTTCGCTACAGCCGATGTCCAATCGTCCGTACGGAAGATGCTGTCGTCGCCCGTCTGTTTCCAGTAGGCGTAGGCCAGGCGGATGACGTAGCAGGGCGAGTCGATCTCCCACTTGCGCTCGTGAAGTTCTGGCTTCATGGCCGTACGGTCGGTAGCCCATTCGCTGCCCGTAGGCCCCATGTTAAAGGCATTGGCATAGGGGTCGATGTTGATGCATTTCAACTGGCGCATGATGACGCCACGGATGAGGCGGGCCAGTTCCGGGTCGTCCTTGCAGAGCGCCACGTAGGGGAACACCTGGGCGCCGCTGTCGCGCAGCCACATGGCGTGGATGTCGCCCGTGTAGACGAAGGTATCCTCGTCGCCGTCGAAGTGGACGGTCGTGTCAAGCGTATTGGGCAGGCAGTTCTCGAACATCCATGCCAGGCGACGGTTGGTGAGGATTTTCTTGATGACCTCGATCTTGGCCTCCACAGCCTTCGAGACAAACAGCCGCTCCTCCACAGGTGGGCGGCAGGTGACGTAGCCGCCTTCCGGCTCAGCCTGGGTGGGGAGGGTGAACGACGTTTCCACAGGGATGGCCCCCGTCGCAGCGGGCACCTTGGAATCTGACTGGCAGCCGGCGAGACTGCTAACGATTGCTGCTATGAGCAGCGCTGAGAGTGTTTTTTTCATTTTCATATAAAGGTTTCAATGGTCTGATTTCAGCGAGAGAAAATTTTTTTCGGCACAAATATACACAAATAAGAAGATATTCCGTATCTTTGCCGAGCAAAAAATGAAAAAAAAACAATAAACCCATTAAAAACCCCTAAAACATGACACTTGACCAGTTCAACTTTGCCGGAAAGAAGGCATTTGTGCGTGTAGATTTCAACGTTCCCCTGAACGAGAGTTTCGAGATTACCGATGACACCCGCATCCGCGCAGCGCTCCCCACGCTGAAGAAGATTTTAGCCGACGGCGGCCGTCTTATCATCGCTTCCCACATGGGTCGTCCCAAGAAGAACCCTGACCCCAAGTACTCCCTTCGTCACATCCTGGCTCACGTCTCGGAGTGCCTCGGCGTTGACGTGAAGTTCGCTGACGACTGCCAGAAGGCTCAGGATGCCGTGGCTGCCCTGAAGGACGGCGAGGCCCTGCTGCTGGAGAACCTCCGCTTCTATGCTGAGGAGGAGGGCAAGCCCCGTGGTTTGGCCGAGGATGCTTCTGACGAGGAGAAGAAGGCCGCCAAGAAGGTCGTCAAGGAGAGCCAGAAGGCCTTCACGAAAGTGCTGGCCGACTATGCCGACTGCTACGTCAACGACGCCTTCGGTACCGCTCACCGTGCCCACGCTTCTACGGCCCTCATCGCCGACTATTTCGACACCGACCATAAGATGTTCGGCTACCTGATGGAGAAGGAAGTCCGTGCCGTGGACAAGGTGATGAACGACATCCATCGCCCCTTCGTCGCCATTATGGGCGGCTCGAAGGTCTCCACGAAGATCGAGATTATCGAGAACCTGCTCGGCAAGGTGGACACCCTCATCCTGGGCGGCGGCATGACCTATACCTTCATGAAGGCCCAGGGCGGCACCGTCGGCAACTCCATCTGCGAGGACGACAAGCTCGACCTTGCCCTCGACATCATGCGTCAGGCCGAGGAGAAGGGCGTCAAGCTCGTGCTCCCCATCGACTCGAAGGTGGCCGACGCGTTTGACAACGACGCCAACACCCAGTTCTGCCTCTCGAAGGAGATTCCCGACGGCTGGGAAGGCCTCGACATCGGCCCCAAGAGCATGGAGGCCTTTGCTGACGCCATCCGCGGCGCCAAGACCATCCTCTGGAACGGCCCCACCGGCGTGTTCGAGATGGAGAACTTCATGGCCGGCTCGCGTGCCGTAGCCGACGCCATTGTCGAGGCTACCGCAAAGGGTGCCTTCTCGCTCGTGGGCGGAGGCGACAGCGTGGCCTGCATCAATAAATTCGGCCTTGCCGACAAGGTCAGCTACGTCAGCACAGGCGGTGGTGCCCTCCTCGAGGCCATCGAGGGCAAGGTGCTGCCCGGCATCGCAGCCATTCAGAAATAAAGAGGTGACCACCATCGAGGACCTTGCCGTCCAAGGGCGGTTGCGCGAGGCGCTGAACGAGCTGGAACCTTCCATCCGTCAGCCTAACATGTCGTGGGAACTCCGCAAGGAGTACCACGACATTTCCAGCCTTTACGACATGCTCCTCGACTATTTCCGCCAGGGTGTCGACGACCCCGAGCGCGGGCACGTTTTCACCCGCCTCATAGGCCGCACCCTCATCCTCAGCGACAAAGTGGAGGCAACGAGGCAACAGGTCAACAGGTCAACAGGTCAACGGGTCAACGAGTCAACGAGTCAACAGGTCAACAAGTCAACAGGGCAACAGGTCAACAGGGCAACAGGTCAACGAGGCTTTGGTGCGCCCGTCTTCTGGGAGAGTGCCGATGTGGACAACGCCATTCAGCAAATCAGGGACGGCAGTCGTCAGACCGATGCCTGCCTGCTCATCAGCGACATGACGCTAAGCCTGCTGCGCGTCTTCGACCCCCGCAAGGTGGAGGTGCTATGCGAAGCCGTCAGTTCCGAGTGCGACTCCGTTGCCGTGCGTGCCGTCACAGCCATCGCCATTACCGTGCGCCGCTACGGACGCCGCCTCCCCTTCTACCCCGACGTCGAGGCTCGCCTGCGCCAGCTCGGCGCCGACACCGCCTTCCTCGACATGCTGGCTGACGTCGAGCTTCAGTTCGTCCGCAGCCGCGACACCGAGGAAATCGAGCGCCGCATGAAGGACGAAATCATCCCCTCCATGCTGCGCAGCCCCAAGGCCAAGGGCAAGCACATCATCACCCCCGAGGACCTCACCGACGAGAGCAACCCCGAGTGGAGTCAATGGCTCAAGGAGAGCGGGCTGGAGGAGAAGTTGCAGGAACTCACCGAACTGCAGATGAGCGGCGCCGACGTCTACATGGCCACCTTCGCTCAGCTGAAGAGCTACCCCTTCTTCAGCGAAACGGCAAACTGGTTCCGTCCTTTCGACCCCACGCACCCCGCTGTCAGCCACCTGTTTACGAAAGCTGACGATTCAACGTCGAAAAAGGAGGATGAGTCTTCGGGAGATACCCCTTCGCAGGAGAAAAAACCTCAGCCTCCCCTCTTCAGCCTTCAATCCCTCATCATGCATTCGGGCATGTTCTGCAACTCCGACAAGTACTCGTTCTGCCTCTCGCTGACTGCCATCCCCAAGGCGCAGCTCGACATGCTGCAGGCCCAGTTTGCCGAGCAGGAAGATGCCCTCCGCGAGGAATTCGGCCTTCAGCAGACGGGCAGGCGTGCAGGGGGACAAGGCGCACTCTCACCGCGCACCCTCGTCCGCCAATACATCCAGGACCTCTACCGTTTCTTCCACCTCTGCCCTGCCCGCTCCGCCTATGCCGACCCCTTTGCCGACGGTGGTTCGCAGGCACCCGGCGATGCGCTCCACGCCTTCTACGCGCTGCCTGAGACATCGCTCCTCGCCCTCTTCGAACTCAACTTCCAGCGGCGCGACTACCCCTCTGCCATCACCTCCTTCGATGCCCTGAAGAACCGCGACGTCACCCTCTGGCAGAAGTACGGTTTCTGCCACCAGCGCAACGGCAACCACGCCGAGGCCCTCCGTGCCTACCGCATGGCCGACCTCCTCAAGCCCGACCACTTCTGGACGCTCCATCACATCGCCCAATGCCAGCGCGCCCTGGGCCAGCACACCGAAGCCCTCGAGAGCTACCGCCACCTCGCAGCCATGAAGCCCGACGTCCCCCGCTTCACCTACCGCCAGGCCGAATGCCTCATCCAGCTCGCCCGCTACGACGAAGCCCTCCCCCTCCTCTACCGTCTGGTCTACAACACCCCCGACGACCTGCGCGCTCTGCGCGCCCTCGTCAACTGCCTGCTCATGCAGCGTCAGCCCGATGCCGCGATGAAGCAGGCCGCCCACATCCTGGGCAATCCCTCGCTGGACCTGACGGACGACGACCTGCTCCTCATCGGCAGCACGCAATGGCTGACGGGGCAGCGCGACGACGCCCTCCGCACCTGGGCCGTCATGGAGCGCCTCCCACGCGCCGACGCCCTGCTTCGCCTGGGCCTTCCGGACGACGACATCCCCTTTCTCCTCGACCTCTTACGCCCTCAGAGACAACCCTAAAAACCGAATAGACCATGCTGCAGAAGCTGTTTGCCAAAGACAATAACCCTCGGGTGATGGAGCAGATTGCCGAACTGCTCAACGACGGAGGCGTCATCATCTACCCCACGGACACCACGTATGCCATCGGCTGCCACGCCCTGAAGGAGCGCGCCATCGAGCGCATCTGCGCCCTCAAGGGCCTCGACCCCCGCAAGCACAGGTTCTCCGTCGTCTTTCCCGACATGAGCACCATCAGCGAATACGTGAAGGTCGACAACGCCTCGTTCAAACTGATGCGTCGCAACCTGCCCGGCCCCTTCACCTTCATCCTGCCCGCAGGCAGCCGCCTGCCGAAAATCTTCCGCAACCGCAAGGAGGTGGGCATCCGCATTCCCGACAATCCCATCGCCACAGCCATCTGCAGCCAGATTGAGGCACCCCTGCTCTCTACCACCCTGCCCTACGACGAGGATGACGACATAGGCTACCTCACCGAGCCGGAACTCATCGACGAGCTCTGGGGCGACAAGGTCGATATGGTCATCGACGGCGGCACGGGCGGTACCGAGCCCTCTACGATAGTCGATTGCACTACGGGCGAGGCCGAGATCATCCGACAAGGGGCGGGAGAGCTGATTGACTGAAGACCTTTTTTAGTTAAGCGTTAAGAAAAAAATTGTTCCGCATAAGAAGGTATTATCTGCTCACTAATCACTATTCACTATCGAGTCTGCCGTGAAAAAGGTTTTGTTGTTCCTATGGCTTCTCATCCCGCTCTCCACATCGTGGGCGTGGGCAGAGGATGGGGCGTGGACGTTCGACGTGGAGACGGACGCACGCGTCGGAGGGGGACAGCATGCGCCGTTCTGGCTGACGGCAAACCGTCATGGCCTCGCGTCGCTCGAACGGAATAGCGCCTACCTGCGCACCTCGGTCCTACACGATTACCGTACGTCGCAGGGCTTCGACTGGGAGTGCGGCATCGACGCGGCCTTCGGGACGCTCAACGATATAAATATAGGTATTGGGAATGCCTCGGGGTGGGGCGACCCGCAGTTCGTCCTTCAGCAGCTCTATGCCGGCGTGCGCTATGGCTGCTGGCAGCTGACGCTGGGCAGCCGCGAGCACACGTCGCAGGGCAAGAACGCCCGGCTCTCGTCGGGCGGCATGACGTGGAGCGGCAACGCACGCCCCATCCCCCAGGTGCGCCTCGGCATCTACGACTACGCCGTCGTGCCGTTCGTCTTCCACGACTGGCTCAGCGTGAAAGGCTTCGTCAGCTACGGCCGCACCACCGACGATGCCTTCCAGCGCCGGTTCGTCGTCCCCGCACGCTATGCCCTCTACACCCGGGGCGCACTCTTCCACGAGAAGAGTTTCTTCTTCCGCGTAGGACGACGCGACGTCAGCCCCCTCGCGCTGGAGATAGGGCTGGAGATGAACTGCCAGTTCGGCGGGGAGCTCTGGGAACACGACACGCGCCTCGACCCGTCCGACGCGGACAAGCGGCTCTATGCCAACCCCCGTCGCGCAGCCGACTTCCTGAAGGCGCTGCTGCCGCTGAGCGGGGGTGACGGCTCCACCGTCTCCGACCAGAACAACGCCGCAGGCAACCACTTCGGCAGCATCCACGCGGCCCTCAACTACGAGGCATCCGGGTGGCAGCTGCGCGCCTACTACGAGCACTACTTCGACGGACGCACGGGCATGACGCCCTGGAACAAGACGCGCGACATGGCGGGACAGCCCCACGTGTGGATAGCCTATCCCTGGTTCGACGGGCTCTACGGGCTGGAGTTCTCCCTGCCGCGCAACCCCATCGTCAGCACCGTCGTGGTGGAATACAACACCACGCGCGACCAGTGCGGCGCCATCCACCACAGCTCCACGCCCACGCTCCCTGCCAGCATCCACGGCTTCGCCTGCTACTACTACAACAGCAGCTACCCCTCGTACCAGCACCACGGCATGACGGCAGGCTCACCCCTGCTCTACAGCCCGCTCTACAACGCCGACCACACCCTCATCAATACCGACACGCGCCTGCGCGCCCTACACCTCGGCATCTCGGGCGACCCCACGCCCGCGCTCTGTTACAGGCTGCTGGGCACGTTCGTCCGCTCGTGGGGGTCGTATATGGACCCGCTGCCCGACCCGCAGAACACCTTCAGCACGCTGGCCGAGGTCACCTGGGCGCCACAGCAGCTTAGGGGATGGGTAGGCACGGCAGTCCTCGCCCTCGACCGCAGCCCCCGCCTGGGCAACAACGTCGGCGTGGAAATTGGCATCAGGAAGAGATTCGCTTTGAATGAAAAATGAAAAATGAAAAATAAAATGTCCCGCAAATCGCATACCCTTTCCTCTGCTTGTTCTTCCGCTGACAAGGCTATTTATTCTTCATTAACTACCGTTGAATCTTGTCGCGACTCGGCAAAACCGAAGCAAGCTTCGTTCTGCTCTCGCTGCTCTAAGATTTGCTTCATTTTTCATTTTTCATTAAAAAGAAGTATCCCCCTGCTGCTCCTGCTTCTCCTGACGGCGTCGTGCGAGAAAAACATGCGCTACTCCGCCCTCGACGGCTTCTGGCAGGTGACCTCCGTCGAAGACAAGGCCACGGGGACCGCCACAAACCCCGGGGGACGGCTCTACATCAGCTTCGACTGCGAGCTGGCCAAGCTCTCGTACCTCACCGACGACCACAACACGGGCTTCCTGGGCTTCGAGTACATCGGCTCGTTCACCCAGCAGGGCGACTCGCTCCGCTTCAGCACCTTCTACGTCTATCACTACACGAACCCGCAGGAGACCACCCCCGCGCCTGCTGACCACCTCAGGGCTTTCGGCATCCACGCCCAGCCCGTGTCGTTCGCCCTCCGCATGACCCGCAGCGACATGACCCTCGACAACGCCGAGACCCGCCTCACGCTGCGGAAATACTGATCCTCCCCCTACCCCGCTGACCACCCGTACCATGAAACTGAAGAAACGCAAAATCAAGTATGCGGCCCTGTTCTTTCTCTGCTGGTTCGCCCTTTTAGTCCTTCTGGTTGACGTCGTTCTGAAATTCCAGACAATACTCGACTTTTTCGGCTCGTACGCCCTCACAGAGATTGTGCTTGTGCTGCTGGTGCTCCTGCCCACATGGGCTGTTTACAGATTCACAAAAGAATAAACGTCCGGGCAGATTTGTAATCCGACCGAACGAAGGAAATGCATATTTTCTAAACTCTTAACGAAGAAAAGGATTGAGCCCCCGTGCGGGCTCAATCCTTTCTGTATCCCTGTCCGAAGGCGTTGTAGCGCTTCAGCTGGCGTCGGTTCGTGCTGCCCTCGGGCCGTAGGCCGACGTGGAAGAACGCGGGGTAGATGATGAGCTGGTCGAAGGGCGGGGCGTCGTCGCGGCCGAACCACGCCACCACGCGCTCCCTGTCCTCGTCGTGCAGCGGGCGGAAGTCGGCAGCCAGGCCCAGCAGGTGCTGGCTCGTGGGACTGCCCCCCACGTCGCGGTTCAGGTCGCGGCAGCGGTAGCCGCTGGTGATGATGACGGGCCCTCCGAGCGCCTCCCGCAGCGGGTCGAGGACGGTATCGACGAGCAGCTCGATGTTCCGCCTCGCCTCGCGCGGCGCCTCGTTGTCGTACCCCTTCAACGCAGCCGTCACGCTCCGCTCAAACTCAGGAATGGTAAAGTATTTCATGCAATCAGCATTAGGGACATTAGACAAAGTGTAATGATTACAGGCAGCTTTGTACAGAGAGCGTGCCGATGATGGCCGTCAGCACGGCAACGACGATTTCGAGGATCTTTTTCCATGGGAGAGCTTTCATAGGAATGAAAAATTGATAATTGGTAATTAAGTTTTTTTTAGGTCAACGGGTCAACAAGTCAACAGGTCAACACGCTGGGTTTTCTGGGGGTCAACAGGTCAACACGTTGGGTGCAGCCAGCCAAAGCGCCCGTTGACTTGTTGACTTGTTGACTCGTTGACTCGTTGACCCGTTGACTCGTTGACCCGTTGACCCGTTGACCTCCTGTCCCTTCGGGACAGGCCGTTAGGCCAAGAGTTCGCTCGGCACGCGCTTCAGCTGGCGGTTGGTACGGACGTACTTCAAGAGGTCTGCATCGGCGCGGAAACGGATGCCCGTGCCCTGGATGTACGTGCTGGGCTCGAACGTCTCCAGCGGGATGATGCTCTGCGCAAAGCACTTGCTGCGGAGGTTCGCCTGCAGCGCGCCGATCTCCTCCAGCACGATGCGCTGGCCCTGGAGCAGGTGCGTCTTGATGAACTCCTTGGCAGCCGTCAGCACGGCCACGATGTCGGCCTTCGTCACGGTGGTGGCAAACTGGATGTCCTCGGCAAGGCTCTTGAAGTCATAGTCGCCCGTCTTCACGGCGCGGTTGGTGGCGTAGTCAACGCCCTGGGCACCCCTCGGGTTGGTGCAACCCACAATCTGATAAGTAATTGGCATAGTTTTAGATAATTAAGAATTAAAAGTTAAGAGTTAAAAGTTAAGAGTTAAGAATAATAGCTTTGGTTATGCGCATACAAGACTATTTATTTTTCATTCTTCATTTTTCATTTTTCATTAAGCGTAGCGTTCTCAATTCCGATGCAAAGATAATACATTTCATGCGGCTCGAGGGACGATGGCATCGAGAGGTATCTCCTGCGCCGATTCTGCCCAATCCTGGGCATCGGGCATGGGGCCAAGGAAGTGGAGGATGGCTGCCACGTGGGCGGGGCGGAAGCGCTTGGCTGTGTCGCAGGGACAGATGTCGCGCAGCACATCGGCGAGATAGACATAGCCGTCCTGTCGTGCCAGCGCGCAATCGTCGTCAGAGAGCGAGCCTATCGGCTGTCGTGCCCGCTCAAGCGTGTAGAGGAGAGCCCTGTGGGCATGGTTGCCCTCCGTCGTGCCGGACGAGAAGTACGCCTCGGCCAGCTCGCGCTTCGTCATCGCCCGCACGGGCGTGCAGGCATCAACGGAAAAGGTGTACGTGCGCGTGCGCCCCACGCAGGGATAAAGGGTGAAGTATTCAGATAAATTGTTCATAAGCAAATCTTTTTTTAACGTAGTGGAATAAAATTTCAACGCAATGGAAGGGGAATTTAGAGTTAAATGAAAAATGAAGAATGAAAAATGAAGAATAAAATGCTTCGTGTGGAGGGATGATTTCGTTCGGGCGGTAAACTATGAATTATGAACTATGAATTATGAACTATGAACTATGAACTATGAATTATGAACTATGAACTATGAACTAATGTGTAGTACTCGCCGTAGTCCTTGCAGCCGGGGGGCAGCTGGTGGTGCTCGATGTTGGGCAGCACGTCGCGCAGCTGCAGGAAGAGGCGTTCGCCGGGCTCGTCGCGGTCGGGGTACATGTGGAACGGCGTGTCGCGCTCGGCGTGGAGCGATGTGAGCAGGGCGACGTCGGCGGGCTTCAGCAGGGTGGCCGAGGGGATGGCGACGGCCTTGTGTCCGGCGGAGAGCATGGCCCAGCAGTCCGAGCAGCCCTCGGTAATCCAGAGCGCCTCGCCCGGGCGCAGGAGGTTCAGCACAGGCAGGTTGTAGATGCTGCACACAGCCCCTTGCGGGAAGCGGAAGCGCGGCTGGGCGCCCGGCCGCAGGTTGCGGTTCTGCAGGCCGATGAGGCGGCCCGACGTGTCGTAGTAAGGCGTCTGCAGCCAGTCCGTGCCCTGGCGGTCGCGCCACGACGTCAGGCGGCACCAGCACACCACGCGCTCGTCCAGTCGCCGCTCGTCGAAGAGGAAGCGCCTTGCCGCCTCGCTCAGCCACGGGTGCTCGAAGAAGCGCTCGTAGCGCCGCGCGTCGAACGTGCCGGCTCCCCGTCCCCCGCTAACGCTATCGCCCCCGCTAACGCCATCGCCATCGCTATCCCCTCCCAGCCAGCGGCAGGCGTCGAGGAAGTCCTTATTCAGATACTTCATCACCAAGTCAATCGGTCCCCCCGACGCTCCGCACACGAAGCAACGGTACCTGTTCCGGCTCACCTTGAACGACATCGAGGCGTGGTGGTCGTCGTGGAACGGGCAGAGGCACTTATGCCTCTCCACCCGCAGCCCGAGCCGCTCCGCGACCCCCTCGATGGGGAGGTCGCGGAGCTTTTGCAGATCGTAGCGGTCCATCATCGCTTGCGGTTAAGATAACTCGTCGTCTTCGTGTAGAGCCCCGTCAGTTCGCTGTAGGTAATGAACTTACGGTTTTTCCAGACGCGCAGCAGCTTATTCGTGCCTTCCTTACCCTTGCCGAGATGTACGCGAAGCGCCTCCAGCTGTGCCGCAGCGAAGGAATCGGGCAGGTCGTCCAGCATGTTCTTCGGCCCTTTCCTGCCGACATCAGACGTGCTTGTGTCGCCATCCTTCAGCATGTCGCCGAACACTTGCATCTTGCTCCAAAGGTCGTGATAGACCATCCACTCCACAAGGTCGCCCATGCCGCGTGTCCAGCATTGTCCGTTGAGGATGTAGAGTATGCAGCCGTTCTTCCATGCCGAGACGATGGCGCGCTTGCCCATGTCCCAGAGCACGTCGTCGTCGGCAAGGTCGGCCAGAGCGGCCATGTCGGCAGCCAGCCTGTCGGCCAGCCGGTTCAGCGGTGGGATGATGAAACGCCCCTTGCAGGCCTCCAGGCGGAGGATGTACTCGTCGAGCTTCTCCAGGAAATCCTCGCCGTAGTCGCCCTGCCGGGGAATCTTGCCGCATCGTTCCATGCGCGGCTTGTAGGAGAAGGGGATGCGTGCGAAGGTGCCCACGAAGAGTTCGTGCTGGTAGAACTTGCGTGCAGAGAAGGGTGTGGACGAGAAGGTCATGTTGACGCGCAGCGTGGGGTTGCCCGTCACGCCGTCGGCCGTGGCACGGAGGGCACCCGCCCGCTGGCGGTCGTAGATGTTGCGTATGGTCTGGCTCACCTGCTTGTGCCCCCCGCACAGGCGGTCGGCCATCTCAATCTCCGTCAGGTTGTAGTACTGGGTGTGGGCGCCACAGGCCTCACACGCCATGGCATTCTGCAGGAAAGCCGGATTGGTGACGTCCGACGGCGGGAAGTAGAACGCAACGTCCGGACGCATGGGCTTGTCCTTGTTGGCACCCTTGCTCTTGACAGTCCGCTGCCACGTGGCGAGCTTCTCCAGTTCTTCCTGGTCGTGCTTGCGATACTTGTGCATCACGGTTTCGATGCAGGCGGTCAGCTGGCCTTTGCCCATGCCCGACTCGGCGACGAGGTGCGCCATCTGGCCGCAGAGCTCCTTCCAGGTGCCGTCGGGGTACTGGAACTCCGCGCCGCTCACATAAGTTCCCAGAGCAGGGAACAGCATCGGGACGATAGCTTCGCGCATGTCAGGAGAGATCTGCGAGGTGATAAGACTGATACACTCCGTGCCCTTACCGAGGTTTGGCATCGCAGGGGCAGTAGGTTTTGTAATGTCGTGCATATTGATATTCTGCTTTTTAGGTGAAACAAAGGTTGGCCAGGCATAACAGCATAACAGTATAACAGTATTTTTTTTGAGGTATCACATTTTTCCCTTTCTTATATATAATATATTAATAATTAATTATTTATATAGTATAAAAAGGGGAATTTTGCGACATATCAGTCCTGGAAAAAACTAACTGTTACTGTTATACTGTTACGCCTGTCCGTGCTAACTTACTCTTTCATGAGGCCTCCCACGATGCAGAGTTCGTCGGCTGCTTCGTAGCAGAAGTCCTTGAACGAGAAGTCGCCGGTGAACGCAGGCGGGATGTTGAACGTCGGGTAGAGGGTGCCGTCCTTCCCGCGGTGGATGTTGACGCGCACGCCGCGATAGACAAACGGGTTGCGCTTGTTCTGGCGCGTCTTCTGCAGGCGGGCGTTCTCGATGAAGGTGAAGTGGTCGTCGTCGTCGCGTACGATGGCGCCGCCCAGCAGCTCGCCCTCGTTCATGCCGCCCGGCTTGCGGGTCAGCAGCTTCAGGTCCACACACAGCTCGGTGTGCGGGTAGAGGCCGCCCGGTATCCGCCGGCGGAACGCCGCAGCAAGGGGTTCGTTACTCTGGAGGCAAATTTTAATCACCTCACCTACCGACTTCGGCTCGTGCTTCTCAGCGCCGAGTCTTTTTCCTGTAATAAAATCTTTTGCCATATTACAAATAGATTTTAGGGCGGTTCGACCATCTGCTTAGCCCATAGCCTAAGACGGCCAAGAACTGAACCGTTCAGTCCTCGACTACAGGGCAGAAGGTTTGTTTTTGGTAGGCACAGCGGTAGGCGTAACGGTAGGCACAAGAATGGAATACAAAAAAAAACGAGCACAGTCCGTTGAAAACCAGTCAGACCATGCTCGTCGAAAAAAAATTTTTATGTGCCTGCTTTTCCGCCTACCTTCGCTTGTTCCTAATGCTCAGACCCGATTGTTTGGCCGCCTGCAAGTTGTCGAAATATCCCATTTCGCGTAATACGGATTCATTCTCGCTTATCAGCTGTTTCATAATGGCCGTCATGTTGTCGGTCAGGTGCTGAAGCAGAAAAGCACAGTCGTCTATGACGGGTTGGAAACTCGGGATGCTCTTGTCACCATGAATGTTCAAGAAACGTCTGCCATCCCTGTCAAGGAAGTGTGATTTCAGTATCTGCTGATAGCCCCGATGCGGTTTAGCATACCTGTGTTGGTCGGTCAGCATCTTGAACAGGTCGCGCAACTCGCCCCCTGTGCCTGACCAGGTCATGGTGAACTGTTGGTAGGTGCCTGAAAACAACTTACGAAAGTCATCCGGGGATGCGTCGAGTTTATTGGCTTGTGTCAGACGCTGACCTATTATGTCTATCAGTTTGTCGGTCAGAAGGGCGGTCTTCGTGAGTGTTCTTCCGCTGGGCCTGAAGTCTTCCTCAACGCCCTTTCCGCCCTTGTCGTCAAGCGTGTCGGCTATCTGGTCCGACAGCCATTCTCCAGCTTCTTCGTAGCCGTTTATCCACTCGCATAGCCCTGGACTCTGTTCAACGAGCCGTTGAAGAAATTGGGTCTGCTCGTTCTCGTCGCAACCCTCCATCTCCCGCTCCAGCGTATGGTTCAGCAGGCCGCAGACGGTCTCGCTGTAATAGCCGTCGTAGTACTGCGCCAGCGTTGCCCTTACCACTTGAAACACCGTGCCGGCAACCATCCGTTTGTTATGGTCGGTGACGTTGGTTCCCCATTTCATAATGTCAATAAACATCATGTTCCACAACGAATCAACCCGGTGCTGACTGATTTCGGGGGTGCACAGCAAAAAGTCGAGCAACCTCGCCGACTCTATAAACACGTCGAACGGCGTAACCAGGAACCCCTTGTCAAGCCGCGCCCCACGAGGCGTAAAAACCTTATAGCAAGTCGAGAGCAGCGGATGTGTCTTGAACGTGCCTTGCAACTTTTCTCTTTCTTTTTGATTCAGCAGGCGTTCCATTTTTCTCTTTTTCAATATATGCCACGGCCCCATCGAGCCATTCATTTATCTTGTACTCTCCGAAGATATTCTGCGAGAAGAGCATCGAGAAGGTATCGGCCTTCATCGGAAACATCAGCCTCACGTCTTTTCCGCAGACCACCTCTCTCCCATCGGCATAGGCTAGCGAGAGGCCAAAGCCATCGCTCGTCAGATTGCTGCCTATCAGTTCTATGATATGCCTGATGTCGCGTTTTCGCCTGTCTACGATGCTGGGTCCGAGCGGGTCCTCCAGTTCCAGTTTGCCGCGCTTGGCCTCCCACACCTCTTTCAGAAGGCGCTTCAAAATGGGTGTCTGGTTAATATATTCCGCCACCTGCGAGTCAATGATGCCCGCATCGAAGAAGATGGTCATCCTCTTCACCCGCAGTTTATCCTTCAGAATGAGTTTTCGGTTATAGTCCCAGAAGTCCTTGGGTACCGTCACCGGGTCAATTCGAATACCGAAGCCGTAGCCAACGCCCTGCATAATCAGGTTCAGACTCTCTTGCAACAGCCGTGCCGCCACATCGGTATTCCGCCAGGCATCGCTCTCCTTCATGATGGCTATGAGGTTCTTGCCTTCACGACAGTCAAGAAAGATGTGGCTAAAGGGATTCTCGGCGATGGGCTCTTTGTTGATAATCTCGGGTTCGTGAGGTGTGGCGCTTTGGTACTTCAGCCACATGTGCCTGATCTTTTCATTCTCCAGCCGCAGCCATACCACACGCCCCGTGCCGTGGGCCAGCACCTTGCAGGGAAACTTGTCGGCTCCAGCGCCACGTTTCTTCATACGCTGGATTCTTACGTCGGAGTTGCGATCGCCAAAGAGACGGTCCAGCCACAGGTTCTTGTCCTCGGCCGACATGTCAACCTTTACATCTCCTGAAACAAACAATTCACCTTGTACCGCTTCAAGGGGGCAGAACGTGTAGGTGTAAAGGGCATAAGTATCCATGGGCAGATTTTTGCTTTATGTGTATCATATTTACCCCGCAAAGATAGCAAATCCCCCGCAAAAACCCACACGATTGCTGGAAAAAAATACGGAATGTGTTTCAAAAAAAATAATTATATGATTTACGGTTACATCAGAGTAAGTAGCGACAAGCAGACGGTTGAGAACCAACGCTTCGAGATTAACAAGTTCTGTGAGAAGCAAAACATCGTCATTAACGACTGGATAGAGGTAACCATCAGCGGCACGAAAAACTACACAAAGCGGCAGCTGGGTAGTCTTCTGAAGAAAGTCAACAAAGATGACATCATCATTTGTAGTGAGTTGTCACGTCTTGGCAGAAACCTCTTCATGATTATGGAAATACTGAACATCTGCATGACCAAGGAATGCCGCGTCTGGACTATCAAGGACAACTACCGCCTGGGCGATGATATCCAGAGCAAAGTCCTTGCCTTTGCTTTCGGGCTGTCTGCCGAGATAAAGCGCAATCTAATCAGCCAACGAACCAAAGAGGCTTTGGCAAGAAAAAAGGCAGAGGGATTTCTCCTGTTGTGGGGTAAGTTTCCTAATTCATTACTGCATCCATTAACTCTGAATAGCTGGTCACGACATCATACTTGATGTCGCCCGTGCTGATGGTCTGGAAGTGCTGGCGGGCACATTCAATCTTGGCAGCCTCGGTCCCTCGCAGCTGGCCTGACTCCAAGCTTCCCTTGGTCTCGGCCACGAAATAGATGTGCTTTACCTCACCTTCCTTCAGGGCGATGGCCCAGTCGGGATTGTACTTACCCATGGGGGTATTGATGTAGAAGCCTCGTGGCAGCTTGGTATAGACCACCACATCGTCGTGTGCCTCCAGTTCCTCGGCAAACCGTTTTTCAACACCTTCACTATCCACCACCACAAGGTCGTAGAGCGATTTGGCCGACTCGATGGCGTTGATGCCCAGCTTGCCCTTCAGGGTGGCTTCTGCAAAGATATCCGTCTCGAAGTGCTCGTCCAGCTTGTGGTACTCGATGTGTTGGATTACGGCCAGAGCTTTTACCTGGTTAATCATATTGCCCACTTTGATGATAAACTCCTCAGGGTTGACTCTGAACTGTTTGAAGGTGGTATCCTTGATACCCGTCAGTATCTGCACGATGGTATGGCGTGTCAGCTGGGTGGTTTCCACCAGCTTGCCTATAAGGTCGTAGGTCACACTACCACCAATGGCCTCCTTCACATGAATGGTCTTCACCTTGGCTGCTGTCATAGCCGTCTGGTTTTGTAGCGATTGCTTGTCCTGAATCTTCTCCAAGGCTCCAGAACCCACCATGATGCGGATTTCAGAAACGTTCAGATGGTCATCAATCTCCTTGATGGCTTTCTTGATAAGTTCATCCGTCTCGAAATCGACGGTATAGTAGGTCTTCGTATTGATCTTCTTCCAGAGATTCTGGAACTCTTTCTTGTCAAACCTGCTTTTGTCGAAGTGTGCCTCGCGCACCTTGCGGCTGTTGTCGGGCATCAGTTTGTCGGGGTCGTAAATCTTGTCGAGCATCAGCACAATGGCATCCTTGACGGCATTATACTCGTCGAAGTCGAGCGCGCGACTCTTCTTGTCCTGATGGTATTTGTCCGTCAGGCGACCTTTCCTGACATAGCCCTGATAGGCCAGCATCTCCACGATACCCACAGCCTCTTCGTGAGTGAACCGATGCACATTGCCCTTCTGGTCATATACCACCTGGTCGTTAAACAGCGTAGCCGTAACCAGCACAGGACGGTCGGCCACCACCTCGGCAATCTCCGTCTGCAGCTTCTTGGCAAAGTTGTCGTAGCTCTCGCTGGCAATAATAGTTAGTACATTGGTTTCGTGTACATCCATGCCCAGCACATCCTCGTCCTGCCGTTCGCCTCGGTCATTCACACACAGGCGCATGCCACGGCCCACCTCCTGACGTTTCTTGGTCTCGTTGTCCGAGTTCTTCAACGTACAAATCTGGAACACGTTGGGGTTATCCCAGCCTTCCTTCAGGGCTGAATGCGAGAAGATGAAGCGGACGGGTTCTTCGAAGCTCAACAGCCGCTCCTTGTCCTTCATGATCAGGTCGTAGGCATCGCCGTCGTTCGACTCTGTGGTACCTCGCTCCAGTTTGGAGTTCACAAAACGCCCCTTCTTATCCTTCGAGAAATAGCCTTGGTGTACCTGATCTGCCGGCCACTTCTTCAGGTACTGGGCAAAATCATCCTCGCCGAAGCGCAGTTGTATCGACTCCACGGCCTTCTTGTATTCCTCTTCAAACATATCGGCAAACTTACCGTTGCTGGTACTTCCTCCCTCTCCATAGACGCGGTAGTTCTCCACATGGTCGATAAAGAAAAGCGACAGCACTTTGATACCCTTGCGATATAATTCACGCTCACGTTGCAGGTGTGTATAGATGGTTTCACTAATCTGAATTCTGCGAAGAGCATCTTCGTTCACCGCACCAACCACATCACCCTCGTAGAACTTCTGACCGTTCAGAAGCGTAACACTACCTTCACGGCCGTCAATCTGCTGGATGATGTATCCATCCTTGTATTCAGCCAACTCTCCACTATGGTCATACAAGTTAAATCCTTCATCGACCGTCTTGGTGGTCTGCTTTACACCAGAATCTGACTTCACATCAAACGAAATACGTGCCTGGGGGTTACCGGTGGAAATGACAATCTCCTGTAAGTAAAAGAAACCGTTGGTGGCAGTAGTGCCTTTCTGCTCAATACCCTTCACGGCAATCTTCTTCACCAACTTCTTGTTATAGGCATCCATCGCATCCAGACGATAAATCATGTTATAGACATCGTCCTTTCTGTGGGTTGCGCTATATAACAAGGTAAACAAGGGTTTGAATGCCTCCAGCTTCTCACGGGTGGCATTAGCTTTGTTGGCTCCCAATACACTCTGAGGCTCGTCGATAATCACGATGGGATTGGTGGCTGCTATCACGTCGATAGGCTTACGCGAGCGGAACGAATCGAGAGCCATATAGATACGTCGTGCATCCTCACCACGGGCGTTGAAAGCCTGCGTATTGATAATCATCACGTGCATATTGGTGTCCGAGGCGAAGATGTCAATCTTCGTGGGCTGGCTACTGTCGTAGATGAAGTACTGGATGCGCTTGCCATAGTCCTGAGCGAAGTGGTCCTGCAGAATGTCGAAACTCTTCTTCACCCCTTCGCGGATGGCCACGCTGGGTACCACGATGATGAACTTGCTCCAGCCATACTTCTGGTTCAGTTCATACATGGTCTTGATATAGGTATAGGTCTTACCTGTACCCGTTTCCATTTCGATGGTCAACTTCAAATCCTTTCCACCTTCCAGTCGGTCGATGGGTTTCATACCTTGGCGCATCTGTACGTTTCGGATATTGTCCACCAGCGTTTCGCGCTCAATCTTCAGCGGCATATTGCTGGTTCCTATCATCTCGAAGAAATTGCCACCACCCGTACCTTGGTCTATCTGATAGGTGTTCCTGTCAGAGAACGGCTGGCCAAAGAACACGTCAGTGACTGCCTGTGCAGCATCCTTCTGAAACTGTTGATGCTTAAATTTTAATTTCATTGCTGATCCTCCTTTTCTTCGTCCGCCAATAGTTGATCCATTCTCGCCTGGAAGTCTTCGCGCTTGGGCAGATAGAGTTGATATCGTGCAGCAAACAGTTGATTGGTAATTCCTTCCATGGCGTACTCCATCACGACCTCATCCTTCTTTGCTCCCAAGACGATACCGATGGGCGGATTGTCGTCGCTCTGACATACTTCATGTTTGAAATAGTTCACATACAGGTTCATCTGTCCGATATCTTCGTGCTGTATCTCGTTTCTTTTCAAGTCTATCAGGACATAACACTTCAAGATGCAATGATAAAAAACCAAATCACAATGGAAGTGGCGTCCGGCAAGATGAATGGGATATTGCTCGCGCACAAACGCAAACCCCTTTCCCAGCTCCAAAAGGAACATTTTCATATTCTCCAGTATTTTCTTTTCCAGTTCTCCTTCTTTGTATTTCGGCAGTTCAGGCAAATGCAGGAATTCCAACACGTAAGGATCACGCAACAAGTCCTGAGGTTCTTCAATTGTTTGTCCTTCTTTTGCCAATTGCAACACACCCTGCTTGTCCGTGCTGAGTGACAGCCGCTGGAACAGCATGGAATCCATCTGACGTTTCAACTGACGCACCGACCAGGCTTCCTGCTCACATTGTTTCATATAGAAGGCTATTTCCAACGGGTCATCGGCTTTCAGTATCTCCACATAGTGGCTCCATGTCAATTTGCAGGACAGTGTCGTGCAATTCTCAAATGAGCTGTACAACTTACGCATATATTGCAAATTATTGCGGTTGAAGCCTGAACCATACCGCTGTGTAAGGTCTTTGGAAATGGTGGCGAGAAGTGACTTACCATACTGTGCCCGTTGCGCTCCCTCCTGCTCAAACTCCACAATATGCTTTCCAATACCCCAATACATCAGCAGCATGCCATTATTGACAGTATGCATTACCTTTCGCCGTCCGTCTGCTATCAGTTGCCCGATATTATCCAGCAACTGTTTATACCCTTTATCTGAGTTTGATGCTATTATGCCTGTATCCATATACTTGAAACCTGAAACTTGAAACTTGAACTTTGAACCTTGAACTCTTGAACTTCTTAAACCCTTATATCACTTTCACGTTCTTTTTTACTTCCTCTTCGCTCCAGCCAGTACGCTGTTTGAAGATTTCGAAGAAGTTCATCTTCTCCTTGGCCTCCTTGAAGCAACTGTCGCGAAGAACTACACGCATAGGGAGCAGAGAGGCGATATGGTCAATAGCAGACTCTGGGATATTTTGGTCGAAGCAGGCTACAAGGTCACCATCATTAACGATATGGATAGTTACGCCATCCACTTTCTCTGTGCGCAATGGCAGGTCGAGGGTTACGCCCCAGTCGAGCATACAGCCAAAGAGCAGGTCGAGGTCGTTACGGTCTTCCTTGATATTGTCCTCCAAGCCTAACAACAGTTCTTGTGAGTATTCAGCAGGAGTATAATACACATCCTTCATATTGCTGTCTGCACATTTGAATACACGGAAACCGACATCTAATGGCTTTTGGTCTCCAGAGAACAAATCGCCTTTCTTGGCTTTCTGTTCTTCTAAGATTATCTTTCCTGCACGACGAATGCGCTCTTTGCCAATATCGCAGATGTTTTTGTAGCCTGCCTTGAAGGCTTCGCTCTCTTCATCACATTCTTCCGGCCATTGAACCATAATAAACTTGCGAGTTCCCCCATCTTCTGCGTTTAATTGCATAACAGCATGTGCAGTAGTAGCAGAGCCAGAGAAGAAATCTACGACTATATCATTTTTGTCAAGATTGGCAATTATTCCAAGTGTATAAAGCAAACGAACCGGCTTGGGACCATCAAATACTCCTAATCCATCAAACAATGCTTTTGTTTCCTGTTTCGCTTCTTGGTTATTCCCGACCTCATCTTGAAATAAAATGGTGTTTGGTCTTAGTCCTGCCTGTACTTCTGACAAAAAAGTTTTCTTTCGAGGAGTCCCATCACCATCGCTACCAAACCAAATTCTATTATCTGAACGCCATTTCTCAAAAGTATCCTTACTACAAGACCAATAACGTCCACTTGGTGGTAAACATTTTCTTCCACTTGGAGTTGTAATTTCATAAATAAGACTTGGCGACCCCGATTTAGCAGACAGAATTACGGAAGTCCAAGGCCCTCTTGGATCGTTATCAGGATTTCCATAACCTGATGGCAATTCATCGCCACGTGGTAAAAGTCCAATTTTCCAGCCTTTTTCATCCTTTGCAAGATTATTTTTAGCAACACAAATAATATGGTCATGCATCGTAGAAAAATACATGGCATCATTTGCTCTCGAGAATTTCTTCTGCCATATTAGGTTTGCTATAAAATTATATTCGCCAAATACCTCATTACAGATTCTTCTAAGATTTTCTACTTCATTATCATCTATTGAAATGAAGATAACCCCATCCTCTTTGAGCAGATTCCTCGCCACCATCAACCTCGAATAAATCATTGAGCACCAATCGGAGTGGAAACGGCCATTACTCTCTGTATTCTTTACCAATCGTTCACCCTCTTCAGTGACGTCACCAGAGAAGAAGTCGTAATCCTGCTTGGTCTGATGGAAGTCATCCTGATATACAAAATCATTACCCGTATTGTAAGGCGGGTCGATATAAATCATCTTCACCTTGCCCATATAGGAGTTCTGGAGCAGTTTGAGCACTTCCAGATTATCACCCTCAATATAGAGGTTCTTGGTATTCTCCCAGTCTACACTCTCCTCAGGGTAAGGGCGCAAGGTCTTGCGGATGGGCTTGGCTGCCTCCTGAAGGGCAGCACGTTTGCCCACCCAAGTGAAGTCGTAACGCTCATCACCCTCAGCGACATTATCACCCAGCAGCAGGCGCAATTTCTCGAAATCAACTGCGTGTTTTACCTCACCCGTCTTTGGGTCTTTGCTTTCCGTAAAGCATTGCGGACAAATCTGATAGAGCGCATCCATGTTCAGCTGTGCGCCACTCGCTGTTTCTTGTTTTAAGTGTTCCATATCTTATTGTTTCTATCTTTCAATAACCATTAACCGTGAACCATTAACCTTTCTCTGTAATTTCCCAATGGCCCGTCTTGTCAGAGCCTATACGACGTATGCGGCCAAGTGTCTGGAGAGCCTTGATGGTACGGGCAATAGTAGGACGCGACACGCCACACTCCGAAGCCAACTGTTCGTAGGAATACGTCGGGTGCCCGTGGATCGCATCCAACACCATTTGTTCTGTCTTGGAGAGAGAACGACCATCGGCAACTTTTACAGTATCATTTACAGTATCATTTACAGTATCATCCTCTTCTCTCATCAGTCTCAGCAGGTCGAGTTGGGTGGCTATCACACGGTCGGCAATAAAGTCGGTGAGAACCTCTGGACGGGTGTGTGCCGTTTCGAGCGAATAGATGTATTCATGCCTGAGAATGGCTGGGATGATAGCGATGGTATAACCATTACGCAGCAGAGCAAGGTTCATCAGCAGACGAGCCACACGTCCGTTACCATCCACAAAGGGGTGGATGAACACAAAACGCTGGTGGAGCGTAGCGGCCAGTTCTATCGGATGGAGTTGTTTCTCGTTCTCATTGTACCACTTGACGAGATTGCGCATCTCTGCGGGAATCTTTGAAACGGCTGCTACAGCATAACGACTACCACTGATATACACCTTCACATTGCGGTAATGACCGGCTTTCTCGGCATCAATCTGCTGATAGAACAGACGGTGCAGGTTGAGGATGTCATCCTCTGTCAGTCCATCTTTCTCTGTGATACTGTAGATATAGTCGTATGCCTTGGCATGACCGACGGCCTCATAGTGGTCACGAAGGGGTTTGCCCTCAATCGTCAGTCCGTCCTCAATGACCACCTTGGTCTCTGATTCCGTCAGACTGTTGCCCTCCAGTGCATTACTGGTATAGGTCAGTCCCACGCGGTAATACTCCCTCAGAGACTTCAGCGTCTCTGGCGGCAAGGGACGGTATGCCGAGAGTTTCCGGTTGTTCTCGTCTGCCTGACTGTATTTCTTTTGCAAATCGTTCATATTTTGTCTTCTAACTGTTTCTTTAACTCTTGTAACTGCTGCTTCATTGCTCGTGCCTCACTATTCATCTCCATTTGGCGATTCAGCTGTGGCTCACGCCGTATCTGGCGCTGCATAGTTTCTATCTTTTCAGATAATTTCTTAATCTCCTTCTTCAGACGGATAATTTCTTGCAGACTCTCTGAGTCACGATTGCCTATACCCGTCAACTGACCCACAAAGCTATCGTAGATGCGGTCGAGCGTCTGGCCTTCAATCTTCAGCGAGAGTTCTTCTTGCTTGCACCAGGGCGACACGAAACTGTCCTGTCCGTATTGTATCAGCAGGCGGTAGCTCTCGCCATACTGGAGGATGAACACAATATGGTGGGGTATCTTCTGACTGATGAACTTAAAAACATCTACAGGACAATCCACATCCTTCAGGGGACAAAGCATAATCTCTATCTCACTAACCTTCTCACCCTTTTGCACGTTAAGCGTAGTGGGTGCCAGCTTATAGAGCCAGACTATTTCCTCGATATCATTCACGAACCGCTGCTTCATCTTGGCGCTTACGTCAAGCTGATCGTAAAAGAGCTTCTTGGCTACTGTCTTGCCAAAGAGCGTCGTTTCCGGATATTGCAGCAGATTCGTTCTCATCGTATCACTAAGAAGCAAATCAGTTCAAAATCGTCCAAACCTTGTACGTCCCCCATCAGGGCTGTAGTCTCACCGGCAGAGAACAGGCTCATCACGTCGCGTTCTTCCTTCACCTCGATAATGCTGTGGATAGCATCCTGTAGCAGACTGCTATAACGCTCCATCTGCTTACCGTCGTGGGTTTCGGAATTGAATGCCTTGCAGAGTTCCAAATTATATTCGCTCTTTCCTTTGCAGACGGCACGCATACGGTCTAAGAGCTGCTTGGGCTGCAGATGGGTGCAAATGGTCTTGCCATCATACCCCAGATAAACCATATAGAAGGGATGCAGCAGATTTTGCTTGTTGATGTTCACGCCATTGTTGCGGTTCTTCAGGATGAACATCACACCTGGCTGGACAATATCGTTGGCTGCCACGACGGCACTCATGCCTGGGGGAGCCTTGACAAGGTCCGGGTCGTCCTTGTGTGGCAGCAAGTCCATACGGAAATCGTTCAGACCCAAGTCCATGATGTTGACGCCATTGTTCATCTCCTCTAAATCCACCACCTCGCTCTTCAGACGTTCCAGCTGTTGCCGACGGTACTCCAAGTCGTTTTCTTCTTCCTTGGTTAGAGGATTTCCGCTACCGGCTGCCGTCAGGATAGTAGCTTTCATGCGACTCTCCACACGTCCTTTCAGGTTGATGTAGTCGTCGAGTTCCATGTCGGGCCAGTAGTTCACCAACTGAATCACATCGTTCTTCGAACCGATACGGTCAATACGTCCGAAACGCTGGATGATGCGCACGGGGTTCCAATGGATGTCGAAGTTAATCAGGTAGTCACAGTCCTGCAGGTTCTGACCCTCGGAGATGCAGTCGGTTGCTATCAGTACGTCTATCTCGTCCTTTACACCGGGATAAATCTTGTCGCACTCCTTCGAAACAGGTGAGAAGAGCGTCAGGATGGTATTGTAGTCAGAGCGCAGTTTGCGATTATTTATTGTCCATTTATCTTGGTTGTCACCCGTGATAAGAGCGACGTTCAGGCCTGTATTCTGCTTGATACGCATGGCCAGATTCTCATAGAGATAGTCTGCGGTATCAGAGAATGCCGTGAAGATGAGTACCTTCTGGTTATGCCCATTGATAGGATTGTCGAACTTATAGCGCAAGTCCTCTTCGAGCATCTTCAGCTTGGTGTCGTGGGCTGGCGTGATGGGTTCTATCATGTCAAGTAGCGTCTGTAACGTCTGCTGGTCTTCCTGCAAGTCGCGCCTCCAACTCAGGGTATCCATATCGCCCAAGTCGATACGAGTCTTCCTGCCACCCACAAAAAGATCGTCCTCTTCGTCGGTAATGTCGAGGTCGTAAGCCTCGATGGTACCAAAGTTGCCATCGTGCTTGTCTATCTTCTCAAGGGTGTCATCCACCTGTTCCTTGATACGCTCCAAGGTCAGACGGAAAGAGTTGACACTCGACTCCAGGCGTTTCAGCAGGTTGATGGCCATCAGCTTGCGGATACCTTTCTCACGACCTGCCATCGACAAGCCAGAGCCTTCATCACCTCGGTCGGCTTGATAGAGATAGAGCTTGCTGGGCTGAATATAGTTGGAAGGAGTGTAAACGCTATAGTTGAGCCAATTCAGCTTATTGGCTATCTCGCTGAAGGTAGGTGCTTCGGCAAGGTCTGTCAGAGGTGGGCGACGCTCTATTGGTGACAGCCGTGTGGGGAACCTGCCTATCTCGGATATATCGTAATACTTCTCAATATGCTTGCGGCTGCGGGCAATCGTCACGGCATCGAGCAACTGGAAGAAATCGAAACTCAGCGAGTCGAGCAGGCGCTCTGTGGTACGTTCATCGGGTTCAAGACGACTCCACTTGTTGTAGGCTTTCTGAGCCTGACGGAAGATGTCGTCTATATCCGTACCTATCTCCAGTCGTTCGTTCATAATCTCCGACTCACCCTCGTAGGCCAGTTGCAACTGGTTTTTCAGGTCGTTGAAGCGGTTATTGACGGGAGTAGCTGACAGCATCAATACCTTCGTAGGAATACCATCCTTGATGACTTTGTTCATCAATTTCAGATAACGGTTCTCCTTGGGGTCTTCGTCATCATCGTCCATCGTCACCTTACCGCCATTGCGGAAGTTATGGCTCTCGTCAATCACCACGAGGTCGTAGTTCCCCCAGTTTACACGGCTTAGGTCTGTGCCACCAGAGTAGCCAGTCTCACGGTTCAGGTCGGAGTGGAACAGGATGTCATAGCGCAAACGGTCTTTGGCGATGGGATTGTTGACATAGTTCTTGGTGAAGGTATCCCAGTTGTCATGTAGTTTCTTGGGGCAGAGTACCAGCACATTGCGATTCAGGCACTCGTAATACTTGATCACAGCCAGAGCCGTGTATGTCTTACCAAGACCTACGGAGTCGGCCAGAATACAACCGTTGTATTTCGATAGCTTATTGATGATGGCAATAGCCGCATCACGCTGGAAATCGTAGAGCTTGTTCCAAATAGCAGACGTACGGAATCCCGTCCCATCCTTGGGTAAATTGTCCTCGCTCAGATCCTTTAAGAACTCGTTGAAGATGTTGTATAGAGTGACATAGTAGATAAACTCAGGAGAGTTTTCCTTATAGACCGTCTCAACGTTCTCCAACACAGCTTCTGTGACATCCTTGAAACGCTTTCTGTCATCCCAAAGTTCCTTGAAGGAGTTGATGTAGTGAATAGTTGCAGGGGATGGTAATCTGTTTATTCCAGGACTGATATTGTCGCCTCTGTCACAACCCAACTCCGTTGTAGTAAATTCGTTAAAGGGCAAATAGGTGTAATCTGTCTCTTGATTATCAAGATTCATAAAGCCATTGATTCTCCCTTCCGTCACAATCGACTTGAAGCGTACCTTTCGGCGAATCCAGTCGGCACATTCACGCGCGATGGCTTTCTGAGACAGTTGGTTGCGGAGGCGAATTTCATATTCTGAACCATAGAGGTTACGCTCACGATCCAGTTTAAGCTTAGGAATGAAGAACTCACGCGACTCCTTCTTACCTGTCTCAGAACTGTTGAATGTCGGAGAGGTAAAGATAAACTGCAACTCCTTTACTTGCTCCAGCTCTTCCTTCAGCGCCTCATAGGCATAGATAGAGAAACTGGCAGCTGCTATCTGCAGCTTGCAGCCTTCACGCAACTGCACTTTCAAATCGTCTATCAACTTATGATTGATATTGTCAAAAGTTGCAAATCCACCTATATCGCCATTCATATCCATTCTGTTTATATGTAACATAGCTCTTGCTCAGCATCATAGGAAAGGCTACTTGATTCTGAATATCATTTTTCCTGATCCCTTTTGATTCCACAATATCGGATTTATGCCCCTCGGAACGCAGGTGTCTGATACGTTTTTCATAGGATTATCGGTTTTTCTCTCCGCAAAGGTAGCGAAAAGCCCCGGAAAGTTCAAAAAAAACTAGACGTTTTTTTAATGGAGAATGGATAATTGAACAAGTCAACGAGACATTTTAGGTCAACGGGTCAACAGGTCAATAGGTCAACAAGTCAACGGGTGATAGGTGATAATTGAGAATTGATAATGCCTTCCCGGAGGACGATGCCCAAATCCTTGAATTGTTTTATTCGTCGTCCTCCTGTTGATTTATCATCCGACAAACCTCTCGTTCGGCATAGCTCAAACAAGTTTGGCTCTGCTCTCTCTTAATCGGTTTGTTCATAGTAGTAGGAATAGTCGATGCCCTTCATGAAGATTTCGCGATCGTCAATACGGTCGGTCATGGCTTGCCCAAGCAACGCCCTGATGGCAGAGGCATCCGTCGTACTGCTGCGCATGGCTGCCAGGTAAGATTTCTTGTCTATCAGGCTCCAATCCACGCAAAGCTTCAGGCGTTTCTTGAACATCAGGTCCAGCCAGATGCGTGTGCTGCGCCCGTTGCCCTCCATGAAGGGATGGGCCACGTTCATCTCTACATATTTGTTTACTATCTCATCGAAAGTGCTTTCCGGCATGGCTTCGATATGCTTCAGATTCTGCATCAGGTACTCTGCACGACAGAAAAGCGTGCCGTCTTTGACTTTGTCGAACCCGCTCACGCTCGGCAAATTATTCGAGCATATTTGCTCTCGCTTAATCGCGGGTTTCCATATTGTCTTCGTGCGTATCTGCCCCGCAAAGTCGTAGAGTCCGCCAAACAGGTAGGCATGTATCTGCCGCAAGCACTCGACGGTTCCTGGCTTCATCGTGTCAAGCAGACCGCTCTCCACGAGCGTGTAGGCTTTCTTCTTGCTTTGTCCGTCGATGGTGTTGTCGCTATAGGTGAACCATTCGAGGAAGGCGCGGGCACGGTTGTTGGGATAGTTCTTGGCCAGCGTCTGCACGCACTCTGCGTCAAGCGCATCGGCAGCACGTTGCTTGCCGTCGGGGGCTTGGAACTTGAAGTGGTTAGTGACACTAACCAGTTCGATTCCATCCTTTGCCATCTTGCCTTTGAGGTATTTCCAATAGTTGCGCACTTTCTTGTAGTCATCCTCATCGTTGATGGCACGCACGACATCCACCGCCGAGAACCACCACTTGCTGTGTTCTTCGTCCCACACGGCCCGCACCTCGCGGTCGTTGAAAAAGCGTATCGACTTCTTGCTCATCCGTTTCTTTCGACTGGCTGTCGGGTTATTCTCTGCGCAAAGGTAGTGAAAAGCCCCGGAAAGTGCAAAAAAAACTGTTCTATTTTTTTAATGGATAATGGGTAGTTGAACGAGTCAACGAGACTTTTTAAGGTCAACAAGTCAACGGGTCAACAAGTCAACGGGTCAACGGGTCAACAAGACAACAAGATTTTTTAAGGTCAACAGGTCATTTAGGAGGGGAACAAACACCCCCTCCTTTTTCTCAATCATCCACCAAACATCATAACTTCTCGCCACATTGCGAGCAGTACCTGTCGCCCTTGCGCACTTTGGCGTCGCAGCGTGGACAGCGGCCGTTGCGCACAGGCTCGTCGGTGGTGTTGATGAACGAGGCGGTAACAATGCCTCCGGGAACGGCTATGAGCGTGTAGCCCAACAGCATGATGAACGAGGAGAGCAGCCGGCCGAGGGGCGTGGACGGGGTGATGTCGCCATAGCCCACGGTGCTGAGGGTGGTGATGGCCCAGTAGATGCTGGCGCCGATGTCGCGGAAGGCGCTGTCGGGCTGCCCGCTCTCGATGATGAACATGAGCGTGCCGAGGCAGATGACGAGCACGAACACAAAGAGGAAATAGACGGCAATCTTGTGGATACTGCGCCCGATGGCCTTGAGAAGCAGCTCGCCTTCATTCAGGAATGAGAAGAGGCGGAAGATGCGGAAGATGCGGATAAAACGGATGCTTCGCAGGATGAGCAGATAGCGCGCACCGGGGAGGAAAAAGGTGAGGTACGGCGGCAGCACAGCCAGCAGGTCGATGATGCCCCAGCCGCTGAGGGCATAGCCCCGGCGGTCCTCGGCGCAGTAGAGACGGGCAACGTACTCGACCGTGAACAGCACGGTGAGCACGCCTTCAAGCACGCCGAGGGTGAGCTTCAGCCAATGGGGCAGCGAGGGGTTACTCTCGACGAAGAGGATGACCAGGCTGACAGCAATGGCGATGATCAGCACGACGTCAAAACGACGACCTGCGGGCGTGTCGACATCGAAGATGACAGAACGGAGTTGTTCTTTTTCTAACCAGTCGGGACGTTTCATATCTCGGCGTTATAAAAGACGAAGAGACTTTAGTGTTTCCTGAACTTGCGGCTGTCGAACCATATCTTGGCGCGCTTGGCAAGGTAGGTGGGCATGAAGATGAAGAAGAGGTAGAGGTATGACTTCAGCTTCGAGTAGCCCAGCAGCTGCTGATAGACGGAGGCGTTGTAGTGGATGAGGGAGATGCGCTTGGCACGCGAGACGGAGCCGCTGCGGAGGCAGTAGTAGGTGAGGGGTTCCTGGATGCCGTAGGCCGTGCCGCACTTCTGGAGGATGCTGAGGAAGAGGGCCCAGTCCTGACGACGGCGGATGGTGGGCATGAAGAACTTGCCGTACTTCGACGTGTCGTACATGGCTGTGGAGCAGCCGATCTTGTTGTCGTGCATCAGCTGGCGGAAGGTGAGCGTGGCGGGGCTGCGGACGATGCCGACAATCTCCCCCTCGGGGTTGCGCTGGAGATAGGACGAATAGCTGAGGCAGCAGTCGTGCTCCTTCATGAAGGCCACCTGGCGCTCAACCTTGTCGGGCATCCAGCAGTCGTCGCTGTCGCAGAAGGCGATGAAGCGCCCCTCGGCCTGCTGGATGGAGATGTTGCGGGCAAGGCCCGGGCCGCAGTTGGTGTCGAGGAAGAAAAGCCGCACACGGCTGTCCTCCTGCTGAAAGTGCAGGAGCATGTCCCGTACACGCTGGTTTGACGAGGCATCGTCCGTAATGAGAAGTTCGATATTCCGGTATGTCTGTGCCAACACACTACGAATACTATCAGCCAGTAAGAGGCTTTCGTTGTAGGTTGGCATGATGACCGAAACAAGGTCTTCAGTAGGCTTTTGCATCTCCGTTTTTTAAAATCGGGTGCAAAAGTACTGCAAATTACATGAACAGACAAATTTTTTTAAGGTAATGTGATGAGCGAGCCTGCTTTTTGGAGGAATGCGGGCGTATAGTAGTTCATAAAGCCGCCCAGCGAGGTGAACGTCATCTCGCCGAAGAGGATGCGCCCATCGAGGTTGTAAAGGTCGACGCGCACGACGGGGAACGGCTTTGCCAAACGCTCAGCAACCTCGATCATTCCGTCCAGATTGGGAGGGGGCGGAATGGGGTCGCCCTGCAGATAGTGGTCGTTGTAGAGGCCGTACTCTGGGTGGGGGTGCCACGCGGTGTCGTACGTCAGCAGCTGCGACTTGTTGCTGCCCGTGCGGTTGGTGCAGGTGAGGATGTAGCGGGCCTTGCCGTTGAAGCACCAGAACTTATAGTCGATGAGCGAGGTGGAGTAGCGCGACGAGCGTTCGTCGTTCTCCAGCAACGCCTCGGCGATGATGCGGGGCCGGATGCGCGAGTAGTGAAGGTTGCCCTCGGCCAGGCCGTAGGTCTCGGCAAGCGTACGGCGGAAGACATCGCGCACCTGCTGCTCGTCGAGCCCGCTCTTGTCCGTCACGATATAGCCGTCGCCCGAGCCATGCGTGGCCTTGAGGATGAAGCGCTGGGGAAGGGCGCCGAAGTCGATGGCATCAGCCGCGTCCCACACGCCGTAGAGGGTGTTGAGGATGTGCGCAAGGCCGCACTCGCTGACGTAGTCGCGGACGGCATACTTGTCCGAGAGGCGCGTCCAAGCCGTGGTGTCGGTACGCAGCGAGAGGTACTGTATCTTCTCGTTCAGATCCTGCGGAGGATTCAGATGTATCCGCCTGCGGAAGCGGATCAGGTAGCGGAGGCGCACCAGCAGTTCTGGATGACGGCGCCCCAGACGCGAGGCCAGACGTTTCAGCAGTTTCTTCATCGCATGCCCAGTTTGTCAATCAGTTCGTCGTTCAGCACGGCCTTCACGTCGTAGAGGCGCGAGCGCTCCAGCGCCCTCCTGCGCATAGGCTGTAGGATGGAGCGGTCGGCTATGACGCGGCGCATGGCGGCCGTCAGCGCCTCGACGTCGCCCACGGGGATGAGCAGGCCGCAACGGCCGTCGCCGATAATCTCCTCGGCATAGTTCCAGTTGGACGCTATCACGGGCAGGCCGGCGATGGCAGCATCGGCAATCACGCCCGGGAAACCCTCCGTGGGGTGCATGGTGGGAAAGAGCATGGCGTCGTATTCCGACAGCAGCCTGAAGCCCGGCGCGGCATTCAGTTGCAGGAAGCCCTTGAACTGCACATTGGGCAGGGCATCGCACTCCTGCAGAAAGCGCTCCTGCACATCGGCATCCATGCGTCCGAAGAAATCCACCTCGAACCGCCCCTGCAGGCCCTCGGCATTCAGCCGGCGCGCCGACTCGAGGATATGGAAGATGCCCTTCAGCTCCGTCAGGCGCGAGAGGAACACAAAGCGCACCTTGTCGCCCGTGTGGGGCGCCTCCACGTCAGGGACATAATAGACGGGCTTGAAGTTGTAGAGCCTCAGCGTGTTGTCGATGCCCACCTCGTGATAGAGCTCTGTCACCTTGTCGGCCTCGACGATGATGCGCTCCAGCTTGTGGAACGGGGCGGCCTTGTAGATGCCCTGCCGGATTTTCACAGGCGTGTAGCCGCCAATCATGAAGTAGTAGATGCGGCTGGGCAGACGGAGCGAGGTGGTGAGGCGGATGAGGCGGTAGGCGCTGACGTTGGAGGTGGAGATGACGATGTTCTCGTAGCGGTGGAAGAGCAGCCGCCACAGCACGCGGAGCAGGATGCGCGGGTCGCGTTTCCATCGCTGCGTATCGACATACTCCACCACGTCCAGCTTTTCCTTGAAGAACGAAAGCAGGTAACGGTTCTTGACCGCGTCGCCCGCCTGGGGGACATTCGGATAATCCAGGGCACCGATGAAAAACAGACTCTTCATAGATTTACGTTATAGCGATTCAGCTTTTTTTACTTGTTATGAAACGGCGGTAATTGAGGTAGAGCGAGAGGGCATAGACCACCGAGCTGAGGATAGCCGTGAGGATGGCGCCCTCTACATTCCACAACCAGACCAGCAGTATGGAGCCGGTAATCTTCACCGCGCCGCAGGCAAAACTGCTGTTGCGGATGCTGCGCCCCTGCCCGTGCGAGCCCAGGTAGCGGTTGATCATATCCCCCACCCCATGCACGCTGAACCCCACAGCCAGCCAGGCGGCATAGCGCCCTACGATGCGGTAGGACTCGTCGTAGAGACTGACAACGGGGCCAATCAGCAGGATGAAGCCCAGGCACGACAAAAGCGTGATGGCAAGCGTCACCAGCATCACGCGGCGCGGGATACGCGGCTGACGGACAAACTGCTTGAAAAATGTGGTGCCCACGATGCCGGGCAGGTAGGAGATGGGCTGCGCCAACGACAGGGCAAGCGTGAAGAAGCCCACGTTGGCATTATCGTCATTGAAGATGCCCAGCGTGACACCCGACAAGTAGTTCGTGGCCACCATAGCCAGCGAGCCGAAATAGAGGTGTATGCCGTAGTCGCGGTTCTCTTGGCGTAGTTCGGCGTAGAGGGGTTGCAGGTTACGGAACGAGGGGCGTGTGGAGATGATGATGCCCACCAGCACGGCCGAACAGATGCCCCATTGGAGCCAGAGCACCAGGCGGCTGTCAACCTCGACACGGCGATAGAGCAGCAGCGCCACGGGGATGAAGCACAGCACGGGCAGCACGCGTGCCAGCGAAAGACGGAAGATGTGGTTGTCGCCCTGCGCCGTGGTGTTCATGTAGTTCGTCAGCAGGGGATAGAAGCAGACAGGCAGCGAACAGAGGAAGAGCATGCGCAACCCGGGCTGCCCGCCATGCAGCAGGGCGGCAACCGTAGTGCCCACCAGCAACAGGGCTGCCGAGATGCCCAGGCAGCCAATGAGCATGCCGCGGATGCGGGCGCTGCGACGAGGGTCGTTGGAGAGCGCCAGCAGACGGCTGCCGGACATATACCAGCCGAACAGCACCACCCACGACAACAGCTGAATGATGTTCATCACGTAGCGCACATTGCCGTAGGCGACAGTATCAAGCACATCAGTATTGACCTTCGATGCCACGAAGTTCAGCACAGCCCCAAGGAACGTGGCTGCGTAGAGTACCAACACCTGTTGCTTGTTCTTGCTCATTCGCTCAACTGATTGTATTGCAGGAAATCGTCGTAGGAAATGCCCTCCTTGCTGCGCGCATCGCGCATCAGACGGCGCACCAGGCGGAGGGACTGGCGTGCGGAGAGCCCGTCGGCACAGAAATACCTGAAGCAGCCTGGTAGGCTGAGGCCGCATATCACCCAGAACTGCAACGGGCTGTAGTAGAGCCGGGCCACAATGAGGCGGCCCAGATAGTACATGTAGTCGCGACCGAGCCGTCCGCCTGCCATACGTTTGGCTGAGGAGGAGACCTTATGATAGACGACGGACTGGCGCACAATAGCCATCCTCTCCCCTGCCCTGCGCATGCGGTGAGCGAACTCATAGTCCTCCTCGCCGAAGAAGAAGCGCTCCGTCAGCAACCGCCCCTCGCCATCCACCAGCGAGGCGTCTGCCAAAAGCGCACAGCCGGAGATGAACGTCACAGGCAGCGGGCTGCGGTCGGCCATGACCTCACAATCCCTGAAATAGCCCTTTCGGGTACCAAAGGTCAAACGCCCTCCGCAGGACCAGATGCTGTTCCTCTCCGCCCAGTAGCAGATGAGCGGACCTACCACCTTGACATCGGGATGCGCACGGCGGTAGTCCTGAAGCTTCAGCAGGAAGTCCGGCTCCACCTCGGTATCGTTGTTGAGCAGCATGTAATTGTCCGGCTCATATCGGCGGGCGTAGGCTATCGCCTTGTTGTTGCCTACGGCAAAGCCCCAGTTCGTCCCTAACGGAAGCACCTCTGCCTTGTGCTGCGACGAGGCCTTCCATTCGTCCGAAGCAAGAAAGGCCTCGATGCGCTCCACGCTATCATCCGTACTGCCGTTGTCGGCAACAACCACGCGGAAGTCGCCCCCGGCCCTTGACAGGGATTGCAGGCAGGCGAGGGTATCGTCGACACCATTCCAGTTTATAAGGATTACGACTGTCATACGGGTTTCAACGACTTAATGGTGAAGGTCCTGCCCACAAGCCCATAGAGGGCATAGAGGAGCAGAATCATGACCGGTGTCTCGATGACGTCGAGATGGAAGAAGTAGAACTCAAACCACCCCATCGCCAACAGGGCACAATAGTAATAGTAAATCGTGTTCACGAACAACCCCTTGGAACGCACACACAACAGCTTCATCGAGTAGCACAACGCACTCAGCCCCAGCGTGTAGAGGGCGAACTGGGCATAGTCGGTGTAGATGAACAGAGTGCCGAAGAAGGTGCGGACGTTAGTGAGGCTGATGCCCGTGAAATGATAGGTGGGGTTGACGGGCGAGAGCACTTCGCCGTTGCCCGTCAGCTGATTGACTATGTTGATGAAGGGTGTCCAGATGACGGTAAAGGGACCGCGGTCCGGCACGCCTAGCTCCATGTCCATGCTCAGCCCCAGGGTGCCGGAGGAGAAGTAATGGACGAAGCGTTGCATGATCCATTCAGCCACGCCGCTGTTCATGGCGATGTCGTTGACAATCACCACAGCCGCGCCGAAGGTGATGAAAAATACGGCCACGCCGCTCAACCCTACCATCAGCAGCAGGCGGGGGGTGACATTCATCTTGCCCGAGGCTATGCGCAGCATCACACCCACCACGGGGGGGATGATGATGGCGCCCTTCACCATGTTGATGAAGCTGACAAGCAATAGCGGGATGATGAGCAGCCAGAGCCAGAGCCGCTGACGATTGAGGTAATAAATGAACAGCATCAGCATAATGCTGCAGAAGTGCTTCAGATGCCCCCAGAAGCCGAAGCCGACGAACTCCTCGGCAAACTCGTCGGAGCCAATCAGGAACTTCGAACTGCGCACGGTACTCAACAGGTGGAACATCATCATGAGGACAAGCACGATGCCGATGACTACGAAAACACGGGGTATCTCGTCGTCGGCAATAGCCGTAGTGCGGATGTCATAATGATGCTTGCCGGCATAACCCGCAAGCAGAAAACTGGGCAACGCAAATAATAGCAGCCCGACATTCCAAAGCAGAATGCTGGGATAGTAGAACTCCACAAAGCCATCGTGCCCCGCCATACCCACCGAGATGAGCAGCACAGCGACATAAGGCAGCATAAGGATATTGAGCGGGGTGAGTATCGTCCCCCAGGCCTTTCGTTCCAAATAGAACAGAACGGCTACTTCTATCAATATGCCGAGGAGATAAAGCAATGGAAAATAAAAATTATGAATGAAGGATTAGGATTGGGCGGCTGCGCGGCCCTGAACTATCTCCTTGATGACAATCCACGCTGCCGTACCGAAGAAGGCCAGGAAGACGTAGAGGAGGCCCATCAGCATTTTCTTGGGCGAGGAGGCCTTGAAGGGGGTATAAGGGGGCTGCATCACCACGCAGACGGGGGTGCTCTCAGCAACCTTGGCACGCGACAGTTCCAGCTGGCCGGCTAACTGATTATAGACGTTGAAGGCCAGCTCCTGCTCGTTCTGCAGACGCTCTTGCTCAATCTGATACTGCAAGAGCACCATGTTCTGGTGCTTGTCGGCATAGTCGGCATATGCCTGCTGGGCTGCGTAGTACTTTTCGCGAGCCTCATCGAAAAGGGTTTCGGTATATTTCAAATCCTTGCGTGCCTTGGCGGAACGATAGTCAGCCACGTACTGCTGCAAGTTGTCCGACACATTCTGCGCCACAACGGCAGCAATCAAGGGGTCCTGCATGGTGACATCGACGGTAATGACGTTGTTGCCCTTATCGACGGCCGTATTGATTTTCTTGTTGAGCGACTTCAACACCAGCTGCTGGCTGCGTGAAAGGAGCATGGGATCTGCATCGCGACGGGGCATGATGGTATCAGCCGCATTGTGCGACGTCAGCTTCTTTATCAGCTTGCCAGGAGCGCGCAAGGCTACGGTCCACCACGGATAGCGTTGCTTGTAGCGCAGATAGTGGTAGAGGTCTGTTTCCAATTTGCCATCCTTGGTCTTGACAGGCAGTTCCATCAGTTCCGTCAGGAAAGGCGTGGAGGAGATAATCTGCGGATAGAGTTCGGGATAAACCGCATCCTCAATGCCACTCAGGCCGCCCAGGTCGATGCCCGCCATAGCAGCCAACGAGCCAAAACTGCTGGTGATGCCGCCTCCGTTTGACATTTCGGGGGCAAGCACAGCAGTTGAGGTATATTCTTTCGGGATACTGAAAGCAATGATGATGCTGAGAATGCCGCCAATGAAACAGGCTTTCAGCAACAGCTTCCACTTGCTCAGCAGAAGCATGATGATACCGATAAAATCCAATGAAGTACCTTTCTTTTCCATGACCTCCTACTGCTTTGTATTTAACAGGTTGACAAGCGCGAGCACCACGGTTGCCAGCGAAGCGGCAGTAGAGCCGAGACTGAGGATTTCTGCCGTCTTCATGCCCTCGCGTTCAGGCTTCTCGGGAACGACAATCTCGCAGCCGGGTTGCACCAGACGGCTGCCCCAGCTGTTCGCTTTTGTTGTCGTGCCGTTCATATAGACGATATAAGCTTTCGAGCGGTTGGACTTATTGGAATAGCCACCCGCCTGGTTGACGTAGTAGCGCAGGGTCTTTCCCTTCTTGTAGCCGATGGTATTGGCGTACATCACCTCGCCGCTCACCTTGACGGTGTTGGAGAACTGGGGAATGGTGAGGATGTCGCCTGCACGAAGCACAAGGTCGGCATCCGAGCCTGGATTCTGCAGCGCTTTCTCCAGCTCGATACCCACAGGATAGTCCGTCTGGCTCATCATCTGACGGCGAATGGCTACGGAGTCTTTTTTATTCTCAGCCATCTGCACAGCAATCTCGATGTTTGTCTCCAGTCGGAGTTTCTCCTCGTCGGTCATCTGGCGTTGCAGACGTGCGCCCTTCACGTAAGCCTGCGGCGTCAGTCCGCCGGCACTCTGCACCAGTTCGCTCAAGCGCTGGTTTTTCTTCGTCAGGGCATAAGTGCCGCTGAAAAGCACCTCACCATCAATCCGCACGTTCTCCTGCTCGAAGTAACCCGGGCTGCGGCGGACATAGACTTCATCGAAGGGCATGAGGGTAAAGCCTGACTGCCCTTCCACCACCAGCCCGTCGCTGATAGAGAAGCTGAACATGTGGGAGATAGTATCGTTGACGCTGGTAGCGCGGGAGTCCTTGATGCGACGCGAGACATCAACCTTTGCCGTTGAAGCGGCTTCCGTCAAGCCACCTGCCATAAGGATAAAGTCCTCAATAGAGAGGTTGTCCTGATAATGATAAGCGCCTGGGAAGGCCACCTCGCCGTAGATGGTGACAACCTGTGTCTCGCGCATATCCTCGATGCTGGGGATGACAAGGATGTCGTTTTTCCGCAAAACCACATCTTCCACTTCGCCTTTCATCACCCCATCAAGGTCAATGGAGAGGTTTTCCATTGTGCCGTCAGCATTACGTCGGTTGAGCACGGCACGCCCGCGATAAGCGTCGTCCTGCAATCCTCCAGCCGTAGAAACCAGTTTCTTGACCGTATTGACACGCCCGTCCATCTGGAACTGTCCAGGCCGATAGACTGCACCACGCACCTCCACACGGTTGGCAAAGGTGGGCAGGATGGAATCGACAGTCACCGAGTCGCCGTCGGCTATCAGGAATCGCTGCTGTTCCGTGGCATCAAGGGTATATATTTCGTACTCGCGCTTTCCCACACGGATAAGGCGGATATCCTGCCGATAGGCATTTCCCGTGAAACCGCCTGCATAGTCCAAAAGGTTTTTCACCGTCTCGGTAGGCAGCATCTCGTAGTACATGGGACGTTTCACCTGACCGGCGATACTTACCAGCGTATTATAGGCACCCACCACAACGGCATCGTTGTCTTCCAGACGGATGTCCTTGCCTGTTCGGCCATTGAGGATGAAGTCATAGATATCATACGATGCCACCTCCTTGCCCGAGCGGAAGACTTTGACAGCACGCAGCGTGCCGTAGTCGTTAACACCACCTGCCATGTAGAGGGCGTTAAAGATAGTGGCGAACGACGAGAGCTCGTAGGTGCCGGGGTTCTCCACCTCGCCCATCACGTGGACGCTGATGCTACGGTTCTGCGCCAGCGAGAGACGGATAAACGTATTCGGATCGGCATCACCAATACCGGAGTAGATTTTGCCCAGCTGCTCCTTCAGACGGGCATTGGCCTGCTTGACGGTCAACCCGCTCAGATAGACGGGGCCTACATTCTCCACCTGAATGATGCCGTCAGGCGATATGGTCTGCTGGACCGTACTCTGTGACGCGCCCCAGATGTCGATGATTACCTCGTCGCCACTACCCAGACGGTAGTTGTCGGGCGTAGGCAGGTTGTAGCTCGACTCGAAGGCTATATCCTTGTTCTGAAAAATGTTATGTCCGAAAATCTGCTTACGTTTTTTGTCCAGTTCCTGTTGAACCAACATAGCAATCGAGTCTGGAAAGAGGAAGTCCATGCCTCCCAGCAGCTCGTCCTGACGCTCGGTCTGCGTCATCTTATTACGGTTCTTCTCTTCGTCCTGCAAAGAGATTCGCCTGTCGTTCGTGGGAGCCGTGCGGCTGCGGGTGTTCTCCGTCAGCGTCACGCCCTGACCCGTTTTCTGCTGCTGCGTATATTTGCGCTTAATGCGGTTCACCTGGTCCATCGTGACACCCTTACGTAGCAGTTGGGTGGCAATGTCCTTGTCCGGAGTTCCCTTCTCGCGGGCCTCGACGACAAACTCAACGACCTGTTCATCGGTCATTTTCTGTTGCGCGCGCGTGTACGTAACGCACACGAGCATACATGTCAGAATTAGAATGTATCTTCTCATGAGAATTTAAAACTTTTTTCCTTTGATTATGGATAGGACGGTCGTCCAGACAATCTTGACATCGCCCCAGAGCGAGCGGGTCGTCAGGTATTCCAGATCCATATCCAAGCGGGTGAGCATTTTTTCCATCGTGTCGGTATAGCCGTTGTAAAGCGTGGCCTTCGATGTCAAGCCGGGCCGTATCTGGTAGAGCTGCACGTAGTTGGGGTTATGCTCCATGATTTTATCAATAAACACCTGACGTTCGGGGCGGTATCCGACAAGCGACATATCGCCCCTGAAGACATTCCAAAGCTGGGGGAACTCGTCCAGGTGATAATCGCGCAGGAAATGACCTATCCGCGTCATTTGCGCCATTCGTTCCTCCTCCGTGCGGGGGATGCCGTCTTTTTCCGCATCTTTGCACATGGTGCGGAACTTCAGGATATTGAACGGACGTCCATGCATCCCGATGCGTTCTTGCTTATAGACAGGCTGGCCTCCATTGAAGGCTATCACCAACCAAATAATCAAATAAAAAGGTGAAAGCAGTAACATCCCTATCCCTGATACCACAATGTCAACAAAGCGTTTAACGAAGCGCTCTACCCCGTTCATAGAGTCGGCATAAATGACAGGATTGGATGTATGTTGTGACGATTCGTAGATGTTCATCATCGTATTTCATTTACTACTCTACTATATGAACGATATGTGTGCAATTTTATTGCATGGGCTTTAAACATTTTTTAGAAAAAAAACGTACCTTTGCCGAAAATTTTAAAAAATGAAACCCATCATCTACCAAATTCTGACTCGTCTCTACTATAGTCCCTCCCACCCCATTGTCATCGACGGAACGCTTGAGCAGAATGGCTGCGGCAGACTGCGCGACTTCAACGCACGCCGGTTGCAAGCTATTCATGAACTGGGCGTTACGCACATTTGGTACACGGGAATACTTGATCACGCTACGCAGACCGACTTCTCCACCTATGGTCTTCCCGCCGATGCGGATGTGAAGGGGAAGGCCGGCTCGCCATACGCCGTGCGCGACTACTACAACGTGGCGCCCGAACTGGCTACTGATATCCCCAACCGTCTGCATGAATTTGAATTGCTCGTGCGCCGCACCCATCGTGCCGGAATGGGCGTCATCATCGATTTTGTGCCCAACCATGTGGCACGTCACTATACAGGCACCTTCCGTCCCTTTACAGATTGTAACTACTATCCGGGCCATATCTGCGACGGCGATTGGACAGATACCGCCAAACTCAACTACGGTGAACACGACACGTGGGAGAAGATGCGCGACATCCTCCTCTTCTGGGCGGCACGCGGCGTTGACGGCTTCCGCTGCGACATGGCCGAGCTCGTCCCCGTCGCCTTCTGGCAATGGGTCATCCCGCAAATCAAGTCCGCGCACCCTAACATTCTCTTCATCGCCGAAGTCTATCAGCCATGTCGTTATGCCGAGTATGTCCATCAGGGAGGTTTCGACTACCTTTACGATAAAGTCGGCTTATATGACACGCTCATCGCCATTTTGAAAAGACATGAATCAGCATCGGCCATTACCCGCTGCTGGCAGGCTCTCGGCGACCTCGGCCCTCACATGCTTCACTTTATGGAGAACCATGATGAGCAGCGGCTCGCTTCCGATTTCATCTGCGGCGAAGGTCTACGCGCCTTGCCTGCCATGATGGTCTCGGCCCTCATCGATACCTGTCCCGTCATGGTCTATTTCGGACAGGAACTGGGTGAACGCGGCATGGAAGCCGAGGGTTTCAGCGGGCGCGACGGCAAGACCTCTATCTTCGACTATGCCGAAGTTCCTACTATCAGCTGCTGGTTGAAGAAACAGACTCCATTCGGTTTATTTGACCGCTATGCACGCCTCCTACACTTTGCTACTTCGACACCCGCCATTACTAAAGGCAAGTTCTTCGACCTCATGTACGTCAATCCCTCGTCAGACCACTTTGATCCCCATCGCCAATACGCCTTCCTGCGGGCGACGGACGATGAACGGATTCTCGTCTGCGTCAACTTCGACGATGCTCCCCATGACATCCGCCTCCGCATCCCCAGCCATGCCTTCGACTATCTCGGTATCCCCAAAGAAGGAATCCGGACGGGACACGTCTCCATCTGTCCTGACGAGGACGTTCCCCTCCATCTTCCCGCTTCGGACGGCGTCATTCTGAGATTCTGAATCGAGAACAGAGTGGACTGCGCTGGCAGCCCAATGGGTTACGCCGTCAGCCCAATGGGCTGAGCGCGTAGCGTTAAACTCTACGCCCGTAGCGTTAAATGCTGAAAAAAATAGCGTCAGACGTTATCGGAATTACGTTTGATAATATTGAAAAAATTATGGCAAAAAAATCCCCCGCTGCGCGTATGAGCAGCGGGGTAATTATTAGATGAAATGAGATGAACTGTATTATCTTACCAATACCTTCTTCCCATCCCTGATGTAGATGCCGCGAGTGGGCTGGGCAACACGACGGCCCGTGAGGTCAAAGTATTCGTTTTTCAACGGATTACCATCCGCGGCTTCAGTATTAATGATGCCATCGCCACCATGATATTCCACCTGCTCAAGGGTGAACATATTGGAGAAATTGTCTGTCCAACCGTAGGCAAAGCTATAAGCATCGAAATTACCATTAGCCAAGAAGATGAAGGTACCGTCGTTGCCGTTGCCGCGGAGTCCGTAGACCAGGAAGGCGCCCTCGTAGTACTGCCCAGCCGGATAGAGATAGATCTGGGTATAGACGTATCCCGCAGCTCCGGGCTCGGCATCTTCGGGTGTGGTGAAGCCCTTGTTGTCGTTGTAGCCTTCGCGATGTCCGCGCCAGACGAGGTAACGGTCGAAGGCGGGGTTGTAGAACCGGTAGGTGTGCTCGGCGGTATCGGGTGTGCAGTAGAAGGCTGCGGCATCGCCCACCTCGGCAGGCGTTTGATTATTCGCAGCCACAAGTCCATCCTCTGCCATATACATGGTGTTGATGTCGCCGTTCTTCTGATGGTTCACGAATGCATAGTACAGGCCCCCCTTAGGATAGGAGACATCCTTGCGGGTGGCTGTCATCTGGCGTTCGAGGTCGTAAGCAAGGGTATAATAATCGTTTTCGGTGCTTGCAGGATTGGCAAGGACTTCCTTGGCCTCAGCAATTAGGTCGATAAGCGCCTGCACGGCCTCTGTCGAAGGAAAGCCCGGACGGTCAAGCGTAGCCTGGAAGCCTTCGACGGCCGTTTCGGCAGCCTTGATGGCGTCAGCAAGCGTCTCAGCACCAGCGAAGACCTCCTCGACGTAGAAGGTGGAGCCGCTGTCTCGTCCGCTGGTCCAATAAGCGAGCGTGGTGCCGCGCTTGTTCATATAGACATTGTTACCCTCATCAGTTGTGAAACCGAGGTAGAACGAACCTTCGGTGATGTAAGTGCTGGCTTCGGCGCGGAACAGCCATACGTCGGCGGTACCAAGCGTTTTGGTATCAACCATGTAGAGGGGCGAGTCGCCGCCCGTGTTGCCATCATCCACATAGCGGCTGCTGGACATCACATAGCCGATGCCTGCGCCTTGATTGACCAGACTGAAGCCCTCGATGGGGTTGCCCACAAATGCCCAGCGGTAATTGGCCTTTTTGTCAATATCCACCTCGGTGATGTTCAGTTCAAAATGGTCGATTTCGGGATCATAGACCACATAGCTGGCATTACCGATAACGAGGTGGTACCAATGCTCGACGTCCTCAAGAGACGAGGCCTCTTCAACAAACTTAAAGGGCAGAGCCTCGGCATCGACAGAGAGTTCAATGTCGAACTCGTACGTCCCGTCCTCAACAACTCCTTCGGGAGCTGTAGCTGAAACGCCCCAAGGCATGGCAAAACCGTTAGTGCCCGGAGCAGGATAAGCCTCACCTTCGGGAGCGTGGAATGACTCTTCGCCGACTTCTTTACCTTTATATAAATAATGGTATGTGAAATCGACGAACCAGACAGCCTCCTCGTAAGTGACGGTAACCTTGCCATCCTCTATTTCAATATAGGGCTCCAGATGGTCGAACTGCGGGCAGACGAAGTCCTCCTCGCTGATCTCCGTATCCTTGGGGAATACAAAGAAACCGCCGTCATAGACCTTCGGAAGGCTGACGATGTTCTCGTTGATACATTCGACACGCGAATACTCGATGGTCGTCTCGTGACTCTCGGCCTCGGGCAGAACTAAAGAGAGCTGATAGACATCGTAATCCTGCAGGGGGGCGGGATAGATATTGAGCGGTTGCTGTTGGTTGCCGCTCTTGCCGACAATGTACTTAAACTCGCCGTTCACTTTCGTCGATTCCCAGCAATTCTCTGCAAAAGCCAGATAGCCGAGTATGTAGACGCCTCCGCCCTCGATGTTACCCAACGTCAGATCGACAGGGGTGATGCTGGCCTTGGCCAGGAGGGTAAGATAGTGTCCGTTCTGCGTTTGGATGCAGAACTTGCCATCCGTGTCAACAGAATGGGTGATACGCAGGAACGTACGTCCTATCTCGCCTTCAATCGGAGCGCTGAGGCCAAGCGGATAGTACTGGTTGTTGGATGCGGCACTAAACTCTTCCTTGTAACTGGTGAAGTAAGTACCTAGCGCCTCTTCGTCGTCCTCCACAACAGAATTGGTGGTATAAGCCTGTCCTTGGTAGACAATCTGGTAGTAACCATCGTGCAGTTCTTCGAATGAGTAGATAGCTGTCTGGGCGCTAAGTGCTGTGCTCAGACAAAACATAGCAGCCAAAAGGCTCAGGGAAAGGAGTAGATTTTTCTTCATACAGTAAGCAATTAATTGATTTCGCCGACAAAGATAATACAAACCAAATGAAAAAGCAAATTTTTTTGCAATTATTCAAGGCATAGCTCACCTAAACGACATCACAACACTTGTTTTTGGTGGTTCAGCGCGTTAAGTTACGTGTACCAACGCGTTTGTACAATAGAAATGCCTTACATTCTCCAAATAAGAACTACAAATAACCCAATTGTTAAAAAATCGCACTTTTTGCAATCCCATTCCAAGAATTCGAAAGAAATCGAAAAAAAGTCGCATTTTTGTTTGGGCGTTTGCAAAAAAGCGTCTACATTTGCAGAAATTTGCATCATTTTTAGTTATTAAATTTTTATTAACCATTAAAAACAAACGTATGTTAAAAGCAAAATTGCTACAGATTTCGTTGGCTGTGCTGATGCTTTGTGGCATGCCTCTGAGCGTATTCGCCCAGGGAAATGTCCGCGGTACAGTAAACGATGTGACGGGTGAGCCCATTATCGGCGCATCCGTAAAGGTGGTTGGTACGACCCGTGGTGCAGTTACGGACTTGAACGGCGCTTTCACCGTAGCGGCAGGAAGAAACGACCGCCTGGAGATTTCCTACGTAGGTTATGCAACACAGGTCGTTGCCGTTAATGGCCGCCAGCTCATCGCCGTTGTGCTGGAAGAGGACAGCGAGGTGTTAAGCGACGTGGTGGTCATCGGCTATGGTGTCCAGAAGAAGAAACTGGTGACCGGCGCTACCGTTCAGGTAAAGGGCGCCGATCTTGCCAAGCTGAACACGACCAACCCCCTCGAGGCCATGCAGAGCCAGACGCCGGGTGTGCAGATCACCCAGTCATCCACACAGCCTGGTAAGGGATTTAATGTGGTCATCCGTGGTAAGGGAACTAATCGCGACACTTCTCCCTTGTACGTTATCGACGGTGTGATTGGAAGCCTTGACGGTATCAACTCCGCTGATATTGAGAGCATCGACGTGCTGAAAGACGCTGCTTCTGCAGCCATCTATGGTGCCCGTGCTGCCAATGGTGTGGTCCTGGTGACCACCAAGCAGGGTAAGTCCGGAAAGATTGAGCTCAGCTACAATGGTGCTACGGGTTGGTCGAACGTTTACAAACGTCCCCAACTTCTCAATGCCCAGCAGTACATGACAATTATGGACGAGTACAGCTTCAACACATCAGGAGCCACGATGGACTGGCCCAATACCGTTCCGCAGGACATTCTCACCAAGGTTGCCAACGGCTGGGAAGGTACTGACTGGTGGGGCGTATTTGCGAACAAGAATGCCCTGCAGAACAACCATTCTGTGTCCCTGACGGGAGGTGCCGACCGTTCGAAGTTCGCCATGTCCTACACCTATACCGATAACGAAGGTATCATGGGTGCCGATCAGGCCTCTTTCTATAATCGCCACACCATCCGCCTCAACAGCGACCATGTGCTCTTGAGAGTTAAGGATTTCGATGCCATCACCATCGGTGAGAACATCTCTATCGGCTATAACAAGAGCCACGACCTGGCTGAAGACGGTATGTACTGGAGTTATATCCACAGTTTGATGCAGACCTCTCCGCTCCTGCCACAGTATGCAGACAATGGCGAGATTTATAACTGGCAGAACGTTGACGGCGAGCTTACTTACGGTAAGGGCTGGCTTCCTGCTATGTTCAACAACCCATGGGAGAATCTCACCAAGGGTGGATTCAACTCGATGGCAGAGAGCCGCAACATCAATGCCAATGCTACTGCATTCGTTGTTATCCAGCCGATAAAAGATCTGAAGTGGCGCACACAGTTCAACTACTCCTGGGGTTCTGGCGCATACCGTAACTTTGGTACTCCACGTGCACCAGCAGAAGGTGCTGCTATCGTAAACAACTATAGCGTTAGCCAGAGCACTTGGCTTAACAGCAACTGGTCTATTTCCAACACTCTTACCTATGACCTTCCTGTTTTCAGTGGTAACAAGATTTCTGCCATGGTGGGTCAAAGTTTTGAGAGTTCTGCTTGGAGTACCAACCTCAATGGAAGCAATAAGATTACTTATGGCCAGCAACTCGCATCGTTGAGAGACTGGGATTCTGCATGGCTTTCGAACATCATTCTTGAAAATGCTTCTGATGCCTCTCTGGGTGGTAATCCAAACGATGAAGACTATCTCGCTTCTTGGTTCGGTCGTGTAAGTTGGGACTGGAACGAGACCTATATGGCAACCGTAACCCTACGTGCTGATGGTTCAAGCCATTTCGCCGACGGTAAGCGATGGGGATGGTTCCCATCTGTATCTGCTGGTTGGGTTGTTACCAACGAGAACTTCATGTCGGGTGCCAAGGACTTCATGGACTTCTTCAAAATCCGCGCATCTTGGGGACAGAATGGTAACTGTAATGTGGAAAAATACCAGTACATTTCTCCTATCATTATGTCAAGCGTGGGCGGTTACAAATTCGGTTCAGACCTGGCCACCACTGTTGCAGGTACTCCAAATCCTGGTGCTTACCCAAAGAATGTTCCCAACCCCGAACTTACCTGGGAGACTTCCGAGCAGCTTGACTTAGGTTTCGATGCACGCTTCTTCGATAGCCGTCTGGGTGTGAACTTTGACTGGTATAATAAGACCACAAAAGACCTGATTATTCTTCAGGATCCTCAGTATGACCAAGGTAAAGAGCCTCCTTACTTCAATGGTGGTGACATCCGAAATACTGGTATCGAACTTGCTGTTTCATGGAATGACAAGATTGGCAAGGACTTCGGTTACAATTTCGGTGTGAACTTTGCAACCAACAAGAACGAGGTCATTCGCGTAAACAACTTGAACCACTATGTCAACGGTAATGGCGGAATCCTCTCACAGGGTACGGAATACATCTCACGTTTTGAGGAAGGTCATCCTATCGGTTACTTCTACGGCATGTCTTACAGCGGCATCTGGCAGAATCAGGCGCAGATTGATGCAGCACGTGCTGCAGGCAAAGCTGTTCTCGACAATGCAATGCCCGGTGACTGCATCTGGGACGACTGGAACAATGACGGTCTCATCACTTACGCTGAGGCTATTGACGCTAATGGCAATGACATCTGCGACCGTCACGAGATTGGCGATCCCAACCCCGACTTCACCCTTGGCATCAACCTTGGCCTGACATGGAAGGGACTTGACTTTGCAGTCAACGGTGCAGGCGCATTCGGTATGCAGGTTATGCGTTCTTACCGTTCTTATGGTGACACGCCCTATCAGAACTATGACACCACAATTCTGAACCGTTGGTTTGGTGAGGGTACCTCAAACGACCAGCCTCGTATTTCTGCAACTGGTCATCAGAACACGATCTGGAACTCCATACGTTATATGGAGGATGCAGATTACTTCAAGATCAAGAACGTAACTCTCGGTTACGACTTCAAGCATCTCTGGAAGTCATGTCCGTTCCAGCAGCTCCGCTTCTATGTTCAGGCTCAGAACCTCTGCACATTCACCGGTTACACTGGGCTCGACCCAGAAGTTGGTTCGGCAGGTGGCGATGTACCTTGGGCATCTGGTGTTGACCTGGGTCTTTACCCACCCTCTCGTACTTATCTGGTTGGTACTAGTATTAAATTCTAATTCGATAAATAGTTATGAAGAAATTTATTTTAACATCGTTGGCTGTTTTGACAGCAGCAACTTTGTATACATCTTGTAACGATATGCTGGACACCGATCCTCGTAAGACAGAGGTCACAGATGCTGTCTTCCCTGGTAAGGTTGCGGATGTTGAATCTGAACTATCGGCTATCTACAGTATCATGAATACGATGGGTGGCGGTGACTCTGACAACCAGAATATATTCTTCTGGTGGGAAGTCATGTCCGACAACTGCTACGGCAGTGGCGGTCTGCAGGACAACAAGGTGAAATCTCTCCACCATCTTGTAGAGATGAGTGTTAATCAATATGCAGAGCCTTACAAACTTCTCTATGGCGGCATTGCCCGTGCCACTTCTGCTATTGAGACTATCGACAACGTGACCTGGAGAGAAAATCAGAAGTCTCTTCGTAATCAACTCCTTGGCGAGGCGTACTTCATGCGCGGTCTCTACTACCTCTGGCTCACACAGTTGTTTGGCGATGTGCCATTGATTACTTCCTCTGTTATTACTCCAGAAATGGAAGAGCAGGCTGATGCTGAGACGGCCATTTACCCCCAGGTGCTCTCCGACCTCGTGTCAGCAGCAAACCTCATGGGAACAGAAAGGGGTTATGGTGACGGCCATGCCAACAAGTTCGCTGCCGAGGCGTTCATCGCCCGTGCCTACATGTTCTGGGCCGGCTTCTATAAGAATGTCAGCGAACTCGCATCTGGTTCTGCTCCTGCCATCGACCTTGTAGCTCAGGAGGGTTGCACCGCTGCTTCTCTTTCTCAGGCCGATGTTGTCAATTACCTGAAGGATGTCGTTTCAAACGGCGGTTACAAGCTATGCGAAGACTTCCGTTCACTCTGGCAGTACTCCAACAGCCTGCTTTGGGATGAGGCACAGGACGATCAGGGTCATGCCTATGAGTTCATCAAAGACATGAAGCGTGAGAACTGCTTCGACCAGCCCGGCATGGGTAATGGCAACACTGAGGAAATCTTCCAGGTTCAGTTTATGAATGCCTCCTCCTGGAACATCAGTGGTACCTATAACGCCCAGCGTATGTACTCCAACTATATCTCCGTATTCTGGGGACTTCGTAATGGTGCTTCTGCTATGAATGGTGACCGTGAAAAGACTTATCCATTCAACCAAGGTTGGGGTCAGGGAACTCCTTCCTGCAATATCTGGGACGATTGGACAGCAGCAGAGAATAATCAGAGCAATCCTTATACCGATCTCCGCAAGAAGGCTTCTTTGATTGACCTCGATAACGAACTCGTAGGTTATGTTTACGAGAAGGACGACTGTGAGGAGTCTGGCTATTCAGTCAAGAAGTACGCCGAGGTCAATCTCGACGCTTGTGCTGCCAACAACGACACTTGGTGGTCCATGTGTGAGGGTTATACCGGCAGTTCACTCGAAAACAAGATGCAGGGCGACCACTTCGAAGACTTCTACCTGATGCGTTATGCCGACGTCCTGCTGATGCTTACCGAGCTTACCGGTGACGCACAGTACATGAACCAAGTGCAGGCCCGCGCTGGTGTTCCTCTGACAGGATACTCTTTGAAGGCTGTTCAGGACGAGCGCCGTTGGGAGTTTGCTTTTGAAGGTCTGCGTTTCAACGACATGCGCCGCTGGACAGGCAACAATCCTAACGAGGGTTCCTACGCTCCTAAAGCCCTTCAGGCTCAGGCTGGCAAGCAGATTGTCTGCCTTGGCGACAAGTCAAACAAGCGCACGATGGCACACATGACCTGTTCTTGGACCAAGCGCTATATCGATACCAACGGATTCTTATCCAAGCCTCAGACTGAGATTACCGTTAAGAACGGCAAACTTAAGCAGAATCCTGGCTGGGATGCAGCTAATGCCGAGACTCAATATAAAGTACTTTACTAATATAATTAAGTAACCAATATGAAAAAGATATTATTGTTTATCGCCGCAGTAGGTATGCTTGTAGCCTGCGATCCTGTATCGGAGAATATCAGCAATGCCGGTCACATTACTCTTGATGAGCTCAAGGCGAAGACTTCCGTCACTGTTGACAAGGCAGCCAGTGGCCAGAATGGCAACGTTATCTCTTGTACGACCTCCGCACCAGTCAATGCGAAGTGGAATATTGGCGGAAAGGAAATCGTCGGCAACTTTGCCAAAAAGAAGATGAAACTTGGCGACTACACTGTCACCATCACCGCTCTCTGTGCTGACGGAACCATCCTCACAGCAGACTATCCTGTATCCTGCAATGAGATTACTGACCCACTCACTAAGTACACCCTCTGGGAAGGTGAGTTCACCGTTGGCGGATGGGATTCAGCACCCCTGCGTTTCAGCGACAGCGAAGGTCAGAATTTCCCGACTCTTTCTGACGACATCTACTTCGGTCTCAAGACCCTCATCCTTGACGTCAAGGAGGCCAGCGAAGGTTGCCAGGCACGTATCATGAATGGTTGGTGGAGCACTGTCTATGCAGAAAATATTCCACTTACTTCTGGTATGAAGTGGGAAGTTCAGCTTACTGAGCAGATTGCCAAGGAGTGCGCCAAGGGTAATGGCGGTGAAGGCCGTGACCTGAACCTCCTGATCACAAACGGCGAGGCGACCTTCACAAGTGTTTACTATGAGGAATAATCATTCCTTGACGGTATAATTAACAATGGGCTGGCTCAATCAAATGGGTCAGCCCATTATGCCTTTGTAGTATGGAAGTGAAGAAAAGAAACAAAGTGTCTGCAGTCTTTCTCTATGTGAGTCTGCTGGCTTTCATTTTATATGTAGTATATACTCTGCATATCAACAAAGAGGTGCTCTATACGGCACACGACCGTTCTGAATTCATCTTTGGAGCGCCCTTCTTCCATACCCTCTTGTCGAAACCTTTTGGCCTAATGCAGTATGTGGGAGCCTGGCTCACACAGCTATTCTATCATCCGGCCTTAGGTGCAAGTGCGTTGGTGGCGAACTGGACTCTCATGTTCTTGGTAGGTGCCAAGGCTTTCCGTTTGAAGGGGAATGCTTCCGCCCTGATGCTACTGCCTATAGCTTGTTTGCTTACATCGATAATCGACCTTGGCTATTGGATTTACATCTTCACAATCAGAGGATATTGGTTCTCCCAGTCGTTAGGCTATCTTGCCATGCTCCTGCTCCTGTGGGCTGCCCGTTGCACTCCACGCAAATGGCATCTTGCCTGGTACCTGTTGGGCTTCTGCTTCTATCCTTTGCTGGGGTGGTTTGCCTTGCTTTTCGTGCTTTGTCTGGTGCTGACAGAAAAGCCCACCTGGCGTGAACTGATAGGCTTGGTCTTGCTCGTCATCACAGCCGGCATCTGGCGTGCTTTGCTCTATTCGAATCAAAACCCCGATGACGTTATGATGGCTGGTATTCCCCGCTTCGTGACCCCTGTCGATTCAAACGGGCGACTCTCCATCCCGTTCTGGGTGCTAGGTGCAGTTTCCGTGCTCATTGCTCTGTATAGCTGGTTCATGTCCAAGCGTGAGGCGACACAAATTAAGCTGATGTGGTTCATTCCGGTTTTAAGTGCCATTGTAGGCATTGTCTTCATCTCTTCGCTCATGTTCCGCAACCAGAACTACATCGACGAAATGCGTATGATACGCCATGCAGAAGCCGACAACTGGCAGGAGGTGGTTCATATGGCAGAAGTGAACAAGCAGCCCACCCGAACTATGGTCATGCTAAAAAATATTGCCTTGATGAACGAAGGAGGACTGCTCGACCGTTCGTTCAAGTTAGGCAACCCTGGTGTAGACATCTACAACCCCGACTCACTACACATCGGTTTGCTGAACATTGCGTCTCCTTTAGTGTATTACAACTACGGGAAGATGAACTACGCCATCCGCCTGTGTTATGAAAATGCCGTTGCCACAGGGTTCTCTCCCTTCTACATGAAGATGTTGTCTCGCTGCGCCTGCGCTACTGGAGAAAAGAAACTGGCAAAACGATACAACACCCTGCTTCATCACAATATGTTCTATGGCAATTGGCAACCGACCCCCATCACGAAAACGGTAAGCGAGTTACAGAATTCTTTCACAGATGAACTAAATGGTGTTGAGAACAATAGCGAGCGTTTTATTATCGACAGCTTCAGTCACTCCACCGATACGGTCAGCAAAACGGCTTCCGAACAGGCGTTGTTCTATTCCATGATACGGTGCGACTCCGGCAGTTTCTGGGCAGCGCTACGCAAATACGTGAAGATGAACCCGGATGCTAAATTCCCTTTGCATGCTCAGGAAGCCTATATCATGTACATGGACAAGTCACCGGAAGAAAAGCCAATCATGCTTCCGGTCGAGCAGGCCGTTTACGACCGCTACAAAAAGTTCTGGGAGACGCTTGAAAGCTTTGTAAAGCGTGGTTTGAAACCAGAAGAGATAAGTGCGAAAATGCGTAATCAGTGGAAAGACACCTATTGGTACTACAACATCTTTGGAAGAAAAGCCATATGATGACTGGCTGTAATTGAAATCGAAACGCAAGAAAACAATGAAAAGACATATCCGCCCATATTTCCTGTTTCAGGCTGCCGTCTCGCTGCTCTTGTCATCGTGTGCGCATCACCCCGACGTGCCAGCTTCAAGCCGCGAGGCGAAGTGCCTGCCCGCCATCTTTCCCGATTATTGCGATGTCACCGTGCCTTGCAATATTGCACCACTCAACTTCATGCTCCCTGCAGACCAGTATGAAGAATGCGTGGCACGACTCACCACACCTGATGGTCGACAGCAGACCTACGGCGAAGGAGTGAAGGTGCAGATTCCCGAATCGGAATGGCATGCTATGCTTGATGTCTCCAAGGGTAAGAACATCAAGGTAGAGGTTTGGGGAAAGGCTACAAATGGTCAAGCAAAGTCCGGGAACGAGGAAAAAGGCGGATGGATGTCGTTCAATCCGTTTGAAATACATGTGGCCGAGCAACCCATCGACGAGTATCTGTCGTATCGCCTCATCGAACCTTCATATATTGTTTACGACTACATGGAGATTGCCCAGCGCAACCTCACCTCGTTTGAAGAAACACAGGTTTTCAACAACAAAGTTAGCTGTGACGATCCCAAAGGCCAATGCATCAACTGCCATAGCTATCAGAACTACAAAACCGACAACATGCTGTTTCATGCGCGTGTGACTCGAGGAGGCACAATCATTGTGAACGACGGCAAAGTATCGAAAGTGGATTTGAAGCGCGACAATACCATCTCCGCCGGAGTCTATCCAGCATGGCACCCTGCAGCCAAGCTGGTCACCTTCTCCACCAACCTGACACACCAAGTGTTCCATACGGCTCATCCCAACAAAGTGGAGGTGTTCGATACAGCCAGCGACCTCATTCTCTATGATGTGGCGAAAGACTCGGTGAGCATCATTTCTAATGACCCTGACCTTTTGGAGGTATTCCCTTCTTGGTCACCCGATGGCAAATATCTCTATTATTGCAAGTCGGTTCCGCTACCTGAAGAGATGCGCGACAAGGACATCCGTACCACCTATCCGAAAGTGCAATACAACCTCTATCGTCGCTCGTTCGAGATTTCATCCCAGAGCTTCGGCGAGGAGGAACTCGTCTATGATGCCGCCTCAGCTGACAAGAGTGTCACCTTGCCACGCATCAGCCCTGACGGGCACTATCTGCTCTTTGCAGAGGGCCGGTATGGCTGCTTTCATATCTGGCATCACGATGCCGACATCGTTTGCATCCCGATGGACCAATATACTGGCGATGCCCTCACGGCAGAGACCTCTTCGCCTATCGACCTCACCCTGTTCAACAGCGAGGGCCATTCAGACAGCTATCCCACATGGTCGAGCAACGGCCATTGGATTATGTGCGCCAGCCGTCGTGACGATGACAACTTCAGCCGCGTCTATTTCGCCTATTTCAACAACGGGAAAGTTGAAAAGGCCTTCCTCCTGCCGCAGGAAGACCCCGAAATGCACGTCACGCTCCTGAAAAGCTACAACCGTCCTGAGTTCATGGTTGAACCTGTCAAAATCAGCGCAGGCGAGTTCGCAAGAGTGTTTTAACCAAATTGTTATATATCGTTCGCGCAAATGAAGGGTTCACTTTTTCGCTGTTCACTTTTCACTATCAAAGCGCTTTATACGCTTCTGTTCGGTGTAGCGGTCTTCCTCTTTTTCGGATTGGCCTATCCCCACCATCTGCATTATCAGGAGCAGTATCAGCTTTTTCTCTTCGACAGTACCTACGTTTGGGAGATTATAAGGTTGCCTGGGGGCGTAGCCGACTTGCTGGGACGGTTCTGCACGCAGTTTTTCCTCTTTGCATGGGTGGGGGCTGCCATCGTGGCGGTACTGCTTGTGGTGGTGCAGCTGCTGATGCTCCGCTTGGTCAGCTTTGGACGTTTGTTTGGCCTGAGTTTTGTGCCTTCGTTTCTACTCTGGCTCTTCTTGCTTGACGAGAATGCGCTGCTGGGTGGCGTCTGGGCAGTCCTTCTCACGCTACTGGCCATTTGGAGCCTCGTCCATCATCCCCCTAAAGGGAGAGGCTTCGTAATCCTCGTTACCATTCCTATCCTCTATTGGATGGTGGGCCCTGCCTGGAACGGCAGCCATTACCATCGCTATCCGACAGTCGTTCCTGTGCTCCTCTATGCAGCATGGCTCTCTGCTATCATCCTTCCACTCGCTGTCCACGCCTGCAAAAAGTGGGCCAACGATACACGTTTCTCGACCCTCTTCTCTCACCTGTCGTTTCTATTGGTGGCATTCTGCATGGGACTTCTTCTCTGGAAAAACGCCAATTTCAAGGCAGAGAGGGTAATGCAATATGACTTCATGGCTCGACATCAGCAATGGAACCGCATACTATCCACCATCAAAGCCGAGAAGCCTAACAACCAAATTGGTGTGACAGTACAGAACCTCGCCCTGGCGATGCGCGGCATGCTCGCTGACCACCTGTTCGAATATCACCAGAACGGCATTGCAGGTCTTCTGCCCGATGTCGAGCGCGATGCGACAAGTCCTTTGCCTACATCCGAAGTATTCTATCAACTGGGCATGGTTTATGTCGCCCAGCGAACGGTATTCGAGGCACAGGAAGCCATTCTTGACTTCCAGAAAAGCGGCCGATGCTACAAGCGACTGGCACAAACCAATCTCATCATCGGCCATTACGAAGTGGCCCGTAAATACCTCACGGCGCTCCAGAAAACACTCTTCTATCGTGAATGGGCCAAAGAAACGATGTCGCTATTGGGAAACGAAGAGGCGATAGCCAAGCATCCCGAATACGGACGTCTGCGCCAGTGGGCCTACGCCGAAGACTTCTACTTCAGCGACCATGTGACTCCCGAGATGCTCGAAGATCTCTTTTTCAGCAACACAGACAATCGTCTGGCCTTTGAATATCTGAAGGCCTACTATATGCTCACAGGCGATCGAAAACGCTATACCAACCTACTACTTCACTCCGTTAGCCGATGAAAAAGATTCTGTATACACTCCTCTCCCTTTTGCTCTTTTCTGCCTGCTCCGAAACAATTAGCGATGCAAGGCAGGAGATTGTTCCACCTCAGATTTATCCCGACTATCTTGGCGTTACTATACCCACGAATGTAGCACCTCTCAACTTTTGCATAGCTGACGAGGCGGCTTTGCGTATCGATGCCGTCATAACCGACAACTACGGAAACAACCTGCACAGCCAGGGTAGAGAATCCCTAAAGTTCAACCTTAACGACTGGCATACACTTCTCAGTCAGAACTGCGGAGATTCGCTCAGCGTTACCGTTTCGGCAAAATATGACGATGGCTGGCACACCTATCGCCCATTCACAATCTACGTAAGCCCTGACAGCATCGACTACGGTATCTGCTACCGTCTGATTGAGCCTGGCTACGAAGTATGGAGCAAAATGGGTATTTACGAACGAAATCTCTCCTCGTTCGACGAACGTGCGTTAATCGAGAACACACAGTTCGAGGGTTGCGTCAACTGCCATAGTTTCAACCGCGGCAACCCTGCCGACATGAGCCTCCATATCCGCGGGTCGCATGGAGCCACGCTGCTGCGTCATAACGATAGCCCCCTCACCGCTTTCAACACCAAGACCTCAAAGACGCTCGGCTTCTGCGTCTATCCCTACTGGCATCCCTCGGGCCGCTATATTGCCTATTCCACCAACGCCACAAGCCAGCTGTTCCATAGTGCCAACGGCAACCGCATCGAGGTCTTTGATACCGCCTCCGACCTTTTGGTCTATGACATCGACACGAATGAGCTGCTGCTTTCACCCCTTCTGGGGCAAGATTCCATCTACGAAACCTTCCCCGTCTTCTCGGCCGACGGACGTTCGCTCTATTATTGTGCGGCACGCGCCCTCCCTGAAGGCAGTCATCAGCTCGACTCGATACACTACAGTCTTTGCCGCATCGACTTCGACCCTTCGACGGGCACCTTCGGAAGTCGTATCGACACTATTGTCAATGCCGCAGCACGGCACAAATCGGTTTCCTTCCCCCGTCCCTCCTACGATGGACGTTTCCTATGCTACACACTCTCCGACTACGGACAATTCAGCATCTGGCATCATGAGGCTGACCTCTACCTGCTCGACCTCTCCACAGGAGAGAGCCGCCCCATGACTGGTGCAAACTCCGACGACACCGAATCATTCCACAACTGGAGTTCCAACTCGCGCTGGCTCGTGTTCAGTTCCCGTCGAGACGACGGCCTCTTCACACGGCCCTATTTCTGCCACATCGATGCCAAGGGCGTTGTCGGCAGGCCTTTTATGCTGCCTCAACGCAATCCGCGCCGTTTCTATCGTAACCGCTTCCTCTCGTTCAATGTGCCTGAGTTCATCATTGGTCCCACTCGCTTCAATGGTCACAAGGCCAGTCGTATCATCAACGATGATTATCGCAAGGACTTTGGTGTGCGCAAATATGTTGAACACTAAATATTTAAACTTAAATAACATGAAAAAAAAAGTTCTTTATTCTTTGTGCTTTGTTTTTCAGTGTAGCGCTCTCAAGTCTTTGGAACCTTTAAAACAAGGTAATATGGTGAAGTGGGGGTTTTCTGCCGAGTTCGTGCTATAGAGGACTGTGACTCATATTGAAAAAAAAAATCAACCTTTAAAAATAAAAGATTTAGTCATGAAACGTTATTGTATTTCATTCTTCATCTTGCTGTTTGTTACTCTCTGTCAGCCCTATCAGGGATTGGCGCATATTACCCCCGGCCCGCTGGTGGGCGACCACATGGTGCTGCAGCAGCAGACCGACGTCCGTCTGTGGGGCTGGACGGACAACGCCGGCGCCACGCTAACGCTGCGCACCTCGTGGAGCAAGACCAAGTTCAAGGCTACCGCTGACGCCAAGGGACGCTGGGAGTTCCTCGTCCCCACCCCTGCGGCTACGTTCGAGCCCCAGACGGTAACCATCAGCGAGGGAAAGGACAGAGTCGAGCTGACGGACGTACTCATCGGCGAGGTGTGGCTGGCCAGCGGACAGAGCAATATGGAGATGCCCCTGCACGGCTTCGAGGGCTGCCCCGTTGAGAACAGCGCACAGCACATCATGGAGTCCATCCGCTACAAAGACCGCCTGCATTTCTGCACCGTCGCCTTCTCGCCCCATCCTGAGGAGGTCGATACCGTAACCGCTGTCTGGCAGAACTGCACGCCGCAGACGGCACGCGACTTCTGCGCCGCAGGCTACTTCTTCGGCATCCAGCTCATCGAGGCGCTGGGCTGCCCTGTGGGCGTCATCAACAGTTCCTTAGGCGCTACACGTGTCGAGGGATGGACACCCAAGGACATCGTCAGCACCTATCCGGGCGAGAACCTCACCAGCGAAACCTACCTGAACGCCCACCTCGTGCGCCCCGCCTACGACGTCAACCGCTCGCTGCCGTGCGTCTTCTACAACGGCATGATTCACCCCATCGAGCCCTACACGATAAAGGGATTCCTCTGGTACCAGGCCGAGGCTAACGCCCACGCTCCGGAGGTGTATGCCGAGCGTCTCGTCCGCATGGTGCGCAGTTGGCGCGAACGCTGGGGACTGGGCGACCTGCCGTTCTACTATGTCGAAATCTGCCCCTTCGACTACTACTGGCTGAGGGACAAGGCTACCGTAGCCCTCGTCCGCGAAGCCCAGTACAAAGCTTCGGAACAGCTTCCCCACATGGGCATGGTCTGCACCAACGACCTGGTGAAGGACTACGAGTACTGGCAAATCCACCCCTGCATGAAGAAGGAGGTGGGCGAGCGCCTCTGCCTCTGGGCGTTGGGCGACACGTACGGCATCGAGGGCATCGACTTCCGCTACCCCGTCTATCGCTCCATGCAGGTGGAGGATACCGAGCGCGGAAAGCAGGTACGAATCAGTTTCGACTATGCCGACGACGGCTTCAACCGCAACGTGGGCATCGAAGGCTTTGAGATTTGCGGCCCCGACAGCGTCTGGCACAAGGCATCGGTGGGCACCAGCGGGCGTCAGGTCACCGTGCGCAGCGACGAGGTGAAAGAGCCCGTGGCCGTCCGCTACGCCTTCAAGAGCTTCCAGCTGGGCAATCTCAAGGCAAATAGTGGCCTCCCCGTCATCCCCTTCCGCACAGACAATTTCCCCCGCTGAGATTACCCACGAATTATCCATAAATTTATTCATGAAAAATTCGTGTTAATTTATGGTCATTCGTGTTTCAAAAAACTCCTCCACATTCGGCGTGCGAAGCTCCACGCCGCAACGCCATTCGTCAAATTCGCCCAATTGGCTTTGCCTTCGTCCGTCACGACTCGGCAGAGCAAACAAGTTTGCTTTGTACTCGCTGCTCCGTCCGTTCGCCGTTCTTAAAAAACTTTTTTGTCGGCCAATTATCCAAATTTTGCGAATTATTTTAGTGTTTTCTGACATCAGAATGACAATATCAAAGAATACCGTTTTTTCATCGCAGTGAAAAGAGTTAATCATCGCAGTGAAAACTTTCTTTCATCGCAGTGAAAAGAATCTTTCATTGCAGTGAAAACATTTAACCATTGCGATGAAAATTTTCTCTCCTTTGATTCTACACAGACAACGAGCCTTTTACGTACGACAGAAAAAGCTTTTCTTCAGATGGGAAAATGGCATTCAAGTTTAACGCGTCAATCCTCGGCCGAAGGACGATGGAAACGAAAAAAAGAGACGCGGCTGTGCCGCGCCTCAAAGAATGATAGTAAGCTAATGATTAGATCCCTTTAAAGGGATTTCCTTTCGTAAAGCTCAGCCTTTCGCTTACTTCACCAGCACCTTCTTTCCGTTACGGATGAGGATGCCCTTCTGCGTGCCATCCACGGGGCGGCCCGTAAGGTCGTAAGAATTAGACTCTTCTTGAGAGTCGGCATATTTTTTGTGGATGTTCGTTAAAATGTTGTCAAAGTAAGACTGAGGGATTGTATACATAGTATTCGTTTCATTTGACCAAATGTAAAATACATTTTCTACCAACGAAAGGCCTACAGGAAGGTCAATTGCCAATGGTAATTGATATGGATTTCCTCCCCCTGGGTCGTTGATTGAGAAAAAGCTGAAAAAACCTTTCTGTGTTTCGTTTTGATATCCAACATATGTAAAAAAAAGTATGTTATCATTCAACAACACTAATCCCCTGCATGGAAAAGGGCAGTATTTCAGTCTTTCAACTTTTTCTTCTGTTACCATAAAGAATGCGTCCGAACGGCCTCCACCTTCCCTACCTCCAAACCACCAATAGAAAATCCCAGATTTTCGGAACATAGGCTTTGCTCCCTTTAGATATATAGTAGGCTCTTGATATTCATCAGGAAAAAACAGTATCGTGTCTCCTTCTTCATTAGAAATGGAGTTTTCTCCTTCTTCATGAAAATACATTCTGCTCTCTTCCCGGCAGGCCCATTTCACTTTGCTTCCTTCGGAGGAAATAATGTTTCCACTCCTTGAAACTGTGTACAAAATGCTATCGGTATGCAGATAGAACGTTTGTGCAGTTTCGTCCGTGTACATGCTAACAACATCCTCTATTCCTTCCAATGAAAACAAAAATGAGGGTGCTGGTTCTGTTTGGGCGTTTAAAAGACCAATCTGTCCAATGCAAACAGCCACACTTAGGGTGTTTCTTTTGAAAAGTGATTTCATAATATTGTATATTAATGGATTAACAATTTGGAGCCGTTTATAGTTCTGAATGAAAATAGGAATTCAGAATACTTTAAGATTAAAGAGTTAATAAACTAAACGTGGTGCAAAGGTATTTTTCTTCCTTTGTAACTGCAACTATTTTCCTATCTCATTTTTGAGAATCGGCTATCTCATTTTTAAGCAGGACTTAAATTCCTGTAAATAGGACTTATGCGTTTTCGGCTTTTTCTTCTTTTGAAAAGACCAATTGCTGCCATATGGGTGTAAGTTTCTTCTGCAACCGTGTGTAGCGGCAATAGACAGCATGCTCGGTTGTGCCAAAACAATAGGCTATAACCCTCTTCGGCAGCCCCAACATGGAGAGGCTGCAGACATAGATGTCATCGCGAGTAAGGTTAAGGCAATCGTCAGAAAGCTGGCTCTGCAAATCGTCCATCAGCCTATTGAGCGTCCGCTTCAGTTCCTGCAATTCCTTTTCGTCCATTCTGCCAGTGGCATCCTCCAAAGAATAGAGCCTGTTCCATTTCCCAGCGGAGAACTTCGTGCGACAGAGTTCCACCAATGCTTTGCGCGTTTCAAGCGTGGAAACGGTATGGGCGGGATGTGCTTCCTCAACAACATCTGTTTCATCCAGCTCTTCAGGTATTGCATTCTTCTCCACAGCCTCCAACTTGATGGCTGACTTTCTCCTTTGCCATTTCGACTCGGCGTGCAGCTTTCCTGCACGTCGTGCAAGGAAGAACAGCACAAGAAGGAATGCCGCCAGGAGATTCAGGAATAGTCTTGTCCGTTTAGCCGTGACCTCCCTTGCCGCTTGCAACTGGGCTTCCTGACGGCGGATGAGGGTGTTAATCTCATCGCGCTGCGCCTGTTTAAAAACAGAATCAAGCAGAACAGCGTATTTCTCAGTATATTCGTGTATGGGTTCGTCGGTTTTCTTTAATAAGGAGGAGAGTTCGGCTAGATGCCGGTAGGCGTTACATTGTGTATTGAGCTCGGCCACGTCAGAGGCAGCGGCCTTGTAACAGACGTAGGCGGAGTCCTGCTCACCACGGGCACAGAAAATATCCCCCTTCACAGAAAGGCCGGCAAAGGGATCGTCGGAGGTGCCGGACAGATAGGCATTGATGAAATGAAGCGCCGAATCGCAGTCGTGCTTATGGTGCAAATATATCTTGGCTTTCTGAAACATGACACGGTGGCGATAGCGTGGCGTGGTAAAACGATTCCTGATAACAGCATCGAAACGGGCATTAGCTTCGTCGAAACGGGATGCCCACATAAGGGATTTTCCCAAAAGATAGTCCGCATGTGCCATCAGAGCCGAGTCGTTCCGCAGAGCACAAAGTCGGTTGAAATCACGGAGGTATCCTTCCGCCTCGGAGAACATGTAGTGACCCGTATATAGTTTGCCCAGATTCTGAAGGCAAAGGGTGTAGTATCTGTTTAAGGTATCGGGGAAGAGGGGCTTTGCTTTCAAAAAAGCATCGATGCTCTGTAAGTCCTCCTGCATATCCATGTAAGTGCAGCCCAGCGTGTACCATGCCATGGCGGCGTGGTAGTTTTTGCGGCGCGGCGTACTGTAGTAGTCCGTAGCGATGCGGGCGAGGGAGTCGGACGTGAGCGGGATGTCACATTTATAGTCAGTCTGCGTGCGAAGCCAAGCGTAATCAGCAGCATCCCTTTGGGAAAAGTGATCAGTGATTAGTGAACAGTGATCAGACAGGCTATCCAGCACAGCGCGGGCGGCGTGGGGGTCTGTCTCCATGAGGGCTTCGGCACGGACGAGGGCGTCGTGGAACGCGGTACGACGGCACGACGAAAGACCGACTGCCACCATCAGCAGCAGAAGCGTACTCAGGAGGAGACTGCGCTTTCTTTTTTTCATATCCTGACTTTTTCCGTGCGAAGGTACGGCGTACTGCGGAGAAATGCAAGCATACAGCCGTTTTTTCTTCGACATACGGAGGGAGGGGTTGGTATTGTTAATAATTCGTTTGCAAAGGAACAATTTTTCTGAAGACACATGCTGTACCCGTGTGCAGCGGTAGAATATGTTTGGGCGTAATTTTGCGGGATGCATGTAACTTCCATGAGTCAGAACGCAGTGCGTTCGCTCGCCAACGCAGTGCATTCGTATGCAGACGCAGTGCGTCCGTATGCCAACGCAGTGCGTTTATCTGCGCTTACCTGCACTTAGTGGGCATCTGGCGTGCACCTAGCGTGCACTTGGAGGACACCGATTTATTGTTTAACCCATTGATAGACGCTGAACTATGAAGAAAAATACTGACATTTTACAGGAGCTGGGGCCTGATTTCCCGTGCACGGGCGCGCGTACGAGAGGCGACTGTTAAGTTTTTCACAAAAACCTCAAAAACCCTCACGCAGTATGTGCCGGACTTCCAGTCCTTGCCAGATGAGCGGTAGCTCTTTTCCCTTAAATGGAGCATTTAGGTAAAACAGCCACCTCTCATCTTTGTCTCTTGCAGAGATGGCACATACTTCGTGAGCAAAAACAACGGCTTTTCAAGCCTAAAAAACGTATGGTGCCACAATAATATCTGCTGATTCTGTATTTTGTCAATAAAGAATATCTGGTTATGAATTACACTATTTCAAAACTTGCAGATAGCAACTCGAACCTTGCTGCAGAGCTGAAAAACAAATGTTACAGAGTCGTAGGTCTGTGCCAACAGGTGCATAAGGAAATGGGACCCTTCCTAAACGAATACATGTATCAAGAAACTTTAGATATATTGTTCAAAAAAAATGATATTGCACGAGTGAAGGAAAATTTATGTAAGTCAAACACAGGCTTTTGCAAGTGATGCGGATAGGACAGGGGTACGTCCGTGAGACAGCCGATGGCGAATACGAGAAGAAGGCAAGGGTTTCGCGTGCGCGCGAGAGAATAACCACATGTGGCAAAAAACATGCGTTTATTAATACCTAAACAACTATGTATCAGAAGAAAAAAAACAAAAAAGATATCACGAAAGTGCACGCCAAGTGCAGGGTAAGTGCAGGGTAAGTGTCGTATCAGTGTCACATAGAGCAGCAAATGATACGGATCGTGGGTGAGTTTAACACGCTATCGCGATGGATGGAGGGGCTTTTCCCGCCCGTGCAGGTACAGTTCGTGCATGCACAGTATGGCGTGGGAGCGCTCGATGATTTCGAGGCAGGCGCGAGAGTTGTGATAGGGGCATTTCCAAAAGCCTGCCTTGTCCTCAACGCGGTTGGGGGCATAGTCAGGGAGGGTGACCGACCAAAACCATTCGCCCTGCTGACGGTCAACCAGATGGGATTCTATGAAATTCCATGTATTCAAAGCCTTGTCCAAAGCTTCCGCATCGCCAAAATGCTGCCAGACGTTATAGTAGCCGACAACCGTCTCGGCATACTCCCACCACTGGCACGACGAGTGGTAGAGGATGTCGGAATCAGCCTGCTGGGCAACGGCGCGGACGACTGGTTCCACGCGAGCCAGCAGGGCATCATCGCCCAGCACCAAGGCAGCTTCGTGAAGGAGCCAGGAGGCTTCGATGTCGTGGCCGTAGGAGGTCTTATCGACTTTCGAGGTCCAGTCGTCGTCGAAGAAAAGGCGCAGGTGGAAGGTCTGCGGGTCGAGGATGCGGTCGACGAAGATGTCGATGAGGTTACGGATGGCTGCAGCGAGGCGGGCATCGGGCCACACACGATAGAGGTTGGTGTAGGGCTCGAGGATGTGGAGATGGGTGTTCATGGTCTTACGCTCGTTGGCATCCTTGTCGCTCAGGCGCATGTCGGCAATCTCGCCCCACTCGCGGGTAAAGGCCTCGAAGTAGCCGTTCCGCTCGGTGTCGAAGCTGTGGTTCTCGATGTCGAAGAAGAGTTTTATGGCGTGTGCCAACGACGACTTATCGCCCGTAGCGCGAGCATACTCCGAGAGACCGTAGATGGCGAATCCGAGGGCGTAGATCTGCTTCTTCGTGTCCTTAGGCGTGCCGTCGGGATGGAGCGACCAATAGACGCCGCCATACTCAGGGTCGAAGAAGTTGTCCAGCAGGGCGCATTTGGCGCGGGTAGCCATATCGAGGTAAGCGGGGTCGCCAAGAATACGGTAAGCGGCGGAGAACGTCCAGAGGATACGGGCGTTGAGGATGGCGCCCTTCTCGGCTTCGGGATGAACGTTGCCCAGCCCGTCGATGCGTCCGTAGAACCCGCCGCGGGGGTCGGGCATACGGGTCATCCAGAACGGGAGGATGACCTCGGTAAGCATAGTGCGAGCGGCACTAACGAAGTCGCTGGGCTGCATCGCGGATGATGTTACACGTGGATTCATCGGAGGCAAAGACGGAGTTGAGTCCCTGCTGCTCCTGAGCGGGGTCGCCCGTGTAGTCGTCGCCTACGGCCCACCAGATGTGCTGCGTCGAAGGTTCGGCAAAGCCGCCCCAACCCCAGAAGTTGCAGCCGGCAAACGGACCTTTGGCCGCACGGTCGGCCTCGATGAGACTGAAGATATAGGCGTAGAACTCGTCGCGGCAATGGGTCGTGGAGGTTTTGCTGAACTGGAAACCGTCGCGTGGGAAGCCGAACTCCTCCATCACCATCGGCTTACCGATGCGGGTAGCCATTTCGGCATGGAGGTCGATATAGGCCTTTGCCTCGCGCTTTGCCACAGGCAGGTTCTCGCAGACGGTGCTGTCGGAAATCCAGTTCCAGTTGAGCGGCCAGAGGTGGAAGTTGAGGTAGTCGATGTTCTTGTCGGCATGGATGCGCTCGCACATCGCCACATCGCTCTCACAGCCGTACTTGCCTTCGCTGCCGGTAGCCACCATGTGGTTGGGATCGAGGCCCTTAATTTGTGCCGCGACGTCCAGCACCCACTCCTCGAAGGCCTTGAAGTTCCTCTGCCCGAAGGGACGTGGCTCGTTGCCTATCTGCCAGGCAAAGAGGGCGGGGTCTTCGGTATAGGGTTTTCTCGTGTAGCGGTTGGTGCGGGTGACGACGTGCTGGACGTGGCGTTTGAACATGGCCTTTGCGCTGTCGTTCTGGGCGTATTTCGCCACGTGGTGCTGGAAGGCGTTCCAGCCGTCGACGGCAGGAATGGGTGCCTTGCCCTCGCCGGCCCACTCGAGATAGACGCTGTAGCCGCCCGTCCACTCCCACGAGTTGTTCATGTAGAGCACGGCGGTCATGTCGCGTTTGCCCAGTTCAGCCATGAAGTAATCCAACCCATCAAAGATGGTGTCGTTATATACGCCCGGAGCGGTTTGCAGCGTGGGTTCAATCTTAGCGGGTACACCCCGTTCGCCGTCGGCGCCCACGAGGACGCGCAGGTTGTCGATGCCGATGCTCTTCAGGTAGTCAAGCTCTCGCGCAAGACGGGCACGGTCGCCACCCTGCCCCGTAGAGCCGAGGATGGCACCGTACCAGAAGTTGGTGCCAACGAAATAGTAAGGTTGTCCACCCCGGACGAACTGCCCGTTCTCCACATGGACGAAGGGGGATGCCTTAGGGGCAGCAGAATGACAGCTGACGAAGAGGACTGATAATAATGAAAGAAAAAAAATGAAGCATACGGTTAAGGAGCTTCGCTGAGCAAAAAAACAAAAAGATTTTCTCATAACCTTGTTTATTGTAAATTGTGAATGTTTCAGTAAATGATTTTCTTTTTCTTATAGTTGGCGCGGAACTCGCTGGGCGAGCAGCCCTTCTTTTTGCGAAAAAGGCGGTTGAAATTGGAGAGGTTGTTGAAACCGCTGTCGAAGCATATTTCAGACACAGTCATGGAGGTATCGACGAGCAGGCGGGCTGCCGAACCGATACGGACGTCGATAATATAGTCGGAGAATGACCGCCCTGTACGTAAACGGAAGAAACGACTGAACGATGTGGGCGTCATGCCAGCGATGTCGGCCATCTGAGGGAGTGTGATAAGTTCTCGGAAGTGCGTGTTGATGTAGTGTTGCACTTTCTGTATGCGACGGCTCTCGCTGACCTGCTCCACCTTGACGAAAGCCGACGAGGAAAGCTGTACCGCCTCGTCAGCATGTTTTGAGAGTTCGTCCAGGATGGTGAGAAACTGCACGAAGGCGTCGAAGCCCTTGATCATAGGCAAGGCAATAATGCGGGGATAGACCTTGCGAACCACATGAATAGGAAAGGAGAGGCCATTGCGGGCTTTTTCAAAGAGTTGGCCAATGGCGTTGAGCTGATTCTTGCGGAGCAGCCCGTCAGGTAGCAGGTCAGGAGAGAACTGGATGGTGGTCTCGCGGATGGAATGACAGGTGCAGAGGTGCTGTTCCCAGGTATGTTCGAGGTTAGAGCCGGTGATGAGGACGAGGTCGAGGTCATCAATGACCTGCACAGAGTCGCCTACCACGCGCCGTGCTCCGGCGGCATTCTCCACCAAATTGAGTTCACATTCGCTGTGTTCGTGAATGGGATAGGTAAATGTCTCCTTGATGCGCTGCACCACATAGAAGCAGTCTTTGTCCGTGAGAGGGGTTATCTCCTTGATGATAAGCTCCTCAGAATCGGTATGGGAAGGCCAAGTACTTTTCATGAATCAAAGATTGACCGTCAGAGACTCTCCATCGTAGGTGACTATGGCCTCGCTCGATGTGCCGTCGGGGGCGTGGAGGGCGATGCAAACGTTCTTCTCAGCCACCATTTCAGGGAAGGAGCCGCTACGCTTGCCAAGTGTGAGGGTGCGTGCTGCATCATTGTAGGCGATGGGGATAAAGGAGCAGAAGCCTCGCTCGTAGTCATAGGTAGTACCTTCGTCCTCATAGAGCGTGAAGTGTCCGTCGCGCCCGGCATAGACATCGATACGCAGTTCGCTAAGGGGTTTTTCGTTGGAGTACTGCATGTCGGGGCCCGTCAGCAGGATAGCGCCCGCGGGGACGTAGAGCGGAATGCGCTCGTATGGGGCTTCGACAAATTTGCGATTGCCTCCAGCCGAAGCGTGAAGCGAGGTGTAGAAGTCGTACCATCCGCCCTTGTTCTCAGGAAAATAAACCTCGCGTTGACGGGCGCCGTAGGTATAGACGGGGCAGACCATCAAAGAAGGACCGAACATGAACTGGTCGCTGACACCGTAGGTGCGGGCATCAGCCGTAAAGTCCATCGGCAAGCCGCGCATAAGGGTGTAGTCGGCAAAGTGGACCAAGCCGTTGAGGGAGTAGATATAGGGCATCAGGCGGTAGCGCAAACGGTCATAGTAAAGCATGCTTCGGTAGGCGGGGTGTCCCTCGGGAGCGGTGTACCAAACCTCGCGGAAGGGGTACTGGCCATGTACGCGGAAGAGGGGCACGAAAGCATCGACCTGGAACCAGCGCGCCTGCAACTCGCGCCACTCGCGCAGGTCGTCCGTCTCCTCGCCTGTCTGCTGATATTGGTTCCACGCCCGTTCATAACGTTTCTCGGTACAGAATCCGCCGGAATCCATACCCCAGAAGGGTATGCCACTCATGCAGAAGTTGATGCCAGCCGAAATCTGTGCCTTGAGGTCTTCCCAACGGGTACCGATGTCGCCACTCCAGATGGCTGTGCTGTAACGCTGCAGGCCGGCATAGCCGTTGCGCGTGAGAAGGAAGACACGCGTATTGGGATTGACGCTACGCTGGCCGTTGTAGATGGCGTCGGCATTCATCAGACCGTACGCCATCAGATACTCCGTCGATGAGCCAAACTCGGTGGGGCCGCAGAGGGCTTTCAGGTAGGGCATTTCCTGACAGTCGCGGACATTGGGCTCGCTGGCGTCCATCCACCAGGCATCGATGGGATAACGGCTGTAGAGGTGATCGTTCATCTGCTTCCAGAAGAGCTGACGGGCACCTGGGCTGTAAGCATCGTAGAACGAACCGACATAGCCACGTCCGACCCAGTCGCGGATGCTGTCCTCGACTGCACGGCGATACATCCAGCCGCGTTCGTCGAACTCGCGGAAATGCTCGGTATTGGCATAGAACTTGGGCCAGACGGAAATCATGTAGCGCGTGTTCATGGCGTGGATGCTGTCTATCATGGCGCGTGGGTCAGGATAGCGTACACGATCGAACTCGTGGCTGCCCCATTGGTCTTCCTGCCAATAGAACCAGTCCTGAACGATGACATCGACGGGCATCTGACGACGGCGCAGTTCGCTGACGACGGAGAGGATTTCGTCGGCCGTCTTGTAGCGCTCGCGGCATTGCCAGAAACCCATGGCCCAGCGCGGCATCACAGGAGCCTTGCCCGTCACGGCCCGATAGCCGCTAACCACACGGTCGAGGGGAGAGAGGATACCTCTTCCCTGTTCCCCTCCATCACGGGAAGGGGTGGAGATGCTGGCAATGAAGTAGTAGTCTATCTCATCGCCCATCTCACTCCAGAAGGCGATGGCGTTCTCCTCATCAGCAGGACGGGGCGTGAGCGCGGTGAGAGCGCAGTAGGAGCTGCCGCCATCGGGCTCCCATTCGATGCGAAGGGGCACGCGTTTACCGGCCTCAAGGGGGAAGGCGAACTTGAAGCTATTGGGATTCCATGCCGTACGCCAACGCTCGGCCACCACCTCGTCGCCGCCTAAAAACACGCGCGTGTAACCTGCGTAATAAAGGAGGAAGCGATGGATACCGCTCTCCTTTGCCGCTAACTCGCCCTCGAAGACGACCTTTGCGCCGTCGAGCGGGAATTGAGGAAGATAGCGTTTATTATTCTGCTCGTTGTCGAAGTTCAAGAAGGGTTCCTGCCTTATCAAAGTGTTGACATCGTTAATGTCCCTTCTGCTGTTGGTCCACGTTCCCGTGAGGGTGCCCTTATGGCCGTCCTTATCGTAGAGGGTGAACACCTCATTAAGACGAGCATAGGGGCGGGCATCGCCCCAACGGCTCTCGCTGTAGTTGTCCCAAAGGATACCATAGCCCTTTGTGGAGACAATCATGGGCACAGTAACCTTCGTATTGTACTGGAAGAGGTTCTCGTTCAGGTCGCGGTAGTTGAACTCGTCGCTCTGGTGCTGTCCAAGTCCGTAGAAGGCCTCCTCTTCCCCACTCCGCCAGAGCTGTCGCAAGGTGTAGGCCCGTTTGTGGTGCCCCTGCTTGTCGGCCTGCGGGTCGGCCATAGGGGTGAGGGTACGTCCCTGCTCGGCAAGGATGGGATGCCCGTCGGCATCGGTAAAACTGACGGTTCCATCCGTCTGGACGATGGCACGCAGGGCAGGTGTGGCGAGTTCCACGGCACCATCGTCGCGTTTTGCGACGGTCCATGTCTTCTCCGTCGGATAAGTGTAGTTGGCCATGAGGCTCTGACGCTTCGAGAAGGTCTTGCCGGCTGTGGCGCTGACGCGGATGACATCGTCGTTCACCACTTCCAAACGCACGAGACGAGCCTCGCCCGTCACCTTGACTACGACGCCGTGTGCCGTTTCCTTCATACGCGAGTTGCAGCCTGCCAACACGCAGAGTGCCAGCAAGGTTATTCCGACAAGGGCCACCCGTAGGCCTTGTTTACTACTATAAAATAATGTACTCATAGATTTCAATGATTATTCTGATTTCCTTGCAAAGTTATACTATGTTTACCAAACTTCCAAATGTCCTGAAAAACTTATTTCAAAATTAACCATTCATGGTGCACCATAGGCACAAAGCGATGTTGAAATAACGTAGTGCGCTAATCGAACAGAGCACTATGCTAATCGGACAGAGTAGTGCGCTGGCCGGACAGAATAGTGCACGTAGCGAGGACGATTGTTAAAATGTAACTTTTTCGAAAAAAAACGGATTTGTCATGCACGCGTTTCACGAAAAAGATGTAATTTAGCGGCCGAAAATGAATGTCTAACCCCTTACAAAAAATAAACAACCATGAGATTAGAAGGAAGACGTGAGAGTACGAACGTGGACGACCGCCGACGCGGCGGAGGAAAGGCAGCCGGTATAGGCATCGGCGGTCTGGTAGTGGCAGCCTTGATTGCCTGGGTGATGGGCGGTAACCCGCTTGACGTATTGCAGCAGGCCGGCGGCCTCACCTACACTTCGGCCGACGGCGGCACCTACGAGCCTACGGCCGAGGAGGAGGAACTTGCCAAGTTCGCCAGTCAGATTCTAGCCGGCACGGAGGACGTGTGGACGGCCGAGTTCAAGAAACTGGGTCGCACCTACCAGCCCCCTAAACTGGTGTTGTTCAACGGCAGCGTGCAGAGCGGATGTGGAGGCGCCACCTCTTCATCGGGTCCATTTTATTGCTCGGCCGACCAATGTGTCTATCTCGACCTCAGCTTCTTCTCCACCATGCGCAAACAGTTCGGCACAGCTGGCGACTTCGCCTACGCCTACGTCATCGCCCACGAAGTGGGGCATCATGTGCAATATCTGCTGGGCACTCTCTCGCAGGCACACAACCAGATGGCGCGAGTCAGCAAGGCAGAAAGCAACCAGATAAGCGTACGGCTGGAGTTGCAGGCCGATTTCTACGCGGGCGTGTGGGCGTATAATGACAATAAGATGTTCCGCTCGCTGGAGAGTGGCGACGTCGAGGAGGGCTTGTCCATTGCCTCGAAAATCGGCGACGACTACCTTCAGAAGCAGGCACAAGGCTACACGGTACCCGAGTCGTTCAACCACGGCACCTCGGCCCAACGCCAGCGCTGGCTCAAGAAGGGCATTCAGACGGGCGACATCCGCCAAGGCGACACCTTCAGCCCCAGCTACAACAGCCTCTGACGACGATTTATGCTTTATAGCCCTTAAAGTCCTTAGGGTCCTTAAAGAAAAAACTGAAAAAAATTTTGTTTTTTGCAACTTTCTCAGGGTTGATTTCGTCTAACCTACAAAGAATGAAAATCGGAATTTATGCGTGAAGTAAATCCAAAAGACACCAGTCGCGCCCAAGCCTTTGAATTATGGATGAAGGCATCCAACCCGATGGTCACATTCTTCAAGACGATTGATGTTACGCGATTGGTAAGAATAAGCCAGAAGAAGGGATACAAGTTCAACATGCTGCTGGACTGGTGTATCGGCAAAGCCGCTTCTTCCGTCAAAGAGTTCTATCTCCTGCCTGTCGGCGACAAGTTGATGCAGTACGACCGTCTTGCGGTCAATACCATCGTCAAGAACAAAGAGGGCGAGGTTTCTTCTTGTGACATTCTCTTCACCGAAGACATAGAAGTGTTCAGTCGGCAGTATATGGAACACACACTGGGGGTTGCTGAAAGTTGCACTGACAGGGACTTGTCGGATGAATGTATGGTTATTGGCACATCGGCCATCATTGATACTGAGATTGACGGGGCTGTTGGCATGAATAGCGGGATTTACAATAACCCGTTTATGATATGGGGACGATACAGGAAGAGATGGTTTCGGTACGAACTTCCTATATCTTTCCAGTTCCACCATACACAGATGGATGGTGCTCATGCAGGAAAGTTCCTATCCAATTTGCAAGAAGAGATAAACCGACTATACAAGTAAATTCCAATTTAGCGAAATGAACATCATCATCATTGGAGCCACATCAGGCATAGGTAAAGCCTTGTATGAGAAATATGCAACCGACGGAAACCGTATAGGTATCGTTGGACGACGAACTCTCTTGTTGGATGAACTCCACCAATCACATCCCGACTGTACCTTCACGGCAACAGCAGACATTACTAAACAAGATGAGGTAGAGAGAGCCATCCATGACTTCACCAAAGAATTCGGCCACGTTGATTTAGCCATTGTCTGCTCTGGAACGGGCGAGATTAACCCTACGCTTGACTACGCATTGGAACGCCCTACGCTTGACACCAACGTGATGGGTTGGACATACGTCATTGACACGCTCTTCCATTTGTTTGAACAACAGGCGCACGGTCATCTTGTTGCCATTACGTCGGCTGGTGGACTGAGAGGTGAGCCGATGGCACCAGCCTACAGCGCGACGAAGGCCTATCAAATCAACTATATGGAAGCCTTGCGCAAAAAGGCTTTCAAGGCTGGCGGAAAAGTCATCGTCACTGACATCCGGCCAGGTCTTGTCAATACGGCAATGGCCAAAGGCGAGGGCCTCTTCTGGGTGATGCCCGTCGAAAAGGTTGCCAGCCAGATCTGTGCAGCCATTCGCAAGCGCAAGTCTAAAGTGTATGTCACAAAGCGTTGGCACGTTCTCGCCATCATCAACAAGAATTTACCATTCACATTATATAAGAGAATGTAAATTCGTATTTTAGAAAATAGATAAATCAGAACAAGATAATTCAACCCCTCAAAAAACAAGAGTCCTATGAAAGCAGAAAACGAAAAGTATTGTGTGAACTGCGGCGAGGCCATCGATGCCCGCGCAGAAGTTTGCCCCAAATGCGGCATACGTCAGCCGACCGAATATGCCGAAACCCAGCACTTCCACGCCGAACCCGCTCCGAAGAGGGGCCTCAACGAACGCTGGCTCATCACCCTGCTGCTTTGCATCCTGCCTTGCATCGTCGGCATCAACGGCATCCACCGCTTCTACACGGGTAAGATAGGCACAGGTGTGCTCATGCTCCTTACCCTCGGCGGCTGCGGCATATGGACACTCATCGACATCATCATGATTGCCACGAACCAATATCGCGACGACGATGGAAACATCATCTCGTACACCTTATAAATGACTGTCCGAAAACTATCCGCATCAATCCTTTCATACTTGCAGGCACGATGGCTTCTGGCCATCGTGCTTGTCTATGCCGCTATAGGGCTGCTGCTACGTGCTTATGCCGGCATTAATATCCTTCCTCCCTGTCTCTACACCACCCTCTTCCATATCCATTGTCCAGGCTGCGGCATCACTACAGCCACCACCCTCATCCTCCAAGGGCACTTCGCTGATGCCTGGCACACCAATCCCCTCGCATTTCCTGCCATCATCATCATTTTTGCTGCGCTCATTACCGATTATTCTAAATTTCTTCGTACCTTCGCGGCGGAAAAATAACCACGAATGATAGTCTGCATAGCTGAAAAGCCGAGCGTAGCACGCGAAATAGCCGACGTACTAGGCGCCAAGACCAAACACGAAGGCTACATCGAAGGCAATGGGTATCAGGTAACCTGGACCTACGGCCACCTCTGCACCCTGAAGGAGCCCCACGACTACTTTCCGCAATGGAAAGCGTGGTCGCTGGCTGCCCTGCCCATGGTGCCCCCCCGCTTTGGCATCAAGCTCATCGACAACGACGGCATCCGCAAACAGTTCGGTATCATTGAGAACCTCATGCAACATGCCGACATGATTATCAACTGCGGCGATGCCGGCCAGGAGGGCGAGCTCATCCAGCGCTGGGTGATGCAGAAGGCTGCCGCCACCTGTCCCGTCAAGCGCCTCTGGATTTCCTCGCTCACGGAAGAGGCCATCCGCGAAGGCTTCAACAACCTCCACGAAGCCTCCGATTACCAGCGTCTCTACGAAGCAGGCCTCTGCCGTGCCATCGGTGACTGGCTACTCGGCATGAACGCCACGCGCCTCTACACCCTCAAGTACGGCCTGAACCGTCAGGTACTCTCCATCGGACGTGTCCAAACCCCCACCCTTGCGCTCATCGTCCGCCGTTACGAAGAGATTGCACATTTCGTACCCGAGCAGTATTGGGAGCTCAAAACCACCTATCGCGATACCGTCTTCAGCGCCACGCGCGGCCGACTGAAATCGCAGGAAGAGGGCCAGCAGCTCATCGATGCCATCCGCGACCAGCCCTTCACTATCACCGATGTCACTAAGAAGGAAGGACGCGAGGCGCCCCCTCGTCTCTTCGACCTCACCTCCTTGCAGGTGGAGTGTAACAAGAAATTCGGTTTCTCGGCCGACACCACCCTCAACCTCATCCAATCGCTCTACGAAAAAAAGGTAACCACCTACCCTCGCGTCGACACCACCTTCCTGCCTGACGACGTCTATCCCAAGTGCCACACTATCCTTAACGGCCTCACCGACTACCAGCCCCTCCTCACTGCCCTACGCGGAAAGCCCCTGAAGAAGTCGAAGAAGGTGTTCGACAACTCAAAGGTCACCGACCACCACGCCATCATCCCCACCGGCGTCAACCCCACAAATCTCAGCGACATAGAGCGCAAAGTGTTCGACCTCGTGGCACGCCATTTCATAGCTGTTTTTTTCCCCGATTGCCTCTTTGCCACCACCACCGTACTTGGCCGTGCAGGCGACATCGACTTCAAGACTTCCGGTAAAACTATCCTCGACCCAGGCTGGCGAGCCGTCATGGATGACCCGAAAGATTCTAAAGACACTAAAGACTCTAAGGATTCTAAAGACCCCAATGATGCTCCTGAACGCACTCTCCCCCTCTTCACCAAGGGTGAGAGTGGTCCGCATGTGCCCGACCTTCAGGAGAAATGGACGCAGCCGCCCAAACCCTACACCGAGGCCACCCTGCTCCGTGCGATGGAGACAGCGGGCAAAACCGTCGAGGACGAGGAGCTTCGCGATGCCCTGAAGGAAAACGGCATTGGACGCCCTTCTACCCGTGCCGCCATCATCGAAACCCTCTTCAAACGCAATTACATCGTGCGCGACCGCAAGAGCCTGCAGCCCACCCAAACAGGCGTCGACCTCATCCATATCATCCACGAAGAGGTGCTGAAAAGTGCCGAGTTGACGGGTATCTGGGAAAAACACCTACGCGACATCGAACACGGCACTTATGAGCCGCGCCAATTCCTCGATGAACTCAAGGCTATGCTCGGCGGCATTATAAGCCAAGTGTTGAACGACACCTCCAATCGGCGCATCAACTAAGCAATTTCACGTTCACAAAGGTAGGAAGGCCATCGTAAAATAAAGCCTTATACAATAATTCGCGCGGACGTCCGTTTTTATATTGGATGAAAAAACGAACTCTGTTATGGAGTGCATTGTTCTTCTTGTCGATTTGCCTGACGGGATGCGGTGTGGAGTCAGCCTTACGCAAGGCTGACAAGCACTATGCTTTGGGTGAATATAACGAGGCAGCCAACTATTTCAAAAAAGCCTACAACAGCACGAAGGCCAAGGACAAGCAACGCCGCGCAGAAGAGTCGTTTATGATGGGCGAATGCTACCGTCGCATCGGCAACATCGCCAAGGCACAGGGTGCCTATAAAAATGCCATCCGTTACAACCACCCCGACAGTTTGGCCCTACTATACCTTGCTGGTGTGCTGCTGCAGAATGGCGACACCAAAAATGCCGCCCAGAATTACGAACTTTTTCTTGAGAAGCTCAACGAGTCAATAGCTCATCAAGACAACGACTCTACGGAGAAAAAAGATGTCAAGGAGATAGAAGGATTAAAGCTACTGGCACAAAACGGCTTGGAGTCATGCCGACTGGCTCCCGAATGGAAGAAGGCACCTACCCGATACATCGTCAAGAAAGCCGAACTCTTCAACTCACGCCGCAGCGAGTACAGCCCCGCCTTCGGCAACGAAGACTACACGCAACTTTATTTCACCTCCACTCGCGACAAGGCTAAAGGTGAGGACCGCAGCCTCATCACCGGAGTCAAAGCACCCGACATTTTCTTCGCCGCCAAGGACGAGAATGGCAAGTGGCAGAAGCCACAGGAGATTGAGGGCGAGCTGAATACGGAATACGAGGACGGCGCCTGCCAATTCTCGCCTGACTTCAAGACGATGTACATTACCCGCTGCGCCACCGACGAATCATCGCCCCGTCCGGCACAGATTTTTAAGTCATCTCGAAGCGATGCAGCCTGGGGCTCAGCCACCGTCTGCGATTTCGTCACCGACTCCATCACCTCCTATGCCCACCCTGCTGTAAGCCCTGACGGGCAATGGCTCTACTTCGTCAGCGACATCGGCATCGATGCCCAGGGCGGCTATGACATTTATCGCATCAGTATCAGCGGCGGCTCGTTTGGAGGCATCGAAAACCTTGGCCCCGATATCAACACCCCAGGTGATGAACTCTTCCCCACCTTCCGCCCCAATGGCGACCTCTATTTCTCATCCAACGGCCATCCGGGCATGGGCGGTCTCGACATCTTTGTAGCCACCCCCGTTGAGTTGCAGGAGACGGACGCCAAAAAGCACATCAACGAAATCCCCCATTGGACGGTGCGCAACCTCCAATATCCCGTAAACTCCCCGCAGGACGACTTCGGCATGACATTCGAAGGCCCCTACAACCGAGGTTTCTTCTCCTCGAACCGCAACGACAAGCGTGGATGGGACCATATTTACTCCTTCGAGTTGCCCGAAACCATCCACCTTCTCACGGGCTGGGTATATGAAAAAGACGGCTATGAACTGACGGAAGGCATCGTCTACCTCATCGGCAACGACGGTACCAACGAGAAAATCAGCGTCAAGACCGACGGCTCGTTCGTGCAACGTGTCACCCCTGGCGTCAGCTACGTCCTCCTCGGCACTTGCAAAGGATTCCTCAACTACAAGCAAGAGCTTACCTGCGACAGTACCGTCGAGGATCGTGAGTACGAACTCCTGTTCCCCCTTTCGTCCATCACCCGTCCAGTGCTCATCGACAATATTTTTTATGAGTTCGACAAGGCCACTCTCACCGAAGCCTCTACGGCAGCCCTTGACCAACTCGTCAAACTGCTGAACGACAACCCTAACGTCACTATTGAGCTTAGTGCCCATTGCGACTACAAGGGACGCGACGAATACAACGAACGACTCTCGCAGCGCCGTGCCGAAAGCGTCGTCAACTACCTCATTGAGCACGGCATCGACGCCGAACGCCTCACCCCCAAGGGCTACGGCGAGAGCCAGCCCAAGCAAGTGCGCAAGAAGCTAACGGAGAAGTACCCCTTCCTCCACGAGGGCGACGTGCTGACAGAGCAATTCATCCTCGCCCTACCTGAGGAGCAGCAAGAAATCTGCAACCAGCTCAACCGCCGCACCGAGTTCAAGGTACTGCGCACCACGTACAAGCTTTTTGAGTAGATTGAAGGCTGCGATTAAAGCAAGAGCTAAACGATGCTCGCATCAGCTTTGCCAAGCGAGAGCTGGCTATACCGAAAGCCAAGACTGAAGACCAAAGATTGAATTGAAAATGGGTAATGAAAAAGTTTTCGTTTTCGTTTTCAATTTTAGAGGAAAAGCCGTATCTTTGTCGCTGAATGAATCCCATGACAAAACCTATTGACAACAATATTTAATTCATCATTAAGATTATGAAATCATTACGAACTATCCCTATCACCCTTTGCATGGCAATGATTATGCTGTTGCTCGCCTCATGCGGCAAGACCGTCAAGTGCGAATCCGTTGACATCGTTCCCCGCCCCCTTAGCGTAGAGATGCAGGAAGGCACTTACAAACTGCGCCTTGCCAAGGACGAATGTGTTTGCAAAGCCCTCGACAACATCCCTGTCACCGACGACAAGACGCTGGGCAACGAGGCCTACACCCTCACCATCACAAAACAGGGCATTGCCATCGCCGCCAGCACCCCTGCTGGAGCCTTCTACGCCCGTCAGTCGCTGCGCCAGATGATTCCCGCCGAAGCTCTCACCGATAAGAAGGTCACGGCTGTCGTGCTCCCCTGCTGCATCATCAAGGATGCACCCCACTTTGCCTACCGCGGTGCTCACCTTGATGTCTGCCGCCACTTCTTCAGCGTCGATGAGGTGAAGACCTACCTCGACATCCTCGCCATGCACAAAATCAACCGCTTTCACTTCCACCTCACGGAGGATCAGGGCTGGCGCATCGAAATCAAGCACTATCCCCAGCTCACCCAGGTCGGAGCCTATCGCGACGGCACCATGGTTGGAAAGAACTGGAACTCCGATGACGGTGTCCGCTACGGCGGATTCTACACCCAAGACGAGGTGAAGGAGATCGTCAAGTATGCTGCCGACCATTTCATCACCGTCATCCCCGAAATCGAGATCCCCGGCCACGCCCTTGCTGCCCTCGCCTCCTATCCTGAGCTGGGCTGCCGCGGCGACCACTACGAAGTGTCAAAAACCTGGGGTGTATTCCCCGAGGTGTTCTGCCCAGGCAAAGAGGACACCTTCAAATTCTGGGAAACGGTACTCACCGAGGTCATGGAGCTCTTCCCCTCGAAATACATCCACATCGGCGGCGACGAGTGTCCCAAGGACGAATGGAAAAAATGCCCCCTCTGCCAGAAGCGCATCAAGGAAGAAGGCTTGAAGAACGAGGCTGAGCTGCAGAGCTACGTCAACCGCCGTATTGAGAAATTCCTCAATGCCCACGGACGCCAGATTATCGGCTGGGACGAAATCCTCGAGGGCGGCGTCACCCCCACCGCCACCATCATGAGCTGGCGCGGCACGACGGGAGGCATCGCTGCCGCCCAGGCCGGCAACCACGTCATCATGACACCCAACACCTTCTGCTACCTCGACTACTACCAGAGCCGCGACCAAGACAACGAGCCCCTCGCCATCGGCGGTTATCTGCCCGTCGAGCAATGCTACAACTTCGACCCCTACAACGGCCTCACCAAAGACCAGCAGCAATATATCCTCGGCGTCCAGGGTAACGTCTGGACAGAGTATATTGCTACATTTGACCACGTGGAGTACATGCTTCTTCCCCGCATCAGCGCCCTTGCCGAAGTGGGCTGGAGCTACGACGGCACCAAGGACTATGCCGGATTTCTGCGTCGTCTGAACCACCTCCGCACCTACTTCGACGCCTACGGATGGAACTACGGCAAGCATGTGTTCCCCTCTGAAGAGTAAAGAATGAAAGACAACGAATAAAAAAACAAGAACCTATGAAAAAACAACATCTCATCCTTGCGGTTGCCTGCTTGGCAACACTCATTACAGGCTGCAAGAGCAGCGAGAAGCCCCTTGCGGGCAGTAACTGGCACGTCGAGGACGGCGTTATCGTCATCAACGAACCCCATCGCGCTGCCGGACAGCAGAGCATGCTGGAGTTCTATACCGACCCCATCCCCGTTGTCCGTGTGGGCTTCGTGGGACTCGGCATGCGCGGCCCAGGAGCAGTCAGCCGCTTTACCCATATGGAGGGCGTCGAAATCAAGGCCCTCTGCGACAAGTACCCCGATCGTGCCCACGCCTGCCAGCGTTACCTCACCAATGCCGGTATGCCCGAGGCTGCCGAGTACAGCGGCGACGAAGGCTACAAGCAGCTCTGCGAACGCGACGACATCGACCTTGTCTACATCGCCACCAACTGGCAGACCCACGTTGATATTGCCCTATACGCCATGGAGCACGGCAAGCACGTGGCCATCGAAGTGCCTTCCGCTACCAGCATCGAGGACTGTTGGCGCCTCATCGACACCTCCGAGCGCACCCGCAAGCACTGCATGATGCTGGAGAACTGCGTCTATGACTTCTTTGAACTCACCTGCCTCAACATGGCCCAGAAGGGCCTCTTCGGCGAAATCCTCCATACCGAGGGTGCCTACATCCACAACCTCGAGCCCTTCTGGGATGACTATGCCGACAACTGGCGCCTCGACTTCAACCAGAAACACGGTGGCGACGTCTACCCCACCCACGGCTTCGGCCCCTGCTGCCAGGCTCTCAACATCCACCGCGGCGACAAGATGGAATACCTCGTCAGTATGGCCACGAAGTCCGTCAACGGTCTGAAGATTGCCAAGAAGAAGATGGGCGTTGACGAATTTGCCTGCGGCGACCACATCGTCACCCTCGTCATGACCAAGAGCGGCAAGAGCATGGAAATCCAGCACAACGTCTTCACCCCGCGCCCCTACAACCGCCTCTACCAGCTCACCGGTACCGAGGGCTTTGCTAACAAATACCCCGTCAGCGGCCTCACCCTGCGCAACAGCCAGATTGACCGCAACGCCCTGCCCGACATTCCCCAACTGGACGAGCATGACTTCGTGCCCAACGACGTGAAGAACGAATTGCTCCAGTACTACAAGCACCCCATCCATCAGGAGATTGAGGAGAAAGCCAAGCAAGTGGGTGGCCACGGCGGCATGGACTTCGTCATGGACTACCGCCTCGTCTACTGCCTGCAGAACGGTCTGCCCCTCGATCAGGACGTTTATGACCTTGCCGAGTGGTGCGCCATCAGCGAGCTCAGCGCCATCAGCCACGCCAACAAGTCGATGCCCGTCCGCTTCCCCGACTTCACCCGCGGCGACTGGAACAAGGTCAAGGGCCTCCACTTCTACATGAAAGGCGAACGCCCAGCCACTAAAATAGTCAAGAATTAAGAGCTAAAAAACGATGTCTCCGGAAAAGATATTCAACCAGTTTGCCTATGAGGGCGAGGTGGCCAGCATCAAGCCACTGGGCGAAGGGTTCATCAACGACACCTTCATCGTCCGCACCACAGGCGACACCCCCGACTATATCCTTCAGCGCAAGAACCACAACGTCTTCCCCGACGTCCCCGCCATGATGGACAACATCGTGAAGGTCACCGCCCACATGAAGGCCAAGATCATCCGTGCCGGCGGCGACCCCATGCGCGAGAGCCTCACCGTCGTCTTTGCCAAGGACGGCCTGCCCTACTACTTCGATGCTGAAGAGGGCAACTACTGGGCTGTCTGCGTCTTCATCGCCGGATCCGTTACCATCGACAACGCTACCTCTCTCGACCTCTGCTACAAAGGTGGACAGGGCATCGGCCGCTTCCAGAAGATGCTCGCCGACTACCCCGACCCACTCCACGAGACTATCCGCGGTTTCCACAACATCCGCTTCCGCTACGAGCAATGGGACGATACACTGCGCCGCGACAAGCTGGGCCTTGTGAAGACCGTGCAGGAAGAGATCGGCTGGGTCGAAAGCCACCGCCAGCAGATGCTCGACTTCTGGAAGATGGTCGAGGACGGCAGCCTCCCCATGCGCGTCACCCACAACGACACCAAGCTCTCCAACATTCTCTTTGACCAGAACGGCGACGTACTCTGCGCCATCGACCTCGACACCTGCATGAGCAGCACCGCGCTCAACGACGTGGGCGACGCCCTGCGCAGCTACACCAACACCGGTGCCGAAGACGACCAGAACCTCAGTCGCGTCTCCATGGACATTGACCGCTTCCGCGCCTATGTGGCCGGCTACCTGAGCGAGATGAAGGACTCGCTCAACGACTGCGAGAAGGAGTGGCTTGCCTTCAGCGCCATCTACATCACCTTCGAGCAAGTGCTTCGCTTCCTCATGGACTACATCGACGGAAGCACCTACTGGAAAATCCAGTACCCCACGCACACCCTTGTCCGCACTCAGGCGCAGTACCGCCTCCTCCAATCCATGGAGGCTCAGTACCCCCAGATGCAGGCCATCGTGCGCGAGCTGCTAAAAAATTAAGACCTCTCCACCTTCCCCGTTTCACCCTTAAGCCTGCGTCATCCTTTCGGCGCAGGCTTAAGAGCGATGTTTACAAGCCGATCCTTCCGCCAACACGGGCAACCTCTGCCGCGAGGGAATAAAAGGATGCAAAAATTTCCGGAATCGTTTTTTTATTCCATCTTTACTTTTTCTTTTTTAATAATTCATCTGTAGCATCTTTTTCATCCCCTAATATATAGTCCACCTTTTATCATCTATTTTTTTTGAAAGTGGAAGGCTAGACATTATTTTCCTATCTTTTTTTCTGAAGGGTATGACATGAGTAAGGAGGCTTTGTTTGTTATCTCAGTCCAAGCAACTATTTATAAATAGGGGCCGTGTTTATATAAACAGGGGCGCTGTTTATAAAAAACGCAGTACGTGTGGAAAACTACTATTTTTATTCAGAGTGGTTGCTCAGCGCTGCATGTCGAGCAGACGGGCGGCGGCGGCGAAGGAGGTGAGCTCGCCGCGGAGGACCTGCTGCTCCATCTCGGCGATGGCGGCGGCTATGGCGGGATTCTGGTAGAAGCGGTCGCGCAGGGTGTTGTTGATGGTTTCGTACATCCAGTACTTGGCCTGCTCGTTGCGGCGGTACTGGAAGTAGCCGTTCGCGCGGACGAAGTCGATGTATTCATAGACCATGTCCCATATCTCCTTGATGCCGAGGCCGTAGAAGCCGCTGTAGGTGAGCACGCGGGGCTCCCAGCCGCTCTCGGTGGCGGGGAAGAGGTGGAGAGCGTTGCGGAAGTGGCGCGCAGCCAGCTCGGCACGCTGGATGTTATCGCCGTCGGCCTTGTTGATGATGATGCCGTCGGCCATCTCCATGATGCCGCGCTTGATGCCCTGCAGCTCGTCGCCCGTGCCAGCCAGCTGGATGAGGAGAAAGAAATCGACCATCGAGTGGCAGGCGGTCTCGCTCTGCCCCACGCCGACGGTCTCGACGAAGATTTTGTCGTAGCCGGCCGCCTCGCAGAGGACGATGGTCTCGCGCGTCTTGCGGGCCACGCCGCCCAGCGACCCTGCAGCTGGGGAAGGGCGGATGAAGGCCTTGGGATGGACGGAGAGTTTCTCCATGCGGGTCTTATCGCCAAGGATGCTACCCTTAGTGCGCTCGGAACTGGGGTCGATAGCGAGGACGGCGAGTTTGCCGCCGTATTCGTTGAGCACGTGAAGGCCGAAGACGTCGATGCTAGTACTCTTGCCGGCACCAGGGACGCCGCTGATGCCGATACGGACGGACTGGCCAGTGAAGGGGAGGCACTTCTCAATCACCTCCTGGGCGATGACCTGGTGCTCGGGCAGCAGGCTCTCGACGAGGGTAACGGCTTGTGAGAGAATGGTGACGTCGCCTTTAAGAATACCTTCGACGTACTCGGCAGCCGTCATCTGGCGGCGTTTGGCACGGCGGAAGTAAGGGTTGACACGCTCGGGCTGCTCGATGCCGGCATTAACGGTGAGACCTTTGTATTCTGCTGAGTTTTCAGGATGATCCATAAAAATGAAAAATGAAAAAAAGAATGAAAGACGGAGAATGAAAATTTAGACTTGAAGAATGAAGAATGAAGAATGGATAGTCCTGCAAGTAACAGTACTTGCGGATGGGAACGCAAATGTCCTAAACATTTTATTATTCATTTTTCATTCTTCATTTTTCATTAAAAATCTCTTTCTTGAGGAAGGCGGCGGTGTAGCCTTTGCCAGATGCGGCGACTTCGGCGGGGGTACCGGTGACGACAACTTCGCCGCCGCGACGTCCGCCCTCGGGGCCCATATCGATGATGTGGTCGGCCTGACGGATGACGTCGAGGTTATGCTCGATGACGATGACGGTGTTGCCGCGATCCACCAGCCGGCGCAACACGGTCATCAGCACGCGGATGTCCTCGAAGTGGAGGCCGGTGGTGGGCTCGTCGAGGATGTAGAGGGTGTGGCCGGTGTCTCGTTTGGCCAATTCGGTGGCGAGCTTGACGCGCTGGCTCTCGCCGCCCGAGAGGGTTGACGAGGGCTGGCCGAGCTTGATGTAGCCGAGGCCCACCTCCTGCAACACCTTTATCTTATTAAGGATGGTGGGGACGTTCTCGAAAAACTCCACCGCTTGGTTGATGGTCATGTCGAGGACGTCAGCAATGGACTTGCCCTTAAAGCGCACCTCCAGCGTCTCGTGGTTGTAACGCTTGCCCTGGCAAACCTCGCAAGGCACCATGACATCGGGTAGGAAGTTCATCTCGATGGTCTTGTAGCCGTTGCCGGAGCAGGCTTCACATCGTCCGCCGCTGATGTTGAACGAGAATCGTCCGGGCTTATAGCCGCGCATCTTGGCCTCGGGCAGGCTGACGAAGAGGTTACGGATGTCAGAGAAGACACCTGTGTAGGTGGCGGGGTTGGAGCGGGGGGTGCGGCCCAGCGGCGACTGATCGACCGTCACCACCTTGTCGATATTGTCGAGCCCTTCGATATGGTCGTAAGGCAGCGGCTCGCGCAGCGAACGGTAGAAGTGCTGCGAGAGGATGGGCTGTAGGGTGTCGTTGACGAGTGTCGATTTGCCGCTGCCGCTGACGCCGGTGATGCAAATAAGTTTGCCCAAGGGGAAGGTAACGGCGATGTCCTTGAGGTTGTTGCCGCGGCAACCGATGAGGGTGATTGACGTGCCGCCAGCCGTGCGCCGTGCGTAGCGCGGCTTGACGGGAGGGGCGGCATTTCCGGATATGTCGGTTTTTCCGGAATCTCCCGCATTTCCGGGATTTCCGGGGGAACCGCCGACATCCGTCGTAGCGGTGCCTTTGAGGTAGCGGGCGGTGAGGGTGTCGGCTTTGACCAGTTCGTCGGGGGTGCCGGCAAAGACCACCGTGCCACCTTTGCGTCCGGCAAAAGGGCCGAGGTCGATGACGTAGTCGGCGCTGAGCATCATGTCCTTGTCGTGCTCGACGACGATAACGGTGTTGCCGATGTCGCGCAGCTCCTTCAGCGAGTGGATGAGGCGTTCGTTGTCACGCTGGTGGAGACCGATGCTAGGCTCGTCGAGGATGTAGAGCACGTTCACCAGCTGCGACCCTATCTGTGTGGCGAGACGTATGCGCTGGCTCTCACCGCCGGAGAGCGACTGCGAGGGACGTCCCATGGCCAGATAGTCGAGGCCGACATCGAGCAGGAAGCGGAGACGGACACGGATCTCCTTTAGTATCTCCTCAGCAATTTTCTGCTGGTTGCCACTCAGCTGCTCGAGGGCCGTGCCCGTCCAGTCGTAAAGTTCGCTAATATCCATGGCGGAGAGGTCAGCGATATTCTTCCCAAGGATGCGGTAGCTGAGTGCCTCCTTGTTCAGCCGTGCGCCGCTGCACTCGGGACAGGTGCAAGTACCCAGGAATTGGTCGATCCACCTTTGCTGAGCGGCGGTAGGGTCGACATCCTGAATACTTTGGAGGTATTTGACGATGCCATCGAAAGAGATAAACATATCAGATTCGTGCAGCAGCGTGGTCTGCACCTTGATACGGTCGGGGACACCGTTGAAAAGTTCGTCCATCGTTTCTTCGTCGAGCTCCGAAACGGGGGTATCAAGAGTGAAGTCGTGGCGGTGCAACACGACATCGAGGGTGCGGAAAATGAGTGTGTTCTTGTACGTTCCGAGGGGGAGGATGGCACCCTGACGGATGGAGAGCGAGCGGTCAGGGATGACCTTGTCCATATCCATACGGGTGATGTACCCCAACCCGCGGCACTTGGGGCAAGCGCCCTGCGGCGAATTGAAGGAGAAGTTATGGGGTGCCGGCTCGCGGTACGAGAGTCCTGTGACTGGATCCATGAGGCGCTTGCTGTAGTGGCGCACGGCGCCAGTCTCCTTGTCGAGCAACATCAGCAGCCCGTCGCCCTGCACCATAGCCGCCGCCACGCTGTCGCGCAGCCGCTTGTCATCCTTCGCCTGCACCTTCAGTTTGTCGACGACCACCTCAATGTCGTGGTTCTTGTAGCGATCCACCTTCAGCCCGGGTACCGCCTCGCGGATTTCGCCATCGATGCGGACGTAGAGGTAGCCCTTGCGGCGCACCTGCTCGAACAGCTCGCGATAGTGGCCCTTGCGGCTGCGCACCAGCGGAGCCAATATCATCACCGCCCGCCCTTCGTACTCGTTGAGAATGAGCTCGATGATTTTCTCTTCGGTGTATTTCACCATACGCTCGCCGGACTCGTAGGAATAAGCATCGGCGGCACGCGCATAGAGCAGACGGAAGTAGTCATAGACTTCGGTCGTCGTGCCGACGGTGGAACGGGGATTCTTGTTGGTGGTCTTCTGCTCAATAGAGATGACTGGGCTGAGACCGGAGATCTTATCGACATCGGGCCGCCGCAGTCCGCCGAGGAAGTTGCGGGCGTAGGCCGAGAAGGTCTCTATGTAGCGGCGCTGCCCCTCGGCAAACAATGTGTCGAATGCCAGCGACGACTTGCCCGAGCCGCTCAACCCCGTGATAACGGTAAGCGAACGGTGCGGAATGACCACATCGATATTTTTCAGGTTGTGCTCGCGGGCGCCATACACCTCTATATCAGGCTGGAAGACATCTTCTTCCATCATATCAGCGTTCAATCTACAATCTTTATTATTCAATCTTCAATCAACGACCTCATTCCTTCGTCCGCTCTCTGGAGCGCGTAAAGAGGTTGACGTCACGGCGCTCGGTATATTCGATGCCGTCGGAGCCGATGGCTTCAATGGAGATGAAATAGACACCATCGTCGGCCACTTGGCCATTCACCTTGCCATCCCAGCAGACGTAGTAGGTGAAGTCGTCCTGATACTCCTTCTCCAACGTGGTCTCGTCGCCGCTGGCCATACGCTGTCCCCAGCGGTTGAAGATAACCATGCGAAACTTCAGCAGGCTCTGCGTCTTCACCCTGAGTTTGTCATTGACACCGTCGTCGTTAGGCGAAAAGGCGTTGTAAACCGTCAGCGACGAGCTGCGTAGCGAGAAACGCAGCATGTCCGACTCGTCCTGTTCCACCGAGCCCTCAACACCCGTCTCGCGGTAGCGGTAGGTGATGGAGAGACTGATAAGGTAGCTGATGCCGGCGCCACCTTCGCGGAAGGTGAACCCCGTCACCTCGTCGTTGCGGACGGCGAGTGTAGTCTCCTCGTTATTGTCCTTTTTAATGATTTTCCATTCGTAGAGAACGATGTAGCCCATCGTATCGGCAGGATTGGCAGAAAAAGTCACCGTCAGGGGGGCATCGTACGTGCCGCCCACGGTCAGTTCCTCTTCCATATCGTCGTGGTTAATGAAGGTGCCCGTGGGAGCCACAGAAGGGTAATAGTCAGGTGATGCCTGCAACAGCATCGTGACTGCGGTAAGCCATAGTAGCAGAGTTATTCGTTTCATTGTTTCTTGTTCGTAGGTTTGAATTTGCAAAGATAGGGTGAGCCGAGCGAAAAAACAAATTTATTTGGTTTTTTCCGAGGCGACCCCTATCTAAAAACCTCCGAAGAAGGATTAAAGATAGTACAAGCCGAGCGAAAAAACAAATTTGAGTATTCCACGTAAAAAACGTTCAGCCAGATGAGAAAATCCGGCTGAACGATGAAAGAATAAAGATTACAATTATTATTTCACAAGTACCTTGCGCACGGTTCCATCGCTCATGCGTACGATGTTCACTCCATGCTCGGATCCTCCAACGCGGCCGTCGAGGCTATAACGCTCCATCTCTTCGACAACGGATGAAGCACCAAGTTCATCCTCCATCTCCACATTTTCGATTCCCGAATGGATATTGAAGAATTCCAGCCATACAGGGGCTTCCTTATAAGCGTCGATGCTAGCTTCAGGAACATAAAGGTTACACATCTGTTTATCGATTTTCTTAAACACATTAGGACTTGAGCAAACTGGCGGAATCACGGCATTACAATGGAGTTCCGAGGGGTTGCAATAACCATAATCTTCACCATAGAGGTTCGTCACCTTACCGCCCAGTATAAGGGTGGCGATGTTTTCGTTGTAGAAAGGACAATGCCCACCCGTCACGGAAAGATTTCGTCCGACATACACTTCTACGAGCGAATTGAGGTGATTATAATAGGTGTCGAACATGCCCCAGTAGTTGCCTGACGAGCCGTCCAGCTTCAGTTCCCGGTCGCTGTCGGCAATCGTCAGTTTCACCAGGCTGTTGCAGTTGTAGAACGCCGAGCCGCCGATCGAATCCACAGCAGCGGGGATGACGATGGACTGAAGGCTTTTGCAGTCGTAGAACGTGTTGCCCTCGATACGGTTCAGAGAGGCCGGAAGATGGATGGTCTCCAACGCATTGCAATAGACGAAAGCCTCATACCCTATCTCATTCACACCGTCGGGGATGACCAGCGAGGGAAGCGAGTCGCATTGGTAGAACGCCTGACGGCCTATCGACGTCAGGTTCGGACCGAGCGTTACAGAGCGAAGGCCACGGCAGTTGCGGAAAGCCTCATTCTCCAGACGAGTCACGTTGTCACCCAGCGTCAGCTTCTTGATATGCTCGTTGGCGAAGGCCGAATGACCGCCAGCCGTCACGATGTTACGGCCGACATACACCTCGTCAAGCGAATTGAGGTGATTGTAGTACGTGTCGAACAAGCCCCAGTAGTTGCCTAACGAACCAGGAAGCTTTAACTCTTTTTCGCTATCGGCAATGATGATCTTTTTAAGGGCCGTGCATCCATTGAAAGCGGAGCCAATCGTATCAACCGTGCTAGGAATGACGACTGACGTCAGATAGACACATTTGTCGAAAGTCAGCTCATCGATGCGCGTCACGAGTTTGTCTTCATAGATTTCGGGGATTATAATGTCGCCCGCATAGCTGTTTTCCAAGCGATGCGTATAACCATGTTCATCCACGTAAATCCGATAGGACAACATCAATGTTCCGTCTGCAAGTTCAACAAAGCGGAAATTTTGTGCTCCTGCTCCAACAAAGGACAACAGCCACGCGATTGTAAGAAATAAAATCTTTCTCATATCAGTTTAAATAAGGTTATCGCTGCAAAGATAGTGTATTATGAGCGAAAAAAAAAATATAATGCGGAAAATGGGGTTTGAAGTTCTGTTTGCCGAGTCAAAATGGACGAAGATGCAGTTAAAAAATCCAATATATTTGGTTTTTCGCTCGGCTCATCCTATCTTTGCAACCAAATTTGAATCAGACTATGCAAAAGTTGAAATATCTAAGCCTCCTTGCCGGCCTGTTGCTTGGTGTGCAAATGCTCTGCGCACAGGACAGCTACATCCTCCATACCGTTCTCAAGGGGCAGGGGCTCTATTCCATAGCCCGCATCTACGGCGTCACCGAAGCCGAAATCATCGCCCTCAACCCAGGCAGCGACAAGGTTATCCGCACAGGCGAACAACTGAAGATTCCCCAGAAACAAATCAACAAAGAGGCTGCCGAGGAGACAGCCAACGGCTACATCCATCATACCGTACAATCGGGCGAAACCATCTACCGCCTCACCATCACCTACGGCGTTACCGGCGAGGAGATTTATCAGGCGAATCCCATTCTCCGTACCGAGCCGCTGAAAGCCGGACAAGTGGTGCTGATTCCGGATAAAAAGTCAACAGTTCAACAGGTCAGCAAATCAAAAAGCGACGGGGAAGAAGACGCAGAAGACACCCCGTCCAAGCAAAAAGGCTTCAAGGTAAAAGGGGCTTACGGCAATAAGGAGAAAGCCTCTGACAGCCGTAGTTCAGACGGCGAGAGCTTCTGGAGCCGCATCTTCGGCAAGAAGAAAAAGACCTACGTGCAGCCCGTTGATACCACAGATTGTGCATTCCAGCACGTCGTTCAAAAGGGTGAAACCGTCTTCAGCATCTCCCGTGCATACGGCGTCAACGAAGCCGAGCTGCTGGCCGCCAACCCTGTCATTACCGACAACCGTATCAAACGCGGACAAGTGCTCTGCATCCCGAAGAAGTCAAAGACTCAACAAGAGGAGACGCCTACAGGCAAGCAACAGGAGGAGACGCCGGTCGAGGAACAGCCCAAGGACGTCACTCCCGACGTTTGGCATAGTGATGCTTTGCAAGTGGCACTCATCCTGCCCTTCATGCTCAACGAGAACACCAGCACCCCCACCGCCGACCAAGCGAAGATGGTGGAATTTTACGAAGGCTTCTTGCTGGCCATCGACAGCTTGCGCGATGCCGATGTCTCCATCGAGCTCCATGTCTACGACTCCGGCGAGGCCACCCGTTCCATCCGCCCCATCCTCGAATCGGAGGAGATGGCGCACATGGACATTATCTTCGGCCCTATGCACGCCCAGCACGTCGCCCAAGCAGCCGACTTCGCCCGTGCCCACTCCATTCCCCTCGTGCTCCCCTTCTCGCGAAATGTCACCCAACTCGCCAGCAACCCTTACCTCTGGCAGGTGAATGCCGATCCATCCGTCATTGAGGAGGAGGGCATCAACCACTTCTTTGAACTCTTCCCCAAGCCCAACGTCCTCTTCTTCCAGTCGAAGGGCGTTACCGATGCCTTCTGCACCCATTTGCAGAACGAGCTCGACCGCCGCGAGATGCCCTATCACGTCTTCCCGGCTGAGACCACGAACGACGTACGTCCCTTTATGGAAGCATGCAGCCGCGACGACCAAGCCGACAACATCCTCATGATGACCACCTCCGACAACGCCTCGCTCAGCACCATGCTGCCCGTCTTCCAGCTTGTCATGCGCGATACGGCTCAGGTGGCCGACATCCATCTCTACGGCTATCCGCAGTACCAGACGTATGCCAACTCCCATGCCAACGAATTCTTCGAGCTCGACACCTGGTACCACACGGCGTTCTACACCAACAACAACCGTCCTGATGCTGCCAGCCTCAACCGGAAGTTCAAGCGCATGTATGGCCGCGAGATGGGAGCCCGCTATCCGCGCTACGGACTACTGGGCTTCGACATTGGCTACTGGTTCCTCAACGGCCTCTCACACCGCCTTAACGCTCCAGCCGAAACCGTCTTTGCGGGCTTGACCACCTACCGCTGCTCAACTATCCAGACAGGTTTCAACTTCAACCGCGTCAGCCCCACGGGCGGCTACACCAATGCTGGCATCTATGTCGTCCACATGCGCGCCGACGGCCAGATTTTCAAAGTCGATTTCGCATGGTAAGAGGTTGGAACGCGACGTTTCAACAAACCGGAAATGAAAAATGAAAATATAATGTCCCGTATGCAAGTTCTCCTTCGTAAGGCTATCTTTTTTTCATTCTTCATTAACTCTGTTTTCAAACAACGCAACTCGGCAAAACGTGCAAGCTCTTTTGCTCTCGCTGCTCTGTTTGTTTTTCATTTTTCATTACTTAGTGCCCAGGTGGGTAGTGTGCGCAACGACGTGGTAGTGGGCTTCACAGGTGGTGGCGACATGAGCTTCATCGACTTCAGTCCCCGCGTCAAACAGACGCTCCAGCCCGGCATCACCGGCGGCCTCGTCGTCCGCTACACCTCCGAGAAATACTTCGGCATGTTCTGCGCCGCCCAGCTCGAGGTCAACTTCACCCAACGCGGCTGGAACGAGCTCATCGACGACGGCTCCGACAATACCTACAGCCGCACCACCTCCTACGTCGAGGTCCCTTTCCTCGCCCACCTCAGCTTCGGTAGCGAGCGCCGTGGCGCCCAGTTCTTCATCAATGCCGGTCCCGCCGTGGGCTGGTTCCTGTCGGAAGCGGAGCACTACGGCTATACCGCCGAACGGCCGTGGGACGTCTCCTCACGTGCCAACCACGTCACAGCCCAGTATGGCCGTGCCGTCGAACACCCCTTTGAATACGGCATCACCGGCGGCCTCGGCGTCGAACTGCTTACCGCCATCGGACACTTCACCCTCGAGGGACGCTATTTCTTCGGCCTCTCCGACATCTATGGCAACAGCAAAGCCGACCCCTTCGGCCGCTCTGCCAACAACACCATTTCCGCCCGCTTGGCATACCTATTCGATTTATAGAAGTCAACGCGTCAGCAAGTAGCCATGCCGACCATTTCCGGCATGGCTACTTGCTATTGACTTGTTGACTCGCTAATCTTTTCTCTTCCTCTTCAGCAGCCGGTCGATGGCTTTGTCGAGGGATTCGGTAGGCTCGATGATGTTGTAGTCCTCCCAGAAGTCGGGGTCGCGGAAGAAGTCCACCTTGTCGAAGAAGGCGTCGTGCTGATCGAACGAATCACGCCCCTTGATAGGCTGCACGTTGCTGCCCGATGCCTCGATGTCCGTTACCGCCATCTCGCAGAACGCCGAAAACGAAGTGGCAAACAGCCGTCGCCGCCAGTCGCAGTTGAAGCGCATGGTCGTACGGACGTAGCTCAGGCGCGTCACGCCGTCGGGGCCGGTATGGTATTCGATGACACACGACATCTCCTTGGGCTTGAACTGCAGCCCCCGGGGTTTCTTGACCAGCATGGCAAAGGTGGCCTTGGCACGATTGCGCATATCGAGCTCCAGCTCGACGCGGGTGAAGGCCAGCGTCTCCTGGTCGATATACAGCCGTCCGTAGTAGAGCGCGTAGGCCCTGTCCACTTGGGGCGTGAGGCTGACGACGTACTGCCGGCGGTCGCCAATCATCGTCGGCAGCTCCATCTTCAGCTCGTAGAGATTCAGTTCTTCTTCATTCAGCAGGAAGTCCGTGTTCTTCACCACGTCCAGCAGCAGGGCCGATGTCGGCCCTCCCATCACCTTCACGCTCAGCGTGTCGTTCCACTTCGGGCTCAGCAGCCGGCGCCCCTTGCGGATGGCCACACGGTCGCGGTCCGCGTCGCGGAGGTAGTCGGTCTTATACATATCGATGACGCCCTCGGCCACCGTGATGTAGTTCTGCCGCTTCATCACCTTCTCGCGGTAGAAGCAATGCAGCAGTTCGGGCACGCGGCTGTAGTTGTAGGGTATGCGTTCCATAGCTGCGCGCACCAGTTCGCGTGCATCGCCGCCTATCACCAGCACCTCCTGCAGCTGTATGGCTGCAGGCCGCAGCCGTATCAACAGACGCCCCTCCGGCTGTTCGGAGCGCCGGATGTGCTGCGACTCGTAGCCCAGATGCGACACCACCAGTTCGTCGCCCTCCCTGTCGCTCTTCAGGGTGAAGAAGCCGTCGTCGTTAGTCACTACCGACACACGACCCATCGACACGCTGGCGCCGGCAATCGGCTCGCGCGAATCCGCGTTGACCACCGTGCCGCTCACCACCACCCGCTGTGCCCATCCTCCGATGGCCATCAGCAGCAGGGTCAGGATAAGTAATGTTTTCCTTTTCATATTTTACTACGCCGCAAAGATACATTTTCTTTTTCAATCCCACAAAAAAATTTTTTTATTTTCACTAATGTCGAAAAAAGTGTTTTTTTTCACTCTTCAAATCTTGGCGCAGCAAGAGCATCGGCAGAAGGGGTACTATTCCGGCAGAAGAGGGCGTTGTACCCGTAGCCCCTTGGGCTGCGCGCACAGAATCAAACGCTGGCAAAATAGAATCAAACGCTACGGAAATAGAATCAAACGTTATCGGCACGCCGTTAAAAATCTATCAGCTGACCCGGTGCGGAGGGAATAAAACCGCTTTTTCTGAGGCCTTTTAGAGGAAATAATGGAAACTATTTGTCTCTGTTCAAACCTCCCGCAAAGGGTAAAGAAGGATTGGAGTTGCCGCAGCTCATTGTAATTCCGCACATTAGGAAAAAACTTAGGCTGCCAAGCGTTCCAGTTCCAGTTGTTCCAATTGTTTTTTTGACTATCCAATCCCCCCCCTGTTTCTTTATATTATATACATAACTAATTAAATATTAAATATATGTATAATAAAAAAGGATTAAGAAAGTAGTGTTACCTATCTGTTTTTTAATTGGAACAACTGGAACTGGAACGGACATTCACGCCTGATACGGAAATCACCTTCTTGTCTCCCGATTCGGCTATAGGGCGCTTATTCGCCAGAAAACCCCTTCCAACAGCGGTCTCCCCCCCCGGAATCCGAACAGACAGCTTGTGAGCTTGGAGGGGGTAAAACGTCGGAAATGGCGGTTTTTGCTGTCTTTCGAGGCCTGAAAAGCCGGTTTTTGATACGTTTTGTGCCTCGTTCGAGCCTCGAAATGGCTGGAGCAGTCGGTCCTGTAATGTCGTATATCATTGTCTGATTGCTCTTTAGATGAAAATAATCGTGACCAGGCGTTTCAGTTTCAGTTGTTTCAGTTATTTTTTAAAGGGTATCACTCTCTCTTCCCTGCCTTATTTTATTTTATAATATATTTATTATTAAATAATTATATAGTATTATAAGGGGGATTTGAGAAAAACATACCTTCAAAAAACCTAACTGAAACTGAAACAACTGAAACGCCCGGCACACAACACGCTCTCTTACACATCCTTATTCCCTATTCGGGTGGATTTGCAATACGGCTGTGTCTGAGAGTGGAATAGGACCTTTGCTTTTAACTGAGATTTGAGACTTGAGACTGATGGCCACGTGAACTGGCTCTCCTACAGGGCTTTTATCAAAAAGAGGCGCGGCATGCCGCGTCTCAAAGAAAATAGTATGCTTATGAAAGGGGGAGTTATTGGTTAATAATGGGGATGCCGTCGGGAGTCATTCCCTCGGTACTGGTAGAGAATCGGATTCGTCGCTGATGTAAAATGACTGTGTAGCGAAGCCAGCTTTGTCCATAGTGTTCTCGGAATCCCAATAAATAGCGCGACGGCTAACCTTGTCATCCGTCTCAGGGTTGTCGGGATGGGCAGAAGCATAAGGCTCCACGAGGGTGCTGTATCCGGCAAAGCGGACGGTTCTGTGGTCTGGGGTGTTGTTTACTATCTCTCTTGCTCCCCGCAGTACTACCGAAACTGCAACATAGGGATGTGTAGCTGGTTCATAGTCGATAAGAAGTACAGACTTTACATACTTGATGTTAATGTCTCGCGCGTACGTGTAGGTAATTGCCTTGTCGTAGATTTTGGCAGGAAAGTCTTTAGGGACATTGATGTTCCAGCGTGCGAGATGTCCGTTCACATAGGTTCCTTGCGTCACAATCGCTGGGGTTGGATTCCTGAATCTTCGGGCATCTGCCTGGTCTAAACGTTGGGTGTTAATAACGCCGTAATCTTCTTCGGGGTAAAACTGGGTCGTGGTGGGAGGTTGGTTGGGGGAATACGATACATCGGCGTGCTTTACGCTGGTTTTAAGCGCCTTGTCGGCCAAAAAGCCTGCCACGCTGACCGATTTCAATCCAAGATTTAAGCGTGCATCCTCCTCATCCAGCATATCAAAATATTGAATAGCCCCATCGCTAACAGGGCCACCTTTGCGATGTGCACCATACGCCGCCAGCTGTGAAGCCAGGTCGTGGCTGGGAGATTGACGCACGACAATGTGCCTGCCATGTCTTCTCTTCCAGTCCAACGAAAGGCTGACCTGACGGGTGCCAAAGAAATCCTCCATAGGAAAGCACCAATACCCCCGACGGTCAGTTTTCACTTTGACTTCTTTTCTATCAGAACCTGCTTCGGCATCAATAACGGCCGTTACGGTCACGCCCTCCAACGGATGGTCTCTCCTATCAACCACCCATCCGTCAAGTACCAGTCCGTCCATTTCATTCCCTTCGTTATTCCCTTTAAGCATTTGCGCGGTATAGGCACGGAGTTGATAGGAACCTTTGGGATAAAGCAAGTTGACGTCTCGCCGGGCCAAGGAGATTTTCTTGGTGAGCACGAATGAACCACGGCATTGACTGTCTGTGATTTGGAGTTTCTGCTGTTGCAAGAGAACTCCTTCTGATGAGAGCAGTTCAACATAAAGCACGCGGCTCGCACGCAAACTGTCTGTAGAAAAGACATGGGCAGAATACCAAATGGCCTCTCTTCCAGAGTAAGTAATGCTGTCTATATGAAGAGCAACCTTTTCACGTACAAAAGCATCTGCCTGTGCCGTTATTTCCAAATGAGCATTGGTAGCGTAACAGTCTAACACCCCACATAGCAAGAGATATGATAGAATCATTTTAGTATTTTGTATTCTTTTCAAAATAATAAATATAGTATTTTAGTTATACTATTCGTGGACAAAAGTAGCGCATACAATAGAAATAACCATGAAAAAAACCTTACAAAATCCTTACATTTTACATCAGAAGGGCAAGTGAGAGGTTTTTGTAAGATATTTAAGAGAAAATTTTCCTATTAATTCTGTTAATTAATGAGACCCTTCGATGACGTAGATGCATTTCCAGTCGGTGCTGCTTTTGCTGAAATCATCTGGGTCGGCCTTCTTCTCCCAGTCTATTTTAGTGCCGTCAGCATAAAAGGTGTTACACATCGCACATGAAGCGAAATTGTAATAGATGTGATAGATGGTCTGTGACTTCCACTTGCATTGATACACCTTATAGAGCGCCAAAGGAGGAGCGTCCTTTTCCAAGTCGGAAACTTTCTCTGCCAGCCAGTTGGGCATGTCCTTCTTTGCCATCAGGGATGTCGTCGACTGTTTCATAAGAAAAGGAACTTCGTCGTTGTCGTTACTGCACGACATTGTCGTGAAACAGATGACTGTGATTGCCATCAAGAATAAAAAAGCTGTTCTTTTCATAGCGATATAGCTTTTGGTTAATAATTCTATTTCTATAAACGCAAGGTTACTGGAAATACTGCATGGAAAAATGAATTTTTTTACTTTTTTCTGACTATTTTTTTATTCCTGTTCATTTTTTCACTATAAAGTTAAGCTGTTTTTTCGTCTTTTGTCAAGAAAAACACGCTGCAAAATGCTGCATTTTCAGACGGCTTGGAATTTTCCCCGATGAAATGGGCAAAAACGACAAAGTCCAAAGCGGTTCAGGTGGATCTAAATTAATTACTCCTATTATACCTCCGCTACCTGGTATCAGGTAACACAGTAACGCGCAATAAACGTGATACCCGAATAGCGGAATGAATTAGAAGGTGAGCGTAAGGGCCAGTTCGTTCTGATAACCGTTCGTCTGCGGGCGGATGGCTATCTGCCTTTTGAACAGGGTGTCACAGAGGCGTTGCTCGTAGGGGAGCAGCCACCAGCCGATGCGCGCCCCAAGAATGCCCATGCCTGCGCCAGCCAGCACGTCGGTAGCCCAATGGTAGTCGTGATAGATGCGCATGATGCCCACGCCCGCAGCCACGGCGTAGGCTCCGACAGCCAGCCAGGGGTGCTCTCTGCCATACTCGAGCCGCACCAGCTCGGCACCCATGAACGCCGTCGCCGAATGGCCCGAGGGGAAGGAGTTGAAGTATTTCGGATGGGTTGCGGGACTGATGGCATCGGCGTTCCCTGCAGCCACGTAGGTATAGTGTATGCCCGGACGGATGGAGACAACATTACGCTTCAGCAGGGCCCACGTGAGCGAGGCAGTCACGACGTACGACGTCCCCGAGAGCATCAGACGGTCGAAGGTGCCATGACGAGCCTCCACACCCAGCCAGCCGAGCGACAGGGCTGCGGCAGCGGGCACATACTGCACATAGTCTTCAAAAGGATACCGGTCTTGTCCGCCAAGGCTGTGCACGGCATCCTGAAGGTTGTACTTCCAACTTTTTACAGGCTCGAACAGCCCGGCAGTCCCCGCTGCCACCAGCGTCACAGGGAGGAGGAGTCCCTGGGCTTCGAAACGGTTTTCTGCAGGAATAGTAGGCAGAGCAAGGGTGTCAACCGTTGCGGTCTGCGCAACGGCAAAGAATGAAGAATGAAGAACGACCAATGAAAAACAAACAGCCCTGCAAAGAGAGGTTGCCAAAGGAGGCAGCACCCCGGCCATACGCAGCAGACAGGACATTCTATTTTTCATTTTTCATTCTTCATTTCTCAAAGGCTCTGCATGTCGTTGAGGCGCTTGTAGTAGCCTCCGAGAGCAATAAGTTCCTCGTGTGTGCCACGTTCCACAATCTGTCCATCCTGCATGACGCATATCTCATCGGCACTCCGTATGGTGCTCAGCCTGTGTGCAATGGCAATCGTTGTACGGCTCTTCATCAGACGCTCCAAAGCCTCCTGCACCAGCCGTTCACTCTCCGTGTCGAGGGCTGAGGTGGCCTCGTCGAGGATGAGGATGGGGGGATTCTTCAGGATGGCGCGGGCGATGCTGATGCGCTGGCGCTGGCCTCCCGAGAGCAGACATCCTCGGTCGCCGATGTAAGTGTCGTAGCCTTCAGGTGTTTCCATGATGAAGTCGTGGGCGTTGGCGATTCGGGCAGCCTCCACGACCTGCTCCATTGTGGCACCCTCAACGCCAAAGGCAATATTGTTGAAGAAGGTGTCGTTGAAGAGGATGGCTTCCTGATTGACATTTCCTATCAGCGCCCGGAGACCCTTCACGCGCACTTCCTTGACATTGGTGCCATCAATTAGAATTTCTCCTTCTTGCACATCGTGGAAACGGGGCACAAGGTCGACAAGCGTCGATTTACCGGAGCCGCTTTGGCCCACCAGCGCGATGGTTTTTCCCTTGGGTACGGTAAGGTTGATGTCCCGCAGTACAGGGTGTCCATCGGTGTAACTGAAGCCCACATGGCGGAAGAGGATTTCCTTTTCAAAAGCTTTGAGGCTGTGGGGAGAAGCTATTTCTTGAATAGGATTGACAGCACTCAAAATCTTATCCACGCGCTCCCAGCAACCCATTCCGATGGGGATATTGTAATAAGCCTTGGAGAGGTCCTTGATGGGGTTGATGATGTTGTAGAGCATCACCAGATAGTAGATGAAAAGGCTGGCGTCCATGGAGGAACGGTTGCCCAGAATAATGAGTCCGCCCCCCCAGAGGACGATGACAATGATGGCTGTGCCCATGAACTCGCTGACGGGGTGGGCGCTGGCCTGACGCACAGACATGCGGACCATCGAGTTGCGGTAGTTGTCATTGACATCGTTGAACCGCCGCTGCATCTTATCCTCAGCCAGGAAAGCCTTGACGATGCGCAACCCTCCCAGCGTCTCGTCGAGCTGGGCAAGCAGGGCTCCCCACAGCGTTTGCGTCTCCTTCGACTTCCTTCTTAGTTTACGGCTTATAAGCCCCATCACCCAGGCAATGAGCGGACTAACGGCCAACACGAAAAGCGTCAGTTTCCAGTCGATGCAGAAGAGCGTGGTGAGGGTGACGATGATGGCAATGGGATTTTTGATGAGCATGTCGAGCGAGTTGGAGAGACAATTCTCCAGAGTGGATATGTCGCTGCTCATGCGACTGATGATGTCGCCCTTACGCTCTTCGCTAAAGAAACTGAGCGGGAGGTGGAGCACTTTGTTATAAACCATTGTGCGCATATCCCTAACAATACCTGTACGAAGGGGGATGAGCGTGGCTGCCGAGCCGAAGTAGCAGGCTGTCTTCAGGGCTGTAAGCACAATGAGCATCACGCCCGACATGATGAGCACCCACAGCGCGCCCTTGTCGGCAATGAGCTCATTCATGTACCAATAGAAATTGTTCTTGGCGGCGTCGATAATGTTCACGCTGCCCCAGGGGATGAAGGTATACGTTTCCTGGCTCACCTTGAAAAGCGTCTGCAGGATGGGGATGATGAGGGCAAATGAGAAGACGTTCAGCACCTGGGCCAGAATGTTGAGGATGAGATTCCAGACAAGATAACCCTTGTAAGGGGGCAGGAAACGCTTTATGAGTTGTATGAATTGCTTGAGCATGGGATTGTCGGGTGGTTAAGAATTCAATTCTGGCTTGCCCTCAGCATCTGGGCGATATTTCCATCGGTTATGGGACCAAAGGTAGTATTGCGGAGCGTTGTCAATGGTTTGCTCGAGTTGTTGCATATACTGCTTCGAAAGTGAAAAATCCTCGTTTTCATCGGGGAAAATCTCCTTAAAGGTGACTTCGTAATAGCCTCTTCGTACCACCTTCACTTCCCCATAAATGAAATGTGCTCCCAAGCGTACACCTATGCGTTCACCACCGGTAATGAGTGCAGTAGGTTGGCGCAGGAAGTCTATCCAAACATCGTGGTGCTTCTTCAGGGGGCGCTGGTCTGCAATCAGGGCGATAAGGGGTTGATGTCCTTCACCTATCAGGTGGAGTAGGGTGTGGTAGGTCTCGTTCTGTGGCATGCCGATAGAGGAAAAACGGTTCCTAAGACGGATCATCAGTTTGTCCATAGCCTTGTTGGAGAGGGCATGATAGACATGGGAAGTGGTAATGCGCCCAGGCGCCCAAAGGGGAAAGGAGGCAAAATACTCCCAATTGCCATAGTGCCCCAAAAAGACGAAGATGGGCTTTCCGTCGGCACTAAGTCTGTCTATCAACTCCATGTTGGTGAAGCGAAAACGTTTCTTTACCTCCTCCTCGCTAATGCGCAGAAAATGAATGGTCTCAACGAGATAGTCGCAGAGGAAATGGTAGAATTTCCGTTCTGTCTCCTTTATTTCCTTCTTCGTCTTTGTCGGGTAGGCTCTCGTCAGGTTCCTCCGCACAATCTTACGGCGATACCGTACAACGTGGTAGAGCAGGAATTCTATCGCGTCGCTGAATACATAGAGGACGTGGAGCGGAAGCCGCGCCAAAGACATCAGGAAAAAGGTAAGAGGATTCACCGAACGTCTGTACTTGTGGCGTTTCCGTTTTCCTCTTCCTTAAACCATCCGGCATACATCAGGTAGCCGTGTGCGATTTTGAGATTCAGTTCCTTGTTCTGCTCAGGGTCAACTTTCTTGATGAACTTGGCAGGTACGCCTCCCCAGATTTCGCCCGGGCCTATCTGCGTGCCTTTCAGTACGAGAGCACCGGCAGCTACAATGGCTCCCTTGCCGACCACCACGCCGTCAAGCAGCGTGCTGCCCATACCGATGAGAGCAAAATCCTCGATGTCGGCACCATGGATGGTCACATTATGTCCGATGGAAACATCATTTCCTATCGTGATGGTTGACTTCTGGTAGAGGGTATGGAGGACGGAGCCGTCCTGGATGTTCACCCTGTCGCCGATGTGAATCCAGTTGACGTCACCACGGACAACAGCGTTGAACCACACGCTGCATTGGCTGCCCATAATCACATCACCCACTATAGTGGCGTTTTCTGCGAGGTAGCAGTCTTCTCCGATTTGGGGGGTGAATCCCCTGACAGATTTTATCAATGCCATGATCTTTCTTTATGATTTAGTATTTTATCCAGATTACTTGTTTCTGCTTCACAGACGAGGGGTTGTTCTACGCTTTCTGGTTTTTCCTCGTTTTCTTCTTGCTCAACGGCATCTTCCTCTAGTACGGTTATTTGCTCTTCTTGTTCGTAGGCTGCTGAACGTATTTCTTCCCGCAGCTGTTGATTATTGCGGATGTTGTTAAGCGCTTCAAGAGATGCCTGCTGATGGCTTTCTTTTTTGGTATATCCCTTGCCTTGGCCTGCAAGAATACCGCAGATAATGAGTGAGCTATGGAATAATGAGCCTTCGGAGGTATCCTCTTGTCCATCAAACAAAAAAGAGTACTGATAGTGGTATTTCTGGCACCACTCGATGATGCTACTTTTGTAGTTAACCTCTTTTGTGGCAAGTTCTTCTACATTGAATTGAGCACTTTTTGCGTTGAAGACGCGCTTTTCGATGAAGCGGTAGCTGTATTTGTAGCCCCTATCAAGATAGATAGCTCCGACAAAGGCCTCAAAGGCGTTACCCGAAATGGAGCAGTTGTGGGATTTCTTGTTGTAATTCAGCGCTGCACAAATAAGTTTTTCAAGCCCGATTTCATGGGCAATCTTATTCAGCGTTTCGCGCCGCACCATCATACTACGAGCTTTGGTGAGGAAACCCTCATTGCGTTTCGGGTATTTGTGGTAGAGGATGTCCGACGTTACCGCACCAAGGATGGCATCGCCCAGATATTCCAGCCGCTCGTTGTTCTTGCCCGCGTAAACTCCTGTCTGATAGTTTATGGAACCATGCCGAAGGGCCTCGTGATAGATGGATAAATCGTGTGGCATAAAGCCAAGGATGTCCTGTAAATCACGGCAAAAAGATTTTTCACGGCATCGAAGGAAACGTATCTTATCAGACAGGGACATGCGGCAGCGGTGCTGGTCTTATTCGTATTTCTTGAACAGCGCGCAGGCATTCTGTCCGCCGAAGCCGAAATTGTTGGTGAGAGCGGCGCGGACGGAGCGCTTCTGAGCCTGTCCGAAAGTGAAGTTGAGGCGGTAGTCGATGTTCTCGTCATCATCGCCCTCCTCGTGGTTAATGGTGGGCGGGACGATGTCGTTCTGCACCGCCAGTACGGTGGCTATGGCCTCGATGGCGCCGGCGGCACCCAGCAGATGGCCCGTCATAGATTTCGTGGCATCAATATTGAGCTTGTAGGCGTGTTCGCCGAAGACTGTCTGAATAGCCTTCACTTCGGAGATGTCGCCCATGGGGGTCGATGTGCCGTGGGTGTTGATGTAGTCGATGTCCTCGGGCTGCATGCTGGCTTCGGCGAGGGCAGCCCTCATGACGTTGGCAGCACCCATGCCTTCGGGATGGGGAGCGGTGACGTGGTAGGCATCTGCACCGAGGCCCGTTCCAGCCAGTTCTGCATAGATGCGGGCGCCGCGAGCCTTGGCGTGCTCCAGTTCTTCAAGGATGAGGATGCCGGCACCTTCGCCCAGCACAAATCCGTCGCGGCTGGCGCTGAAGGGGCGTGAGGCCCCCTCGGGGTTGTCGTTGCGGGTGCTGATGGCGTGCATGGACGAGAATCCGCCGATGCCCGCAGGGCTGATGCACGATTCAGCACCGCCCGTCACCATCACGTCGGCCTTACCATAGCGGATGAGGTCGAACGCCTGGGCGAGGGCATAGGTCGAGGAGGCGCAGGCTGCAGCCGTGGTGTAGTTGGGTCCGCGCAAGCCGAAGCGGATGGAAATCAGTCCGGCGCACATGTTTGGCACCATCTTGGTGACGAGGAACGGCGAGAAATGAGGGCCCTGCTCCATATTGCTGCCGTAGTCGTAGAGTTGTTCTTCGAAGGTGCGTGTGCCGCCGATGCCGACGCCGATAACAGCGCCGATGCGGTCGAGGTTCTCTTGTTCAAGGACGAGGGCTGCGTCCGTCATAGCCTCTGTTGTTGCCGCTATGGCAAAATGGGCGTAGGGGTCAACCTTGCGGTACTCCTTGCGGTCGAAGTATGCCTCGGCGTTGAAGTCCTTCACTTCGCAGGCAAAGGTGGTCTTGAAGAGGCTGGTGTCGAAGTGGGTGATGGGCGCAGCGCCGCTCACGCCGGCAAGAAGGTTTTCCCAGTATGTTTTCACGTCATTGCCGATAGGCGTTACAGCGCCCATTCCGGTGACTACTACACGACGAAGTTCCATTTTCGAGATTACAATAGTTAGGGATTATTAAAAGGGTATCGCGCGCGTGCGCGAGAAAAATAACTGAGCCTTGGACGCGCGCAGACAAGGGCGTGCAGTTCAAGGCTCAGCACAAGGGGAGAATTATTCCTTATTGCTCAGGATGAAGTTGACAGCGTCGCCAACGGTAGCAATTTTCTCAGCCTGATCGTCAGGAATCTGAAGGCCAAATTCCTTCTCAAGCTCCATAATCAGCTCAACGGTGTCCAGGGAGTCAGCACCCAGGTCGTTGGTGAAGCTAGCCTCTGCGGTCACTTCTGATTCATCAACACCAAGTTTATCAACGATGATAGCTTTTACTCTTTCTTCAATTTCGTTCATAGTGATAATTAATTAATAGTTTTACAAAAAATCGCGCAAAGGTAAGCAAATAAATTCTTATCCTCCAAATAATTTAGCATAAAATAGGCTTTTTTTGCGCATTTGCTGTGCATTCGAGCCGTTTTTTACCACTCTGTTAGTCGCATGTCGCCCTTCTTGGCCAATGCTTCGTGCATGGCGAGGGCTGCGTGCAGGTTGTGGGGTGTCTGGCCTTTGCCTGCCATCTTCACGTAGTCCCAGAGAAGCTGCTTGTAGTCGGGATGGACGCAGTTTTCAATAATCTCGTGCGAGCGTTCGACGGGGCTTTTGCCGCGCAGGTCAGCGATGCCCTGTTCGGTGATGAGGACGTTGACGGAGTGCTCATTATGGTCTACGTGGCTCACCATCGGCACGATGGCGCTGATGCAGCCACCCTTCGCTGTCGAGGGGCAGGAGAAGATGCTGATGTAGGCGTTGCGTGTGAAGTCGCCTGAGCCGCCGATGCCGTTCATCATCTTTGTGCCGCCCACGTGGGTGCTGTTGACGTTGCCATAGATATCGGCTTCCAGGGCGGTGTTCATGGAGATGAGGCCCAGGCGGCGTGCCACCTCGGGACTGTTGCTGATTTCACTCGGACGGAGCACCAGCTTGTCCTTGAAGAAGTCGATGTTGTCGTACACTTCCTGCAGGCATTCGTTGGAAAGGCTAAGTGAGCAGGTGCTGCCGAACTTGCAATGTCCTTCGCGGATGAGGGCGATGACGCTGTCCTGAATCACCTCGGTGTACATCTGGAAGGCGGGTACGCCCGGGTCTTCGCCCAGGGCTTTCAGTACCGCGTTGGCTACATTGCCCACGCCGCTCTGCAGGGGCAGGAAGCTGCTGGGGATGATGCCGCGCTTCATGTCTCCAATGAGGAACTGGGCCACGTTGTGCCCGATCTTCTCGCTGATTTCGTCGGGAGCGGTGAATGCACGGGCCTCGTCGGGCTTGCACACCTCTACGATGCCCACGATCTTTGCGGGGTCAACCTGCACATACTCCTTGCCGATGCGGTCTGAGGGGGTGTAGATGGGGATTTCCTTGCGGTAGGGTGGGTCGGCAGGCTCATAGACGTCGTGCAGTCCCTTGGGTGCCTTGCCGTACTGTGTGTTCAGCTCGATGATGATTTTGTCGGCCAGACGGCAAACGGTAGGCGAAATACCTACGCCAGCCGTGAGCCATATTTTGCCGTCGTCGCTGACGTCGCACGCTTCGATAATCGCCACATCTACACGGCCCATGAAGCCATAACGCAACTCCTGTGCCATCTGGCTCAGGTGGATGTCGTTGTAGGCAATCTCGCCGGCGTTCACGGCCGTGCGGAAGTCCTTGTTGGTGGTGTAGGGGGCGCGGTAGCGGATGGCTTTCGCACGGCTCAGGATGCCGTCCGTGCTCTCGCCCGTGCTGGCTCCTGTGAAGATGCCAACCTGGAACGGGCGGCCGGCAGCGTGCTCAGCCTCAGCAATCTTTGCGATCTCGGGGGTGACGGCTTTCGGAGCACCGGCGGGCGTGAAGCCTGAAAGACCGATGTTCATACCGTGCTTAACGTAGCGTGCAGCTTCAGCTGCGGAAATAAATCTGTAGGACATGATACTATTTTTTATTAAAACCGAATTCTTGATGCAGTTTTTTCAAAAATCGGCGCGAAGATACAAACTCTTTTCCAAACGCCCAAACACTTTCGCCCTATTCTTCAACGGCAAGCGCTTGTTTTCCCTTTTTCCCCTTCTCCTGCAAGGCTTATGCCACGAAAAATCGAAAGATGAGTGAAAAACTATTGCAGTTCTCCCCGTTCATTTGTATCTTTGCAGCTGCATAAATCAAAAGTCGATTCCGTACGATGAGAAACAAGCATGTTTTCCTGATGGTTTTGGGAGCCTTGATGATGTTGGCCCTTGCAGCCTGCCAGCCACCAGAGCCGACGACACCACCCACTAATGAGGAGATTGACCGCGCCAAGCTGAAGGCGATGGACGAGAAGTTTGCCAGCCAATGGACGCCCGGCGAGCGGACGGCGGCAGCCAGCGCAGCCGGCCTCAAGTATCTGAACGAGATAGAAAAAGAGGTGTTCTATTACCTGAACCTGATGCGCACAAATCCTTCGCTCTTTGCGCACACCTATGCTGCGGAGTACAACGGCGATACGGGCTGGGTGAAGGGTTTTGCCTTCGACGAGCGCAAGGAGTCGCTCCTGCAGGAGCTGGAGGCTCTGGCTTCCATGCCTTTGCTGATGCCTGACGATGAACTCTACGACTCTGCCAACTGCTTCGCTACGCAGGGCGGAGCGCTGGGCAACACGGGTCACGACCGAAGTGGAACGACGTGCGAGGCTGACCCTGCAATGGCCGAGTGCTGCGATTTCGGCAACTGTGCCACAGGGCTTGCCATCGTTATGCACTTTCTCATCGATGCCGGAGAGTCGAACGCCAGGCTGGGGCATCGACGCATCCTGCTTAACAAGCGGCTATGCCGCATGGGCGTTGCCGTACGCGATCATGCGAAATTTCCGAAAATGGCTGTCCTCGACTTCAGGGGAGGAGAGTGATTCTGTTTTTTATGTCACAACACCCATTTCAGACCTACGCAGGGCTGGCACAGGAAGCCGTGCGTGCCGCGATGGTTGTAGCCGAGCACCACTTCGCCGCCGAGGTTGAAGTTGGGCGTAATGCGCATCCATAGCTGGGGTTGCGAGTGGATGGAGAAGTGGTCGTAGGCTATCTTGTTCTGGCCGGTCACGTATTGCGTGTTGTTTCCCCACACGTCGACGAATCCGTCGAAGGTCAGTCCTCTCAGCCCGAACAGGTTCTCCACGTTCCACGTGCCGGTAAATTTCAGAGGGATATCGGCACTTCCTTCGCCGATGTAGTGGTCGTACATCAGGGCAATCCCTGCCGTACGGCTGAACGAAGCGTTATGGAAGGCGTACTTGGCGCCGATGCAGGCCATCCCGCTGCCATAACCGGAGTTCTTAAAATCCAACTCCACATGCAGGCTGAGGTTGCGCATCCGCGTCTGCTGCCAGAAGTTCAGCCCCCGCTCAAACTCGAAATAGCTGTCCATTCCAATGTTGGTATGCCCGTTCAAGCTCTGGAAGTAGTAGTAGTGGTCGATGAAGAAATACGTGTCGCCCCACGCATCGCCCTTGTACACCTCCACCGTCGTAATGGGGGTTTCAGCACAATCGTACAGAAATTGTATGTTCACTTGGGCCGCACAGAGTAACGGAGATAATACGGCGGATAACAGAAGGATGGTCTTTTTCATATTCATATTTTTAGGGATTTCTTGCTTGTCAGTTTTCGGCTGCAAAAGTAGGCAATAAAACCTATATCCTCCAAATTTTTCCTTCATCATCGTATCAGAAAAAGGGAAAATTCGCCCAATTCGCCGTTAGGAGAAAAGGCTGTAAACGATACTGTTTTGTGGGCATTATTCTTCGAATGAAACGAATGTCCTTTCTATGTTGTCAATGAGCATATTATTTGACGGTAAAAAGTTATTCTTAGAGAATACTGTTTTTTCATCGCGATGAAAATAATCTTTCATCGCGATGAAAACATTTAATCATTGCGATGAAAACTTCAAACCATCGCGATGAAAACTTTTTATTTCCTAAAGAATGGTGAATAATCAAATTTCATTGATTTTTGGTTATTGCACCAAGAAATTAAAGGAGACGGAGAGGTTGAGGCTTGGCATCCAGCCGATACCCCTCATGTTGGCAAGGCTGACATAGGGGCGGAAGCGAAGCGAGACGTATTGCGAAGCGGAACGTCCTCCCGCGAAGATGCGCACATTGGAGCTCAGGATGGCATCTGCAATCAGTCCGGCTTCCACAGTAAAGCCATTTGCTTCATTAGAGGTCTTACGCCCTGAACCGTCGTCGTACGTCTCCCCGTCGTAGAAGGATACCCCAACCCCTGCGAAGGGATTGAGCGAGAGGGCGCTGGTGCGGAGGGCATTATAGCCATAGTAGAGCTCGGCGCTTCCGGAGCTGACTCTCTCATTCTGATGGATGGGGCCTTCTTTGGTATCAAGGTAAACGTTACTATGGCCAAAGCCTTCGATGCTTGCCGAAAGCCCGATCATCGATTTGCGGATGGGGAAATCCCAACCCCATGTGATGCCATGTGTGGGTGAGAACTCGCCGCGGATGGGGGCACGAAGGCTGTAGCCGACAAACATGCCTATGCCGGATCCCCGTGAGGTGAGTCTGGCAGCCTCTACGGGATTGAATTCTCCCTCTTCCTCAAGCTCTTGTTGTACGTGGCGATAGTACTCCTCAACGGCGAGGCTGATTCTGCCCGTATCGGTCTTCTCATTAAGCTCATCCATACGCTTCGACAGCTGTCTGTAGTAAAAGAGGAAAAGGTCTTCAGAGTCGCCCGAGAAGTTCGCGCTGCTGTATTCCTTTGTAGCCTTGCGGCAGTAGAGTTCCGAAAGGTCGAACAGCGTCTGGTTGTAGAGCAGATAGTCATCCGTACGCACACTATCAACGGCCCATGAGTCATAGCGGTCCACGTAGGTGAAGTATTTGACGAAGTTGTACGTGGTGTTCCCCTTCTTGACCTCACCCATCTTTGTTCCATAACTGAGACCGAGGACGCCTCTTGCACCTGAGTTGTCGGGGGTGCCGAGCATGTCTTCCCAGGTGAGCTCTCCCTCTTCCCAGAAATGACGGCTGCTGGCATAGTCCTGTGCCGTCAGGCGGAACGGCACGAACGTAATCATCAAGAGCCAGAAGATGCGGCATGAACGTTTTGTCTTCATTGGAGAAATATATTATGGAGAAACCAAACGAATCAGAATTTATACCGCAGACCGATAAGGAGCACACCCTGCTCGCCGAAACCTAATTCGCCGAAGCCGCGGAAGTGGGGGCTGCCGAAGTCCATGCCGACGAGCGTCACATGACCATTGAAATGCGCCCTTTTCTTGGCTTCGTCGCTACGCGAAAAACCGGCGCGCGAGAGTTGTTCGTTGCGGATTGTGGCGCCCAGGGCTATTTTCGAGTACATGCCGAAGTACTGGCGGCGAACCCAGTCGAGCTTCACGGCAGGCAATAGCGAGACGTAACTGCACTTCGTCTCCGCAATCATTCCGCCGCTGTTCATGTTGGAGGCCTTTATTTTGCCATTTCCATAGATGAACATGCCGCCCACGCCGAGCCACGGCTTGGCGCGATAGAAGTATTCAATGGAGTAAGGGCCGTGGAGACTATTGAAATCGTACATGACGCCATCCTGCTGCTCCAACTCGGCTACAATCTGAAAGATGTCGATGACATTCGACGTGGAGACTGCGCCCGTGCTGATAGCCACCTCGTGCTTCAGGTCGGCGTATGCATCTTGTCCGTTCACACTCAAAGTAGCCATCATGGCGGCTACGGCCAGAAATAAAAACTTCTTCATAATGTCATTTTTTTATTATTAAAACGCTGAAAAGTCCATAATACTGCATGGGGGCAACTTTTTTCTTTTTCGCTGCAAAAATAAAAAAAAGAAGAACCGCTTCCAAATTTTGTGCATCCCAAAAAACGTCCCATTATACTTTTTGTATGAAAGGGATGAATTATTACGTGACAAGGATTGTCGAAAATGTCCTCAACACACGATGTCAGCATACTTTGGCCGCAAACAAGGACAGCCGCCAATACGAGGATTGTTTTTTTTGCTGAGTGTTTCATATAAACCCTTTTAGTTGGATTTTTATCTGATTAACACTTTCTTTCCATTTTTGATATAGATTCCTTCCGCCCGGTGGTTGATGCGATTGCCCTGTAGGTCGAAGATGACGTCCCCGGCTTCGTCGGCGGAAAGTACTTCCACGCCCGTCGGCGTTACTTTGAACGTCAGCGTTGCCGAGAAGGGAGGCATTATGTCGTCCATGTCCTTCACGTTGAGCACTACCGTATAGTCCCCTGCTGGCAATTGGCCGAGTGGAGTTGTGGCCTCCACGTCCTCGTTGCCCTCCGATTGGCTGGAATATGTGCCATCGAGGTAGATGACGTTGCCCTCTATGGAGCTTACATGCTGCTGGTAGTGTCCGCCGACCATGCCCCGCACGCGGCATACTACATCCACGTCGCTTTTTTCATTCGGATCTTTCTGCCCTGTACTGATGTCCGTCTTGGGCGGCTTCTCGCGCACAAAACCACGCAAGCCATAGCCCCTGAACGATGTCTCGTGTAGCGTATAGTCATCTACGATTGCCGTCCTGCCGTAATAGCCGGAGAGATAGATGTAATAGTAGTCCTCCGTGCACCCCCCGATGGAAACGTCAAGCGCCAGGGGCTTCGTTTCGCCAGAAGCGTGTGTATCCTTGTCCATATCTGACGCCATATTCAAGTATATTTCGTGACCGACAACAGTATAGGCCATCCTTGTTGTGAGTTTAGGATTTCCTGCATAATAGCCGTTGATGTAGAGCACACTATCCTGAAGAGAGAAAATGAAGCAATTTGTGTACCCTTCGACGAGCGTACCCGAATAAGGATGCCCACTTAAATCTTCTTCACCAGCCATACCAAAGGCCATTTCACCTATATCTTCTACTATTTCGAAATGCTTCCAACAGTCATCCGAAGCGTATGCATCCTTACAGCCTGAGGGAACGTGAAGTGTTCCGTACGATGAAAAAGGTCCAAATGTAAAATAGTCTGTTGTAAAATAGGAACAATCCGGAGGAGTGGTCGCCAGGCAAGTAATGTGTGTAAGAGGAGAGCAAAATTCAAAGGCGTCCTGCTTGATTTTCTTGAGTCCTTTGGGAAGAACAATTGACGCCAAATTACAATAGCGGAAAGCACTCGACCCGATACTTGTAAGGCTTTGGGGAAGAGTGACGCTGGAAAGCTTGTTGCAATCAGAAAAACAGTTGTCCCCAATCATGACAATTCCATCAGGAATCACGACAGATTCTAGGGCACTACAATTGGAGAACGCAAAGGCGCCTATGTTAGTCATCTTCTTGGGAAGGATTAAGGATTCCAAACTATAGCAGCAACTAAAAGCGTGATTATCAATACTGGTGACGCTGTTGGGAATAGTCAATGAGGTCAAATTATAACAATAGAAGAAAGCTTTATCACCAATGCTTTCCAAGCCTTCTGACAAAGTGAGTGACGTCAGATCCACACACTCCTCGAAAGCGCTGGATTTTATGCTGACAACACTTTCGGGAATAACGACTGAGGTGATGAGACAATAGGCAAAAGCCCTTGCCCCAATGGTATCAATCCCATTTGGGATAGTTGAATTCCTACATCCGTCAATGAGAGTGTTCGAAGCCGTCTCAATCAGCGCATTGCAATTGTCACGACTATCGTAGAACGGATTATCATCATCTACCTTAATGGAAATCAGGGAAGTAGTCGGGAAAGGATGATACCCAATCTTGGAGACATTTTTAGGAATGAATATCGATTTTAAGTTTGTACATCTTTCGAAAACATTATTACCAATAGATGTAACCCCGATAGGGATATTAAAAGAAGTAAGGCCGCTACAATCACTAAAAGTTTCATCGCCAAGAGTCGTGATGCCTTCAGGTAGAACAATGGAGGTTAAATTGTAACAACAGGTGAATGTCTTTTCTTCAATACAGGTGACACCGCTAGGAATAACAATGGAAGTCAGACTGCTGCATTCATAGAAAGCACCTCCTTCAATACTAGTTACACTCTCAGGAAGGGAGACAGATGAAAGTTTATAGCAATGATTGAATGCGCTTGAGCCTATGCTGGTTATGCCGTCGGGTATGATAACCGAAGATAGGTTAGAGCAACCAGAGAAAGTACCGCTTTCGATACGGGTCAAGCCCTTGGGAATGGTAACAGAAGTTAGTTTTTCACAACCACCGAAGACCCCTTCGCCCCAATGAGTCATTCTATCAGGAAGGATAATGGAAGTCAGTTGGTCACAGCCCGAAAACACACGATCCCCGAGGCTCGTTACGCTATTAGGGATAACAATGGAAGTCATTTTCGAACAATACACAAAAGCAAAATCGCCAATGGAAGTAATCGTACCCGGCAGCGTAATAGTTGTTATGTCGTAACAATGGGAAAAGGCATGATCCCCAATGCTGTTAACATTGTACCTTACCCCTTCGTATTCTACCGTAGACGGGATGATGATTTCACCCCAATAACAGGATGAGCCTATGTATTCTTGAACCACAGATACTTTCCCGTCATCTACCTTACTATAATAGATGCCATCAACCTTGAAGTCGTAGGCCGAGAGGAAGGTGATGCTGGCTAACATAGCCACTACCATCGAAATAATTCTTTTTTTCATGATTCAATCGGTTTTGAGGTTTTTCTTGATGCAAATTTAGGGATGAAACGGGATGGCCTCCAAACTTTTTGCGTGACAAAAACGTGACATTTTACTTTTTTTGTATGAATGGGAGGGATTATTTTGTGACAAAAAATGTCCATTGTGACGGAAAAACTCCGATGAAATGGGGAAAAATTTTAGATTGAAAAAGAAAATTGAGGATTGAAGATTAAAGATGGAGAGTGGAAGGGTTTTTCTCAGGCGTTAAAGAAAAGGATGCTCCAGTCGTCGCCAACCTTGCTGCGGATGCGGCTCTTGCGCTTGCGGAGTACGGTGGGGTTGCTGCGCTCGCATTGGGCGATGAGGTTGGTGCTCATGCCGAGGTAGGAGTAGAGGCAGTAATAGACTTCGTCGAGGTTGAGCGAGGGGCAGTCGTTCTTCAGGTCAACCATGACGTCGGCAAAGCAGTCGGCTAACGTGGCGCGGAGCTCCTTGTTCTGTTCAAGGGTTAAATCCTGCCCCTTGACTTCGAATTCGTTGAGCCGCTTGGCCCAAGGGGTGAGGAAGAACGCCTGACGGCTGAGGGTGCATTGTCCGCGGCGTAAGTCGAGCAGCTGCTGGTTCTCCTCTGGGGGTATGGACTGCATGCTCTCCATCTTCTCCTTCTGCCGCAGGATTTCCAGACGGGCCTTCGAGAGCAGCTGCTGGAGACGGATAAGGCGGTTTTTCTGGTAGCGTTCAATCAACAGGAACAGGGTGGCTACGATGAGCAGGACGAAGACGAACGACGAAGCCAATAGGGTGGTAAGGTGCTCGCGGCGTGCCTTTTCGCGGCGCGACTGCATCTCCATCTCGTGACGGCTGTTGAGTTCGGCAAGCTCCGTGCCGTTCCATTGCCTCCAGGCCGAGTCGGCCAAGAGGGTGTAGCGCTCCATATAGTAGGCTACAGAGTCGGGATGCCCGAGCTGGAGGCTGAGGGGAGCCATCTTGCGGCAGATGTTGGCCTGGGTGAAGAGCTCTTCGTCCTGCTGAAGTGCAAGGCGGAAGTAGGAGGCTGCGGAATCAGCTTGCCCCAATCCGAGGTAGGCATCGCCCAGCACGCTAAAGACAGCACCGAACGTTTTGCCACGCAGACAGTCGTAGGCATGCGCCTTGGCTGCGGGGTAGTCCTCGCGGAGGTAGCAGCAGAGCTTGGCGGCCTCGAAGTGAGCCTTCTGCTTCAGCCCCTCTGCGGCACGGGGATGGCGGATGAGGCGCTGAAGGAGGGTGTCGGCTTCGTCGGCTGTGCCCTTATTAATAAGGACGCGCGCGATGTGGTAGTTGTTGACAAACGTGTCGCGCTCCGACACGGCGGGCGAACGGCCGAAAGTGCGATAGGCTGCGAGGGCATCGTCAAACATGCCGCGGTTGGCGTAGTGGTGGCCAAGGTTCTGGCAGCATAGGGCATAGAAGCGCGAAGTGGTGTCGGGGAAGAGGGGCTGAGCCGTCAGGAAGGCTTCGACAGCACCAATGTCGTCGCCCTGTTCGGCACGGACGCAACCCAGCGAATACCAAGCCAAGGCCGCATGGTGGTGGGGGCGGCGCGGACGGCCATAGTAGTCTGTGGCTACGCGGATGAGCGAGTCGGACGTAAGGGGAACAAAGCACTTGTAGTCAGCCTGCGTGCGAAGGATGGCGTAGAGAGCTGCCTCCCCTTTGGGGGGCCGGGAAGAGGCTATGCTGTCCAGCAGGGCAAGGGCTTTGCGAGGATTGGTTTCCAGCAGTTCTTCGGCAGTTTGGAGGTTGGCTATAGTATCGGCATCTCTGTGTTGACAAGAAACAAGCAGCAGAGGCAGGGTTGCCGCTGCTGCTATAAAGGTTCGGATGATGGTTTTTGTCAGGGTCATGGTGTCTGCTTTTGTCGGTTTAGGAGGCAAAAGTACACCATCTCTCCCTCACGCTCCAAATGTTTTGCGTGACAAAAACGTGACAATTTCAATTTGGTTGAACGTAAAACGTCCCCCGTTAACAGAAATTAGAACTGCATTTCGCGCCAGGTCTCGGCGGCCTGCTGGGTGGCTGTGGTGGCAGGAGTCTGCGCTTTGCGCATCTTCAGCTGGGGCGCACGAGTGGAAACGTTGCGTTGCAGGCGGTCGGAAAGGAGGCCGAAGTTGATCATGCCGCCAGTTTCCTGCATCTCCTTCAGCAGGTAGTAGGTGAAGAGACCATGTCCCTGCTCGGGATAGCCCTGGGCTGTCTCGTTGCCCTGAGCAGCAGAGAAGACGACGACGGAACCTCCGCCCAGTTCGGCTTCCTCAGCCTCAATTTCCACGCCGCGCAGGCCATCGGTAACGCCCTCGTTCTCGCGGTTGACGCCGCTGAAGCAGGCATCGAGGAAAACGCTGGTCTGATGGAAGGCGAGCTCGCCCAATTTGGAATAGAAGGCATCAAGGGCAATGCCGCGCTGGGGGCTGGTGCCGCGAACATCGGTGGGCAGGATGTAGGCCTTGTTCTTGTTTTTCACATCGGGTACGCCGTGGCCGGCATAATAGACGATGAGGCTTTTCTTCTCACGGTCGGGGATGCGCTCCACCCAATCCTCAAGTTCTTCCTCAAGAATCATCTGCTTGGTAGCATCCTCAGTAAGATGAATGTTCTGGGCGGGAATGCCGAGGGTCTTCTGGCAGTATTCGGCAAAGACGCGGGCATCGTGGATGGCATAGGGGACATCAGAGACAAAGCGGTAGTTCTGGTTGCCGATGATGAGGGCGTAGGTGTTGTTGCGGGCGAAGTATCCCTGCGGGATGATGGAATCGACGCCGGAGGTCATGTAGTCGTAATCTATGTCGAGGACGCGGCCGGCGGTAAACTTCTCGACGATAGCGGGAGTAAAGCCATATTCAGCAGCATTACCCGCGTTGATATAAGTGGGCAGACGGCGTACCTCGCCGCTATACAGTGCATGGCGCACGCGGTTGTTGATTTTCACCTCGTTGGCGAAGACATGGCGGCCGAGGATGGCGGTGGGGCTGAGCTCGACACTCTGCAGGTTGGTACAGGAGACGAAGGCCTGATCAGCCACACGGCATTGATCGGGAATCTTGACGCTGTTGAGCGAAGTGCAGCGGGCGAAGGCTATGGTCTCGATGTTGCGCAGACCAATGGGCAAGGAGATGTTGCGCAGGCGTGAGCAGCCGAGGAAGGCTCCCCAACCAATCTGGACGACATCGCGGCCAAGGAAGACGACTTCCTGAAGATTCTCCATTCCAGCAAAGGAGCACGAGCCGACACGGGTGATGCCAGAGCCAATCTGCACCTTCTTCACATCGAGTTTTTTCTTCGTCCACGGGGCGATGTTGTGCTTCATGTCGTAGTCAGGGATGGCAACGTAGGCGCCTTCCTTGCTGGCGTTGACAATGGTGAGAGTGAGACCGTCGAAGGCCCATTTGACATCGGGACCGCAGGTGCCCTCAGTCTTGTAGATGGACGACTTTGCCCAACCCGAAGGCAGGCAGAGGAGGGCGGCGAAAAAGAGAATGATATACTTTTTCATAGTTTCATATTTTTGTTTCTAATTTCTAATTCTATAGTTCTCGATTACATTCTGATTTGGAGGTAGAAGCGGGTGAAGTTGGAATTGAACCCGTTGCTTCCGGTACCGAAGTCGCTGGTGTTGAGAGGCTGATAGCGAGTTGAGCCAGAGCGTTTCTCAAAGCCGATGCCGATGGCTTTCCACGACATGTTGGCGCCGAACGTGGTGTACATGCCATGTCCCCAGAGGAGCTTGAGATTTTCGGACATATTCGAGTGGTCTGCGGAAACAGCCGTATTCGCATCTGCTTCCTTATTGTTGAGCATATAGAGAATGGATGCCTGATAGCCCACGTGGTAATAGACGTTGAACTTCAGGTAGTGGATGGGGTCGTAGTTCACGTAGTTGAACGGGGCGATGGTAATCGAAGGACCGAGGGACATGCCATAGCTGGCCTCGTATTTTTCCATTTTCCAAGGCACGTAGTAGTAGCTCTTTATCTTTCCATCTACGGTTTGTTGGGTTTTCTGGCTGCTGTCGTAGAGGAATTGTCCTGAAGCAGGCTTGTAGTGGTTAGCCGTCAGGTCCAATCCGGTGTAGTCGAGACAGATTTGGACGGTGTTGCCAATGGGCTTCTTGTGGAGCGGATAGTTGCGTCCTTTCTGGAGCGTGAAGCTCCAGTCGGCCGTCGTCCCCGTGAAGGGGGCAGAATACACCTCTTTAATAGGATGCCAGGGAATAAGGGAGACGTCCTTGTTGTAGGCAATGTTGAAGAAACCTCGACGGCCCCAGACGTCAGCAAAGTGCATTTCGCGGGTGTTACGCGAGGTCACGTCCTGTTGTTCTCTGATAATGTCTTCGATGGTGACAATTTCTGTGGAGTCTTCCTTCAAGTCGATGTTCATCCAACGACCATCCTCATTCTCCACTTGGGCAAATGCCGTCAACACCGACAGGCATGCAGCAAATAGCAAAAATCTCTTTTTCATACTATATTAATTCCTGATGTCTAATATCCTATTTTTCATTTATTCTTCGGCATCTTTGTTGGTGATTTTCACCCAGCGTGTCTCTACCACCATTTCGCGGTCGGCCTGCTGGCTTTTCCTCAGCCAGTCGCGGAACTCGCGGGCGCCAAGGGTGTTCAGATGAAGAGCGTCGTCTGCATCCGTGTCGTTGGCTTTGGTGAAGGGATTGGGCGAATAGACGATGACGATGCCGTCCATCTCAAATGCCTGTCCTGTCGTCATCTTGATGTTGTAAGGGGCAGGAGGGGTGGTCGTCTTGTCAAAGAAAACATAGTTTTTTCCGCCCTTCACTTCGAAACGGCCGCTGGTGTCGCCCCTATAGGGTAGCAGGCAGGTGGTCTCGCTGCTGTTGCTCTGTATCAGATAGGCGGCGACGTAGCCGTTAGCGGGCGAACGGAAACGAATGTAAATTCGCTCGCCGTTGGCGAAAGTTGATGCTTCCACTTGCCTGCCGTCGTCGTCCTTCAGGATGTCCCATTTCAGGTTCGTCTTTGCCTGGGCAATCTCACGGGCCTTTCCCCACACCTCGGCGGTAAAGAATAGTTCGCCTTTGATGTACTCCACGGTTATTTCTGGGTCACGGGTGTCGCCCAACCAGTCGCCGCGCGACATGGCCTCGGTATTCATCCAGAAGTACGAGCTTTCCACCGTCCCCTCTGCTCCTGTGGACGAGAGGTTCGTATCGATGATGTTCGATGTGATGCTCTTGCCGAAGGCCTGCTCGATGGCGTCGGTTTTGGCCCATTCAATACAGCGAAGCTTGGCTTCTGTAAGCGTGATATTCTCGTTCTCGCCCACGACGTAGGTACCCTTTCCGTGAACATTAACCACCTTCTGAGCGACAGCTGTGAAGGGTACACACAGCATCAGCATCAGCAAAGTTCTTGTGGCATTTTTCATAGTCGTTTTTCTTTTGCCTGCAAAAGTAACTACATTTTTTTATTTACAATGAAAAAGGGGGAAAAAATGTTGCGTAGCGTCTCTACCTGGTCCAGTTTCTCCCAGGTGAAGAGTTCGACATCTAAATCGCGCGCACCTTTATAAAGATTCGTGAAGTGCTTGTGAACCACTTGCGGCTGACGGCCTACATGGCCGTAGGCGGCTGTTTCGGTATAGATGGGGGCGCGGAGCTTCAGGCGTTCTTCAATAGCGTGGGGACGGAGGTCGAAGAGCGTGGGGATGCGTGCGGCAATCTCGCCGTCGGAGAGTGTGACGTGGCTGCGGCCATAGGTGTTCACGAAGATGCTGACGGGCTTGGCTACGCCGATGGCGTATGAAATCTGAACGAGCATCTCGTCGGCTATGCCTGCTGCCACCATATTCTTGGCAATGTGGCGTGCGGCGTATGCGGCACTTCGGTCAACCTTGCTGGGGTCCTTGCCGCTGAAGGCTCCGCCTCCATGGGCTCCTCGTCCGCCATAGGTGTCAACGATTATCTTGCGCCCCGTCAGCCCTGTATCGCCGTGAGGTCCTCCGATGACAAATTTGCCCGTAGGATTGACGTGGAGCGTATAATGCCCGTCGAACAGGGCTGCCGTCTGCAGGTCAGTAATCTGGGCCTTGACGCGCGGAATCAGTATCTCTTCCACATCGCGGCGGATGGTGGCTAACATAGTGGCATCGGCAGCTTCCTGCGTCTCTTCAGGAGTATCGGTGAGGTGCACCCAATCATCGTGCTGTGTGCTTACCACGATGGTGTCGATGCGGAGGGGCGTGCCGTCGTCGGCATACTCAATCGTCACCTGGCTCTTGGCATCAGGCCGCAGATAGGTCATCTCTCTGCCTTCATGCCTGATTTCGGCCAACGTGCGCACGATGCGGTGGGCCAGCCAAAGCGGTAGCGGCATGTAGTCTTCCGTCTCCTTGGTGGCATAGCCGAACATCATGCCTTGGTCTCCAGCCCCTTGGTCGAGGGGATTATGACGCACGACTCCGCGATGGATGTCTGCGCTCTGTTCGTGGATGGCACTTAACACGCCGCACGAGTCCCCGTCGAACTGATAGTCGCTTTTCGTATAGCCAATCTTCTTGATGGTGCGGCGTGCCACCTCCTGAAGATCCACGTAGGCATCCGACGTCACTTCGCCGGCAATCATCACTTGTCCTGTCGTAACCAGCGTCTCGCAGGCCACCTTCGAGCTTGGGTCATAGGCCAGCAGTTCGTCCAGTATGGCGTCCGAAATCTGGTCCGCCACTTTGTCAGGGTGTCCTTCCGACACCGATTCAGATGTAAACAAATATCCCATTTCTTTTTACTGAATAAAAAGTTAAACCATTCGTTACCAAGAAACGGGAGAAATCGGGCACGTGTGCAAACAGCGGCGCAAGCCAACTGCCGTTTTTAGCATTTTTTTCTGAGGTTGCAAGCAGCTCAAATCTCTCCTCATTTCTTTTCGGCTGCAAAGGTACGGATAAACGAATGAAAAACCAAATTTATTTGCGTTTTTCTGAGGCGGGATTTTCTAATACCGCCCCATTGGAGGAGAATTAAAGTATCTTTTTGCTGGCTCAACGCGTTGAGCCACGTGTACCAACGCGTTGGGTCACGTGTATCAACACGTTGGTACACGTGTATCAACGCGTTTTCCCTATCTTGATTTCCTCAGAAAGGAGTTGTTGGGTGAGGGGCCAGAGAATGTCGGGGGCGATTTCAAGAAGAGGGCGCCAGACGAATTCACGCTGAAGGATAAGGGGGTGGGGTACGTCGAGGCGTGTGGTATGGATGATTCGGTTGCCGTAGAGGAGGATGTCGATGTCGATGGGGCGGTCCTGGTATTTCCGTTTAGATGGGCTGTCCGTCGTCTTCTCTGAGGCCGTCTTGTGCTTTCGGCCGAGCTGGCGCTCGATACGTTGGGTAACGTCGAGCAATCGGGTGGGGCTGAGGGGGGTGCTGATGGCAACAACCATGTTAAGGAACCTGTGATCGGATGCGAAGCCCCAAGGCTCCGTCTCAAGGATGGAGGAGCGGCTGACGACAGCACCTGCCTTTTCGGCTAAAAGAGCTATGGCCTGTTCCAGAAGCGCCGCACGGTCTCCTTCGTTGCTGCCCAGGCCCAGGTAGGCGATGTTCGGCATTTTGTGGCAATCGATAATGGACAATGGCGCGTGATTGTCCAATGTCCATGATTAGAGTATTAGCATGGCATCGCCGTAGGCGCCAAAGCGGTAGCCTTGTTTGACGGCTTGTTCGTAAGCCTTCATCACGACATCGTAGCCTCCGAAGGCGCTGGCAATCATCAGCATGGGCGACATGGGAAGGTGGAAGTTCGTAATCAGGGCGGTAGGTAGTGTGAAGTCGTAGGGAGGGAAGATGAATTTGTTGGTCCATCCTTCGTATTCCTTAAGCAGCCCGTCGGAGCCAACGGCTGTCTCCATGGCCTTCACAACCGATGTGCCAACGGCGCAGATGCGATGGCCGGATTCCTTGGCGCGGTTGACGGCCTCGCAGGCCTCGCGCTCCACAAACATCTGCTCGCTGTCCATCTTGTGCTTCGTGAGGTCTTCCACATCGATGCTGCGGAAGTTGCCAAGTCCGATGTGAAGCGTGATAAAGGCGCGATCGATGCCCTTGATTTCCATGCGCTTCATCAGCTCGCGGCTGAAGTGAAGGCCTGCGCCAGGAACTGTGACGGCTCCTTCCTTTGCGGCAAAGATGGTCTGGAAACGTTCCAAGTCATCGGGCGTAGAGGGACGATGGATGTACGGCGGAAGGGGAGCCACGCCGAGATGATAGAGATGCTGCTTAAACTCGTCGTGTGTGCCGTCGTAGAGGAAGCGAAGGGTGCGGCCTCGCGAGGTGGTGTTGTCGATAACCTCGGCCACCATCGAGTTGTCCTCGCCGAAATAGAGCTTGTTGCCTATGCGGATTTTGCGGGCAGGGTCAACGAGAACATCCCATAGGCGCATGTCGGAATTGAGCTCGCGCAGCAAAAACACTTCGATGCGGGCGCCTGTCTTCTCCTTGTTGCCGAACAGACGAGCGGGGAACACCTGTGTGTCGTTGAACAGAAAAACATCGTTTTCATCGAAGAAATCGATGACATTCTTGAACTGAAGATGCTCAATCTCGCCGCTTTCGCGATGGACAACCATCAGCTTTGACTCGTCGCGATGGTAAGCGGGTTCCATGGCAATGCGATCCTCGGGCAGTTTGTACTTGAATTGGGAGAGCTTCATATTATAATAAGGAATTAAAGTTTACGAATCAGGGAGGGTAATCTTTCCCTCAAGCCAATGGGGGAAATCTTCAAGGATGATGCAGTCATCGACTTTTATGCTGCCGACGCGAGTACGGCGTAGGGCTGTCAAGTGCGCTCCGCTGCCGAGGGCCTCGCCGATGTCGCGGGCAAGAGCGCGGATGTAGGTTCCTTTGCTGCAGACCACGCGGATGGTGATGTCGGGCAGGTTATAGTCCATCAGTTCAATCTCGTCGATGACGAGCGTCTTGGGCTTCAGCTCCACGTCGCGTCCCTTTCGGGCCATATCGTAGGCACGCACACCACCCACCTTGCAGGCCGAGAACGAAGGGGGTATCTGTTCGATGGTGCCCACAAAACGGCTAAGCGCCTTCTCCACCATCGCGCGGGTGATGTGTTCCGTGGGGAAGTAGGCATCGATCGGCTTCTCCAAATCATACGAAGGGGTTGTGGCCCCCAGTCGCAAGGTCGCCACGTACTCCTTGGTGTGAGCCTGGAACTCTTCGATGCGCTTTGTAGCCCGGCCGGTGCAGACAATCATCACTCCCGTAGCCAGCGGGTCGAGCGTACCGGCATGACCAACCTTCAATTTCTTAACTCCCAGGGCACGGCAAAGCTGCCACCGTATCTTGTTCACCACATCGAATGAGGTGAAGCGGTAGGGCTTGTCGATGCAGAGTATTTCGCCGCTCTGGAAATCCATTTTAAGAAATATGAAAGAATGAGTGTCAGGCCGCTAACTGGGAGAAGATTATCGTTGCGATGCCGATAATAGCGCAGTAGAGGGCAAACCAGATGAGCTTGCCGCGGCGCACAATGTTTATCATCCATTTGCAAGCGGCACAACCGGCGAGGAAGGCGGCGATGAAGCCGACGGCCAACGCCCCAAGGGAGATGTTGTTGCCTAAGGTAGCCTCAGCGCCATTGGTTATCATATCCTTCACATCCAGTAGTGCCTCGCCCAGAATGGGGGGGATAACCATCAGGAACGAGAACTGGGCCAGTTTCTCCTTCTTGTTGCCCAACAGCAGTCCTGTGGCGATGGTGGAGCCTGAGCGGGAGAGGCCAGGCAGTACGGCTAACGCCTGCGCGATACCGATGACAAATGCATGGAACGGCGAAATCCGTTCGCGCTGGCGGGGCTTGGCAAAGTAGGAGAACGCCAGCAGAGCCGCCGTTACCAACAGGCAACAGCCTACTACGAGCAGGCCGGAGCCAAAGATAGCCTCCACTTTGTCCTTGAAGAAAAATCCCACAATGGCAACGGGTATCATCGAGATGAGGATGTTGACGGCATAGCGCGTGCCTTCGTTCCATTTTCCCTTAAAAAGATCCTGGAAAATCCACACGATTTCCTTCCAGAGAATGAAGACCGTGCTGAGTACCGTAGCCACATGCACGGCGATGGTGAAGGCCAGATTGTCCTCGCCATTCACGCCAAACAACGCCGAGCCGATAGCCAGATGCCCGCTGCTGCTGATGGGCAGATATTCGGTAAGTCCCTGTACGAGACCAAGTATCAATGCTTCAAACCAACTCATGGCCTATCTGGATTAGGATTCGATTTCTTGTCCGTTGTCTTTCTTTTTCGGACGGTACATAATGGCGAAAATCATAAACACAAACCCCATAAAGCAGATGATGGGGGCAACCTTGATGCGTCGGGCGTTGAAGATGGCGGGGTCGAAGGCCGTCTCCGTCGAGCTGGCGCCTGTCATCAGCACAAAACCGAAGATGATGACTACCACAGCGGCAGCCATCAGAATGTAGTTGATTTTCTCAAACGTGAAGTTCTTTTTCATATCGTAGTGTCACAAATTCCTAACTCTTATTTTTTAATTCTTAACTCTTTAAATGTAGTACAGGTCTCCCGCCTTCATGCGGAGGAAACGGTTGATGGAGATGCGTGCGCAAGTCATGGTAATGAGGATGCCGAACACCATGACCCCTGCTGCCACGATGGCTATGGACTTGATATCCACCAGCTCCATGACGCGCGGCTCGTACTTCATCAGGACGTACCCACCTGCTGCCATCATGGCGAGTGCAAGCACTCCCGAGGCGAAGCCAATCCAGAAGTTCCTCACCATGAACGGGTGTCGGATGAAGCCCCAGCCTGCTCCCACCAGTTTCATCGTGTGGAGCAGGAAACGCTGCGAATAGATGGTGAGCTTGATGGTGTTGTTGATGAGGGCAAAGGAGATGAGCAGTAATGCCAGCGCCAGCACAAGCAGCACAAAGCTGATTTTGCGTATGTTGCCGTTCAGGTTGTTCACCAGTTCGTTGGGGTAGCTGATGTCCGAGATGCACACCTCGTGGCGCAGGCTCTCGCCAATCCAGCGCAGGCTGTCGGCATTGGCATAGTCAGCCTTGAGGCGGATTTCGAGGCTGGCTGTGTAGGGATTGAAGCCGAGGAACTCCGTCGGGTCAACACCCATGAGGGTGGTTTCCTGCTGCAGCACCTCGTCCTTTGAGATGAAGCGTACTTCTTTGGCGTAAGGCTTGGCGCTGACGCGCTTTACCAGTTTATCCACTTCCGATGGCGCCGTCCCGTCGTGGATGAGAGCCGAAAGCTCCAGGTTCTCACGTACATATACGGACAGATTGTTGGCCGTCAGCATGAAAAACGCCACCGTTCCCAACAGCAGCAGCACTAGCGACGTGCTGATGCATGCTGTGATGAACTGCACGTCAATGGTATGTTTTTTCTTCTTTTTCCCCATAATCGGCTGCAAATATAGTACAAAGCAAGTGGAAATGCAAATTTATTTGCGTAAATCACACTTCTTCGCCCAAAAGTGTGGCAGAACTGCTTCCCGTGATGCGGACATTCACGAAGTCGCCGATGCGATGTGTGCCCTTGTCGAAGACGACCATCTTGTTCTGCTCTGTTCGTCCGCACAGTTGTTCGTGCGAGCGTTTCGAGTAACCCTCCACCAGCACTTGGAACGTCTTGCCCACGTCGCGGCGATTGCTCTCTGCGGAGAGCTCGTTCTGCAGGGTTATGATTTCGTTCAGGCGGCGTATTTTGACGTCCTCGGAGATGTCGTCAGGCAGATGACGGCTGGCGTAGGTGCCCGGGCGCTCGGAGTACTTGAACATAAAGGCCGAGTCGAAAGCACAGAGCCGCATCAGCGAAAGCGTTTCCTGATGATCCTCTTCTGTCTCGGAGTGGTAGCCGCAGAAGAGGTCGGTGCTGAGGCCGCAGTCGGGGACGATGCGGCGGATGGCATCGACCCGCTCCAGATACCACTCTCGCGTGTACTTCCGGTTCATCAGCTTCAGGATGCGCGAGCTGCCGCTCTGCACAGGCAGGTGGATGTGCTTGCAGACGTTGGGCACCTCGGCAATCACGCGTAGTGTCTCGTCGCTCATGTCCTTCGGATGGCTTGTGGTAAAGCGTATCCTCATCTCCGGTACCGCCTCCGCCACTCGCCGAAGCAGTTCAGGGAAGGCCCCTCGCTCTGCACTTCCGTGGGAGGGGTCGGGGCTGGGTTTCCAGCTGTTCACATTCTGCCCTAGCAGCGTCACCTCCTTGAAACCCTTGGCCCGCAGGTCGCGTACCTCGTTGAGGATGCTCTCCACGTCGCGGCTCCGTTCGCGCCCACGTGTGTAGGGCACGATGCAGTAGTGGCAGAAGTTGTTGCATCCGCGCATGATGGAGACGTAGCCCGAGACACGTCCTGTGCAGATGCGGGCAGGGATGACGTCGCGATAGGTCTCTGTGGTAGAGATTTCGATGTTGATAGCCGCCTCGCCTCGCTCGGCCTGGGCTATCAGCGCCGGAAGGTCGAGGTAGGCGTCGGGTCCTGCCACAAGGTTGACGTGATGATTGGCGATGAGGTCGTCCTTCACGCGCTCGGCCATACAGCCTAAGACGCCGATAATGAGCCCCTTCTTCCGCTTGCGCAAGGCATTCAGGTTCTCCAGGCGCCCCCATATCCGCTGTTCTGCGTTGTCGCGGATGGAGCAGGTGTTGAGGAACACCGCGTCGGCCTCCTCCAGGGTTTCGCAGACCTCGTAGCCTGCCATTCCCATGATGGAGGCCACTACTTCGCTGTCGGCTACGTTCATCTGGCAGCCATACGTCTCAATAAACAGTTTCTTCATGCTGCAAAATTACGCATTTCCTCCGAAAAATAGGCAATAAACACCTTTTTTTCTTTCTTTTTTGCCCCTTCTTTGGCTAAAAAAAATTAAATAACGCAAAATTATTCTTAAAATCTCTCTCTGCCGTTTGTGATATTCACAAAAAAACATAAACTTTGCACCGCTAATGTAGAAAAGACATTACAAGTTTAGGTTAAGATTCAATGGAAAGGGTCGCTGCGAAGCGCCCCTTTTTCTTTTCCTTTCAGTATCCCACACCCTGCTTTTCCTGCTCTAGCGCCTTTTTTAAATATTCCCCGCATGGGTAAGATAAAAAAGAAACGAAAACCATTTTTTGAGAAGATATTTTTGTAACTTTGCCCCGATGCATATAAAACATCCCCAACGACAACAAAAAGAGTCAATATAAAACCATGGAAAAACATCCGCATGATTCCCTCCATTCAGAGCCCAAGCACCATCCCTTCCGTCCGTTCCTGTTCCTCGTCCTGCTGCTACTCCTTCCGGCAACCGACGGAGCGGTGAGAGCAGAACCAAGCTCGCTTGGATTCTGCCGAGTCGCGACGGAGGAAGAGCAAAGCTCAACGAACATTGCGCAGCCCTTCCGCGACGAGAGTCTGCCCATCGAACAACGCGTCGAAGACCTCCTTCAGCGCATGACCGTGAATGAGAAAATTGACTTGCTGCGCGCCACCTCGCCCGAGAACAAACGGCTGGGGTTTCCCAAATATTATCACGGGAACGAGGCTCTCCACGGCATTGTCAGGCCAGGACGCTTCACCGTCTTCCCCCAGGCCATCGGACTGGCAGCCATGTGGAACCCCGAGCTGATGCAACGCGTCTCCTCGGCCATCTCCGACGAGTCGCGTGCCCGTTGGAACCAGCTCGAGCAGGGGCGTCTCCAGACGCACCAGTTCAGCGACCTGCTCACCTTCTGGTCGCCAACGGTGAACATGGCCCGAGATCCGCGTTGGGGACGTACCCCCGAGACCTACGGCGAAGATCCCTTCCTGGCAGGCGAGATGGGCACCGCCTTCGTGCGCGGACTGCAGGGCGACGACCCCCGCTACCTGAAAGCCGTCTCCACCCCCAAGCATTTTGCCGGCAACAACGAGGAGCACAACCGCTTCGAATGTAACATGCAGACCTCCGAGAAGCAGCTCCGCGAATACTACCTGCCTGCCTTTGAGGCACTCGTCCGGCGCGGGAAGGCTGCCTCCATCATGTCGGCCTACAACGCTATCAACGGCATTCCCTGTACCGCCAGCCCCTGGCTGCTCACCAAGGTGCTGCGCGACGACTGGGGCTTCCAGGGATATGTGGTGTCTGACTGCGGCGCGGTGGACTTGATACGCTCGGGCCACCATTTCGTCCGTGAGAAAGAGACCGCCGCTACGCTGGCGCTCAAGGCCGGACTCGACCTTGAGTGCGGCGACGACGTCTATACCGAGCCGCTGCTGAACGCCTACCGCATGGGAATGGTCAGCGACGAGGACATCGATCGTGTGGCACGCCGCGTGCTGACGGCCCGCATGCACCTCGGGTTCTTCGACAAGCCCGAGAGCTGCCCCTACACCCAGATTCCTCCTTCGGTCATTGGCTCGGAGGAACATCATCAGCTGGCGCTGGAGGCTGCCCGTCAGGCCATTGTCCTGCTGAAGAACGACCGTAGTTTCCTGCCCCTCAAGCCGGGACGTGTGAAGTCGCTCGCCGTCGTGGGCATCAACGCCGCCTCTTGCGAATTTGGCGACTACAGCGGCGCGCCCGCCTCTGCCCCCGTCTCTATCTTACAAGGTATAAGCGAGCTGGCGGCAAAGAGGAATATCGCCGTCCAGTACGCCCCCTGGAAGTCCGTTAGCGATGACCGCGAGCTCATCGCCCCCGAGTACTTCCCTGACGGGCTGAAAGCCGAGTACTACCGCGGCACCTCGCTCAAGGGCGAACCCGTTGTACGAAAGGAGGAATGGATTAACTTCGACCCAGGCGCTCAGGCTCCCGATCCCTTTGTGCCCGAGTCGCCGATCAGCATCCGCTGGACGGGCACTCTGCGCCCGCCCGTCACGGGCGACTACGTCCTCCACTTCGAGGCGAAGAATGGCTTCCGCCTCTCCATCAACGATAAGCCGCTCTTCGGCAACTGGGGCGAGACACCCATTCACGCCACCAGCGCCACCGTGCATCTGGAAGCTGGCCACGACTATGCCCTGCACGTCGAGTTCTATCACGGCGACTGGGAAGTGCCCCACGCACGGCTCTTCTGGAAAATACCCAGCATGGAGAAGAAAGCCTGGAAAGCGCTCCACAACGATGCCTGGCGGCTGGCACGCGAATGTGACGCCGTGGTGGCGGTCATGGGCATCAACAAGACCATCGAGCGCGAGGGGCAGGACCGCTCCTCCATCGGGCTGCCGCAGGGCCAGCAGGACTTCCTCCGCGAACTCCGCAGCATCAATCCCAACGTGGTGCTGGTGGTTGTAGCTGGCAGCTCGCTTTCCCTGCTGTGGGAGCAGGACAACCTGCCGGCCATCGTCGATGTCTGGTATCCCGGCGAGAAGGGCGGGACGGCTGTCGCCGAGACGCTCTTTGGCGAGAATAACCCTGCCGGACGTCTGCCACTGACCTTCTACCGTAGCCTCGACGACCTGCCGCCGTTCGACGACTACGACATCACCAAGCGCACCTACAAATACTTCGAAGGCCCTGTCCTCTATCCCTTCGGCTACGGCCTCAGCTACACCCAGTTCCGTTACTCGGCCCTGAAGGTCAACGACCGTGGCGAGACCGTCGACGTCTCCTTCACGCTCAAGAACACCGGCCGCTACGACGGCGACGAGGTGGCACAGGTCTATACGCGCCTTGCCGACTACGAGGGAAAATCGCCGCAGAAGGAGCTGCGCGGCTTCCAGCGCATCCACCTGAAGCGAGGCGAGAGCCGCCGCGTCACCATCAGCCTGCGGCGTGAGGACCTCCGCTATTGGAGCGAAAGCCAGAGCCGTTTCATCGTCCCCGAAGGCCTTCCGACAGTAATGGTAGGAGCCTCCTCCGCCGACATCAGGCTCTCCACAGAGTGAGCTTACAGGAATTCGTTCCCTATACACCAACCTGTAAGATGCTACCTTACCAAAAGCACCTTATCAAAGAAAGACTTGACGGACGGATTAAAGTACCCATTGAATAATCAAAACCACCATGTTATTAGAATATGAGCAAGATAAAAGAAAGAGAATGTCAGAATGTTGAATTCAAAAGCAACAGAAAATAGCTCTTCGACCAAACCCAGGCCGCTGCTTCCTCCGACAGCCCCCTTCTCCGTCAAATTGCCCAAGAAATTATCGAAAATCATCTATACTTCTACTAATTCTATAGGATTTTTTTCGAAATAATGCTGTTTTTTGTGTAGATAGTGTAGATAAAAACGCCCATCTACACAAAGTAAACAGCTGTCAATCACCGCAAAAGACGTTTCGTGTAGATTGTGTAGATGTTTTTACGCCGACAGAAGGGCCGGCTAACCGCACAGAAGGCCCTTCTAATTTTGCGAAAGGCCCTTCTGCCAGAGCAGAATCAGCCACTCATTCCCTAAAACCCCAATAATCCCTGCTCCTATAGCTGCCAGCGCTCGTCGACTAAATAACGTTTAACGCTGGCCAAATAACGTTTAACTCTACGAATTTATTCCCTTACGCTACGAATTAATTCCCTTACGCTACACCTTAGCATTTGCAGTTGTTCTTCACAAGCCTTGCGGAAAAAGTTTTTTTGACAGAAAGTGATATTCTCCAAGAAAAAAGCGCTATATGTGTACTATCTAATCTTATAAGCCCATGAACTATGCTCATATTTTACAGTTGTGCTATTCTTTTCTATAAAAAAGTTTTGTTTTTTGTGGACAAATACCGATATTTGCACAAATAATGCCATATACTCGGAAAAAGGTTGATTGTGTTTTGTCAAATGGTTAAGGTAACACCCAATTATTCCGCACGAATGTTAAAAGTATTTTTTATTATACCAACCATGAAGTTATCTCATGTCATTTTCCTTATTGGAATATTTTTTTCTATCGTTGTGTATGCTCAACCGCAATCTGTTGTCACGGGCACATGTCTATATGGTCTCGATGATTCAGGCCTCATACAGAATGGTTTTAAGTTGGATAGTATTCAAATTATTGAAGCCTCAGATAGAGCTACTTCAAGAATGACTTTCAAATACAACAATTCAGGGAATCTGTACGAATTGTGTGTATATGATAAGGAAGTAACAGAAAAAAGGGTTCATCCGACAAATGCGTAGTTATTGTGATGTAACGACAGAATCTTGAGTTCGAAGAACTTTTCATCTCTATATCCGTATGCTTGTCGCTTCATTGTTTTGATTTTATTGTTTATGCCTTCGATTTTTCCTGTAGAG
>JAFXXQ010000008.1 GCA_017542145.1 Bacteroidaceae bacterium | reverse complement strand
TGAATGGCCGAGGTGCGAAGGAGGAAGGCCGAAGGCCAAATTTTACAAAATAAAAAACAAAATTAAACAAAATAATTCGTTCACCCGCTCCCCTCCCTCACGGGAGGGGTTGGGGGTGGGTCTTCTGAATATGAAATACTTTACCATTCCTGAGTTTGAGCGGAGCGTGACGGCTGCGCTGAAGGGGTACGACAACGAGGCGCCGCACGAGGCGAGGCGGAACATCGGGCTGCTCGTCGATACCGTCCTCGACCCGCTGAGGGAGGCGCTCGGAGGGCCCGTCATCATCACCAGCGGCTACCGCTGCGCGGACCTGAACCGCGACGTGGGGGGCAGTCCCACGAGCCAGCACCTGCTGGGCCTGGCTGCCGACTTCCGCCCGCTGCACGACGAGGACAGGGAGCGCGTGGTGGCGTGGTTCGGCCGTGACGACGCCCCGCCCTTCGACCAGCTCATCATCTACCCCACGTTCTTCCACGTGGGCATCCGTCCCGAAGGCAGCACGAACCGCCGCCAGATGCTGAAGTGGAACAGCTACGGACAAGGATACAGAAAGGATTGAGCCCCCGGCTCAATCCTTTTTAATTGATATTTGTAATTATTCCCCGATGACGAGGTCTTCCGTTTGCAGCTTTGGAACACAATGCGTGCCGTCGGGGGTGCGGTAGTAGTTCTGCGGGTCGCCTTCGTGGATGGGCACGAGACGAATGCGCTCGGCTCCGCGTCCTATGGCCACGATGGCAAGGGGAGCGTGGGCAAGGTGCAGAGCTTCTGTTATCGCGGCAGGGTTGAAGGCACAGATGCAGATGCCGTTCAGCCCCATCTCAACCGCTTTCAGCAACATGCTCTGGATGCTGATGCCGAGGTCGATGTCCACATAGCGGCCTTCGGGAACGACAGAGCAGACGACGATGAACGCACGCGGCTCCTGTCCCTCAGGCGGCAAGTGCAGCTCGGGCAGGGCTGCGCCCAGACGAATATGCTGCAGCACGGCTTCCACCTCCGAGTCTTCCGTAACCGGACGGAAGCGCAGCACCTGCTGGTTGCGGGCCGAGGGCAGCTTGGTGTTGACGCCGATGATGCGGAGCAGCTGCTCGCGGGTAACCAAGACAGAGGGGTCGTAGGCTCTATGGCTGCGGTTCTTCAGCAGCAGGCGGTCGAGGGGCTCTCCCACACGCCGGACAACGGTTTTCCGTCCAGCTCCCGAGCCGAACACTTCTTCATACCGTTTCTCCAAATAATTGTCTGCCATTTCAGATAATGGATAATTGATAATTGTCGTTAGACGTTAAACGTTAAAAAGATTTCTCTATTTCAAACTAGCAACGAAAGCAGCTCGGCGGGCGTCAGTTGGTCGAAGTAATCGGCGATGTTAAGCGTGCTGAGGAGTGTAAGAATAGCATTACTTTCGTAGCGGCAGCCGACGAGGGCGGCGGCAAGGATGTCTGCAGGGCGATTGCCCAAGAAATCCCCGCCGAAGGTGAGGGCGGTAAGCATCCCCTTCTCCACCGAGAAATGGGCTTCGATGGTGCCACAGCGGAACTTCCGCTTGCGGACGAACGTAGCCAGCGGGCTGCGGCCCATGTTCCACTCCCATGTAGCAAAACGGTCTCGTGCAATCTCCTCCACGCGGGCAAGCTGCACTTCCGACAGCACGAACTCCTTATCCTCATGATGCCGCGAAAGAATATCCTCAAGGGCATCCTGCAAAACGCGGACGGAAGCTATATCGGGCAGATAGTCCTTCAGGTTCGCCACGCGACTGCGGACGGAGGCTATGCCGTGCGCCTCCAGTTTGCTGTCGCTGACGGCAAGAACGGAGGCAAGCATCGTGAGGTCCACATCGTACATCAGCGTGCCGTGCACCATCAGACGGTCTTTCCACACCCGCTTGGCATAGCCCGACACCTTGCGCCCCTCGACGAGGATATCGTTGCGTCCACTCAGTTCCGCCGGTACGCCGAGGCTACGCAGGGCCTCGATGACGTAGGTGAGATAGCCCGGATAGTCGCGTTCCAAGTCGGACGAGCGCCCCACGATGGTGTAATTCAGATTACCCAAGTCGTGATAGACGGCTCCGCCCCCCGTCACCCTCCGTGCCAAGAGAATGCCGTGTTCTTGCAAATAGGGCAGATTCACCTCGGCATAAGCATTCTGATTAAGCCCGATGATGACCGCAGGGGCATTCTGCCATAGGTAAAACACTGGCTCATCCACTCCCAGCTCCTCCAGACAGAACTGGTCGAACGCCATGTTATAGTGCGCATTCGTGCACGCGTTGCGAAGGTAGCGCATGGGGCGTTAGTAGTCCTCGCCGTAGCGTTCGCGGGTGATTTGGTTGAGGGACTTGCCGCGGGTGTTGGGACAGCCGATGACGCCGACGACGAGGGATATCAGCAGCAGGGCAATCATACACCATGCAGCCACGGTGAACCCTTCGCCCTGTTCGCCATAAATGAGGGTGAACATGAGCCCCCATACGGCCGAGAGGCCGCGGACGATGAAGAACATCAGTCCCTGAGCTCCGGCGCGGAACTTGGCGGGGAACAGCTCCGAGCCCCACAGGGCATAGAAAATCTGTACCGAGATACCGCCGTTGATGCCCCAGAGGATGGAGAATGCCCAGAGGCTGCCCATACCGTTGATGCCTGCGATGACGACTACCCATGTGGCAAGCGCAGCCAGCAGACCCAGCACATACAGCAACTTGTGCGATACCTTGTCGATGATGAAGGATATGCAGAAGGTGACGGCGACGACAATGACCCAGCCCACGCACGAGAGCATGTTGGCATACTCGTTTGTCAGGCCGCCCGCCGTCTCGTAAATGTGCGGCTGGAAGAATCCCATCACGCTGGCTACGAGGTTCCACGTGAGGTAGATGGCCACGAGGAAACAGACGGTCCTGATGGCTTTCTTGTTGGAGAACAACACCTTGAAGGCGTGCAGGAGCCCCGTGTCCTCGCCCTTCGCCTTGGCAGCCTCGCGGCTTGCTGTCCATTCCCTGCTCTCCTCGAGCCGGCGCTGCATGGTCCATGCGATGAACGCCACTACGAAGAGTGAGAAGAAGACGACTCGCGAGCTGAAGACGTTAAGGGCGTCGCCGCTCAGCGCAGTACCTCCGATGGCATGGCCTATGCCCTCGACCCAGCTGAAGAGATAGCCACCGGGGGCGAAGAGCATGCCGAGGAGCAGGATAATCATCGGTCCGCAGCCCCACGACATCTGCGAGATGCAGATATTCCGGCCACGGTTGTTGACCTCGGAGCTCTCGGAGATATACGTCCACGAGGCGGGCACGCCGATGCCGACGGAGATGCCGGTGATGAGGAAGCCGCCCAGCAGCATGGGGAAGTTGACGGAGCACATGATAAGCAGCACGCCCACCATATAGACGATGAGGTTGTAGGTGTAGATGAACTTTCGGCCATACTTGTCGGCGAGGAAGCCGCCGATGATGGCGCCGAGGGCGGCACCCAGGCAGTTGGCGCTGATGAAGTTGAGCCAGCCGAGGTGTACCTCGCTCAGCCCCAAGTATTTCTGCCATAGCGTCAGGCCGCTTGCGCCGGCCACGATGGCACCGGCATCGAGATAGTTGGTGAGTGAAACCGCTATCGTGCTCTTCAGACTTTTGCTTTTTGCCATGGGGTGTTATCGTTTGGAGGTTACTTCTGCTTCGTATTTCTCAATCTCGGGGATGAAGTCCTCACCGACGGGGACGTTGTTGCGGACGCAGAACTCGTCGTAGACGGCGTTCCACGGCAGCGCCTTGCACTCCTCCAGCAGGGCGAGCACCTGGTATCCCTTGCCGGCAATCTCCAGCTGGCTGATGCGGCTTGTGGGCTCAAGCATGGCGCGCACCATGCACTTCTGGGCAGCGCGGCTGCCGATGACGTAGGCACCGATGCGGTTGATTGCGCCGTCGAAATAGTCGAGGCCGTAGTGGACGCGGTCGAGGGCTCCGGCGCGGACAATCTCGCTGAAGAGGTCGAGGGTGGGGTCGTCCATGAGGGTCACGTGGTCGCTGTCCCAGCGGATGGGACGGCTGACGTGAAGCATCAGTTCGGGCACGAACTGCAGCAGGGCGCTGACTTTGTCGGCAGGAGACTCCGTGGGGTGGTAGTGGCCGGTGTCGATGGTGGGAATCTTACCGTTGCGGGCGGCATAGGCGGTGTAGAAGTCGTGGCTGCCCACGGTGAAGCTCTCGAGCCCGATGCCGAATACCTTGCCTTCGATGCAGTCCTTCATGCAGGCCTTCTTCTCGGCGAAAATCTGGTCGAGCGAGTCCTTGAGGAGCTCGCGGTAGAGGTAGTGGTTGACGCTGACGTCCTTGCAGCCGTCGTGTACCCAGAGGTTCATGATGCAGGGGTCACCCTGGGCACGTCCCATCTCGTCGGCGATGTCGCGGCAGCGGCGGGTGTGCTCAATCCAGAAGTCGCGGATGCCCTTGTCGGGGTTGGCGAGGCTGAGGTTGCCGCTCTTGGGGTGCGAGAAGGAGGTGCTGTTGAAGTCGAGCTTTGTGTCGTGCTCCTTGCCCCATTCCATCCAGCTCCGGAAGTACTCGGGTGTCACCTCGTCGCGATCCACGACCTTGCCGCGGAAGTCGCCGTAGATTTCGTGGAGGTTCAAGCGGTGGGTGCCGGGGATGAGGCTCTTGGCCTTGAGGATGTCGGCGCGGAGCTCGTCGATGTTGCGTGCCTTGCCGGGGTAGTTGCCGGTGGACTGTATGCCACCGCTGAGGGCGCCGGCCTGCACTTCGAAGCCGGCCACGTCGTCGGCTTGCCAGCAGTGCATGCTGAGGTGGAAGTCCTGCATCTGGCGGAGGACGGCTTCGGTGTCGATGCCCATTTCGGCATATCGCTCGCGGGCTACTTCGTAGGCTTTACGTACAAGTTGTTCTTTCATGATGGTTTCTATATTATAGTTTATACTTTGACGTGTTGACTCGCCCGACTATTCTTTCTCCTTGCATACGCCGAGGTAGCGCTTGAACGCCTCGTCCCAGAGGGCGGCGTCCTGCGGGGTGTAGGTCTTGGTTTCGATGCTGTCGGCGATGAGAGCGCGCATGGAATGGATGTCGCTCACTAAGCCGGCGGCCTTGGCCTGCAGCATGATGTTGCCGATGGCGGTACATTCGATGGGGCCTGTGACGACGGTGATGCCCGTGGCGTTGGCTGTCAGCTGGTTGAGCAGCACGTTCTGCGTGCCTCCGCCGATGATGTGAAGCGTCTCGAGGGGGAAAGGCGCCATCTCCTTCAGATAGCCGAATACCTGCTTGTAGCGCAGGGCGAGGCTGTCGAAGATGCAGCGGCATACCTCCTCCGTCGTCTCGGGCACGGGCTGGGCGGTACGGCGGCAGTAGTCCTGTATGGCGCCGACCATGCTCTCGGGGTTGGCGAAGCAGGGTGCGTCGGGATGGATGAGGCTGCGGAAGGCGGGGACGTGGGGGATGTGGGCGTAGATGTAGTCGTAGCTATAGGGTTTGCCCTCGGCCTTCCACTCGGCACGGCTGCGCTCCAGCAGCCACATGCCGCAGATGTTTTTCAGGAAACGCGTGGTGCCCTCCACGCCGCCTTCGTTGGTGAAGTTGCGTTCGTAGCTCTCCTTATTTATAATAGGCTGGGGAGTCTCTATGCCCATCAGACTCCATGTGCCGGAGCTGAGGTAGGCGAACCGTTCGCTGTGGGCCGGTACGGCAGCCACGGCGCTGGCGGTATCGTGCCCTGCCACGGCCACGACAGGTACGGCGCCCAGTCCCGTCAGCCGCTGCACCTCGGGCGTGAGCGTGCCGACGACGGTGCCCGGCTGCACAAGGGGTCCGAACTGGCTTTCGCTGATGCCGCAGACGTCCATCAGCTCCCGCTCCAACCGCCCTGTGCGCGGATTGAGCATCTGCGAGGTGGAGGCGATGGTGCGTTCCGTAACGGCGACGCCCGTCAGCAGATAGCTCAACGCATCGGGCATGAAGAGTATTTTGTCCGCTGCGTTGAGGGCGCTGTTTCCCGTCCGATGCAGCTGGTAGAGCTGGAAGAGCGAATTGAAGTTCATGAACTGGATGCCTGTGAGCTCATACACCCGTTCGCGGGGGACGGCCCTGAAGAAGTCGTCCATCGCTCCCTCGGTGTGGGGGTCGCGATAGCTGTAGGGATTGCGCAGCAGGTCGCCGTCGCTGCCGACGAGGGCGAAATCGACGCCCCAGGTGTCGATGCCGATGCTGCGGATGTCGATGCCCTCATGGGCGACGGCCGTCAGCCCTTCGATGATTTCGCGGTAGAGGGCGTAGATGTCCCAGTAGCAATGTCCGCGCAAGTGGATGATGGGGTTCTGGAAACGGGTTATTTCGCGTAGCGCTAGACCGCTGTCGTCCAGCGTGCCTACGATGGTTCTTCCGCTCGTAGCGCCCAGGTCAACGGCAAAGAAACAGCTCTTTTCAATCTTTTTCATGGTGCGGATGGTTAGGGTTCCTTGAAAAACGGCGGTAAAGATACGAGAAAACGCACAAAAATCCAAATTTATTTGCGTTTTTCCGTCATTTGCCGGCGTCAGTATTTCATTCGGTTTTAATCAGCAGGCACGGTTTTTCGTCAGAAGTACTGCAAATCATACGGAAAGTTAGTTTTTTTAAGAAAAATACAATAATGATTCAAGAAAAACTATTGACGTCGGGAAGAATTTCGCTGACGCTTTTGGCGAGTTCCGATTCTTCCCAATTATGCGGAAAAAACAAAAAAGTCGTTTTTTCCGTGCAGTATTTCGCATAGTGCTACGTTAAAATAGCAGAAACCAAGAATAAGATACGATTATGAAAAGGATGTGTTGTGTGCTCTTGATGCTGTTTCTTGCAGAAAGTACTTTTCCTTTATTTGCCCAACAATCCCTTGATATGGAAGGAAGGGATGATTTTGGCAGCCTATCAGCTGAGCTGCCAGATATTGAGCAGTTGAGGTCCAAATGGGGATATGGCGTACGACTCTCTAATTTGAGTCTTAGCAAGGACTTGGGACAGTATCTGGATACAAGGTTGGGATTGGGGTTGTTCGTTATTTACAACATGAAGCGGCATACTGTGGGCTTAGAGTCAAATCTTTCTGTTGCAAAAGCACGAACAGATATTCCTGTGCTTTATTGTGGGCCTGGAGAATCCATTGACTTGAATGAATGGATTGCCTCGTATGGATATAGAGTTGTCAATAACACGTTATGGCGTGTCACTCCCAGCGTAGGCGTGTCCTTATTTCATCTGAGTAACTTTATTATAGAGGGTGTCGAGGGGCATAACTATTCTATAGAAGGCTATGGACCATCGGCAGGGCTGCAAGTGGAGTATAAATACAAGAGAATTCTGAAGGAATCATCGAAAAGCACTAGTGGATATAAATATAGTGAAAGGACAATAGGACTTGGCTTTCAAACCAAATACATCGTCTCACAGCCATTCTATACCGTCAACTCTCAATTATCATCTCTTGAAAGACGGAAAGGGTGGGTATACAGTTTGAATCTTTCATGGGGGATAAACTAACATAAAAATAACGCATATTTTTGTAAAACTTTTGCATTTATTCGGATTTTTAATTACCTTCGCAGCCAAAATGTAAAAGTTTCCCAAATGAAAAACAAGACAAACCGCCTTCATGCCATTCGCATGATAGTGCAGAACAACGTCATCTCCAGTCAGGAGGAGTTGTTGGTGAAGCTGCGGGAGTCAGGCTTCGACGTGACGCAGGCCACGCTGTCGCGCGACCTGAAGCAGATGAACGTGGCGAAGGCTCCCACAGGCGACGGTGGCCATGCCTACGTGCTCCCTACGGACTCGCTCTATGAACGCATCTATCAGGCCAAGGCGGCCTATGAGAAACAGGTGCACAGCGGCTACGTCAGCCTGCAGTTCTCGGGCAACATGGCCGTCATCAAGACGCGCCCGGGCTATGCCAGCGGTATTGCCTACGAAATTGATGAACGCCATCTGCGCTCCGTCATTGCTACCATAGGCGGCGATGATACGGTGCTAGTGATTCTTGCCGAGGGCGTCAGCCGCGACGATGTCCGCCGTGAGCTCGGTACATTCCTACAAGTTAAATAGTAACATCCATCAAAATGATAAAAACTGGCATTATTGAAGGGGCGGGGTTCACAGGAGGTGAGCTGATACGCCTGTTGCTCAACCATCCCGACGTGGACCTTCAGTTTGTTACGTCGCGCGAGTTCGTGGGCCATCGCATTGACGAGGTCCACCGCGGGCTCTACGACGAGACGGATCTCTGCTTCACTTTCGACGATTCGCTGGACCGGCTCGACATGCTCTTCCTCTGCACCGAATGGAAGGGCAGCCGCGAGTTCTTCGACAGCCATACCCTGCCCGAGGGGCTGAAGGTGGTCGACATGAGCCGTGCCTACCGCATCGACGACCCCACGTTCGTCTATGGTCTGCCGGAGCTCAACCGCCGCGCCATCTGCCAAGCCCGCTTTGTGGCCAATCCAGGCAATTTCGCCACGGGCATCTTATTGGGTTTGCTGCCTTTGGGACGAAACCTGATGCTCAACGGCGATATCACCGTACAGTCCATCATCGGCAGCACCGGCACCGGCGAGCAGTCGTCAACCCTCACCAGCTTCAACTGGCGCAGCGACAACGTCAGCGTCTATAAGCCCTTCGTCCACCAGCATCTGCCTGAAATCCGCGCCGCACTCCATCAGCAGCAGACCAGCTTCAACTCCGACATCCTGTTCGTGCCCTGCCACGGCAACTTTACCCGCGGCATCTTTACCACCATCATGCTGAAGAACAGCGTGTCGCTGGGCGCTCTTGAGGACCTCTATGAGCAGTACTACGACGATGACTCGTTCACCTACCTCTCCCGCAAGCCCATCGACCTGAAGCAGGTGGTCCACACCAACCGCTGCTTTATCCACCTGGACAAGAAGGACGACAACCTGCTTATCACCACCTGCATCGACAACCTGCTGAAGGGCGCAAGCGGTCAGGCCGTGCATAACATGAACCTCCTCTTTAACCTTGAGGAGACCGTCGGCCTTAACCTGAAGTCAACGGCGTACTAACAGAAAAACCCTATTCTTAATATAATAATTTCCACAATGAAAAGACTTTTCGTAGTGTTGGTGAGCGTGATGCTCACCGTGAGTATGTTTGCCGGACAGGCAAAGTATGTGTTCTATTTCATCGGTGACGGCATGGGCCCCGCTGAGGTTCTCGCCACCCAGTATTATCTCAGTCAGAAGAAGGGCGAGCTCGGCATCACGCCGCTCTGCTTCGCCACGTTCCCCTTCACGGCCTACGCCACGTCTTATTCGGCCAGCTCGGACGTCACCGACTCGAGCGCTGCCGGCACGGCTTTGGCATCAGGCTGCAAGATTAATAATGGTGTAGTGGGTCTGCTGCCCGACGGGGAAACGCGCCTTTATACGGTTGCAAACTGGGCCAAGGCTGCAGGCAAGAGCGTAGGCATCACCACCAGCGTAGGCGTCAATCACGCCACGCCTGCCTCGTTCTATGGCTACCGCCCCTCGCGCAACGACTACTACGAGCTGGGCGTGCAGCTCACCGAGAGCGGCTTTGACTTCTTCGCCGGCGGCGACTTCATCAAGCCCACCCGCGACGACGAGCCCTCGCACTACGAACTGGCCGAGAAAGCCGGCTACCAGATTGTCCGCGGCTACGACGAATATCAGGCCAAAAAGAACGTCGGCAAGCCCATCATCCTGCTGCAGAAGGAGGGACGCGGCGACAACATCCCCTACGCCATCGATGCCAAGGACGACGACCTCCGTCTCGACCAGATTGTCACCGCTGCCATCGAGCAGCTCTCGAAGAACAAGAAGGGTTTCTTCCTGATGTGCGAAGGCGGTAAGATCGACTACGGCGGGCATGCTAACGACGCCGCTGCCTGCTTCGGCGACGTTATCGCTATGGACGATGCCGTCAAGGTGGCCTACGAGTTCTACAAGAAGCACCCGAAGGAGACGCTCATCGTCATTACCGCCGACCACGAGACCGGCGGCCTCGCCCTCACCGGCGGCAGCTACAGCATCAACACGGGCGTTCTGCAGTATCAGAAGGTCAGCAAGCACGGTTTCTCTGAGGTGCTGAACAAGCTGCGCCACGACAAGAAGGACAAGGTGGAGTGGGCCGACGTGAAGGCTGCCCTCACCGAGAACTTCGGCTTCTGGCGTGAGGTTAAGATTTCGCACGACGACGAGATGGCGCTCTACGACGAGTGGTACCACTCCTTCCAGACCAACGAGAAGGTGAAGATGGCCGAGAGCCTCTACTACCGCGACGAGCCGCTCTCCGACCTTGCCGTGAAGGTGATGGCTCGCTGCGCCAAGATTATTTGGCCCGTCGGCAGCCACTCGGGCATCTATGTCCCCGTTTTCGCCATCGGCGCAGGAGCCGAGCAGTTCACCGGCCAGATTGACAACACCGACATCCCCAAGAAGATTGCCAAGGCCGCTGGCTACAAGGTGAAGCAGTTCAAATAAAATAATGATTATTGAGGAGTGAAGAATGAAAAACAGAATGAACTGCATGCGGTATTCCATTGGTAACGGTATTTATTCTTTATTTTTCATTCTTCATTCTTCATTTTCATGAAATCCCTCCATCACGAGGTCCTGCGGCTGGCGGTGCCTAGCATCCTGGCGAATATTACCGTGCCTCTTGTGGGCATGGTGGACATTGCCATAGCAGGCCATATCTCCGATGCCTCGGCCATTGGCGGCATTGCCATCGGCGCCATGCTCTTCGATCTGCTCTACTGGAACTTCGGTTTCCTGCGAGTGGGCACGGGGGGTATGACGGCGCAGGCCTTTGGCAGGGGGGATTTTCGTGGCGCACGTGAGATTCTGGTTCAGAGCCTCACTATTGCCATCGGTGCGACGTTGCTCATCTGGGCACTCCAATGGCTGTTCCTTCGTGTGGCTATGGCGCTCATTCCCTGTTCGGCGGAGGTGGCTATGTTTGCGCGGCGCTATTTTTTCATCCGCATCTGGGCAGCCCCTGCCACCCTCTCGCTGATGGCGCTGAAGGGATGGTTCATCGGGATGCAGGATACCGTGTCGCCCATGGCATGCGACATTACGGTCAACGTCGTCAACATGGCAGCCAGTTTTGCCCTTGCCGTCTGGACACCTCTTGGCGCCCTTGGCGTTGCGTGGGGTACCCTCATCGGGCAATACACAGGACTCCTCGTGGCTGCTATCCTTCTTCAGAGGAAATTAAAAAAGGGGATATTTGGAGTTCAGGAACTCCCTCTTCTTCCGTCTGCTCTTCGCTGGTCAAAGTTACGCCGGCTATTCGTGCTTAACGGCAATCTGTTCATTCGTGCGCTCTGCTTCATGGTGGTCTATGTGGGCTTCACTTCGCTCACGTCGCGGTATGGCGACGGCCCCCTTGCCGTCGGCTCCATCATGATGAAGCTGTTTATGCTTTTCAGCTACTTCATCGACGGTTTTGCCTATGCTGCCGAGGCGCTGACGGGGCGTTTCGTCGGCGCGCGTGACTCCCTTAACCTCCGCCGTTCCAACCGCATCCTCTTCATCTGGACGCTCGCCATAGGCGCTGTCTTCACCCTCCTCTATGCGCTGACGGGCGAGGGCATGGTGCGGCTGATGACCTCCGACGCCAGCGTCATTGCCGGCTCCCATCCCTTCCTGCCGTGGCTGGTGGCTATGCCGCTCGTCAGCTGCCTCGCCTTCCTTTGGGACGGCATCTTCATCGGAGCCACAGCTGCCCGTCCGCTGCGGAACTCCATGATTGGTGCTGCCGTAGGCTTTGTGGCTGCTGCCATCGCCCTCCAGCCGTTCTGGGGTATCCAGGCTGTCTATGTCGCCTACTTCGTCCACCTCGTTGTCCGTGTTGTCTGGCTCACCGCTGCCTGGCCACATATTCGTCTCGCCAGCGTTTGATTCTAATTTGCCAGCGTTTGATTCTAATTTGCCAACGTTTGATTCTAATTTGCCAGCGTTTAACTCTACGCATAAGATGCGATTCATAGTCAAAAAAGAAAACCCCAGCCTACATCTGTACCCATGAAACGTAAACTCCTTTTCCTTCTTGTAATGGTTGTGCTGCCGCTTGCTGCGCAGGAGACAATGAATGACTACCGCGTATCCGTCCGCCCCGTCGGAGCTGAAGTCTGGAGCGATTTGACAACCTATCGTTGCGATGTGGACATGCATCGCGTACAGCAGGCAAGTTTCGCTTTGTTCGATATGGGCGCGCCGACGGAGGTGCGCGTGGTAAACCGCCGCCTGGCAGAGGGTGAGCGAGTTACGGAGGCCATAGCGAGACCTTTGTCAAAGCATATTGCCCTTGATATTGTCAACGACTCTACCATCGTCTTTGTCCTTCCTGAACCGGCCTATCTGAGCGTGGAGTTCAACGGAGACCGCAAGCATAACCTCCATCTTTTTGCTGATGCTCCACTCATGGAGAATTACACGGGCAATGAACCTCGCTGCATCAACTGGGATAGCGGCCCTGGTAACAATCAGGACGTCTTCATCAAGAACCCTCGTCTCATCTATTTCGGTCCTGGGGTACACAAGGTGAAGGATATGGTGATGGGAGAGGAGACGGGCGAAGTGAAGATACCCTCCAACACCACCGTCTATCTCGCCCCTGGTGCTGTGGTGCTGGGCAAATTGGTCGTGAACAGGGCAAAGAACGTGCGCATCATCGGACGTGGCATGCTCCTGCACCCTTCGCGTGGCATTGAAATTACCTATTCGAAGAACGTCCTTGTCGATGGAATTACTGTCGTTAACCCCAAGCACTATACCGTCTATGGCGGGCAGTCAAAGGGAGTCACATTGCGCAATATCAAATCCTTCTCGCGTCATGGATGGAGCGACGGATTCGACTTGATGTGCTGCCGTGACGTGACTATTGACAACGTCTTCCTCCGCAACTCTGACGACTGCATAGCGCTCTATAACCATCGTTGGTGGTTTTGGGGCGGAACGAAAAACATAAAAATCGCACGCGCCACGCTGTGGGCTGACGTGGCACATCCTTTCAGCATAGGTGTGCATGGAGATGACCGCAGCAAAAAGGGCGAAGTGCTGTCAAAGGTGCGTGTATCGGATTGTGACATACTAAACGAAGACGGAGACGGAGTGTTCTCAATACATTGTGGCGACAAGAACATCGTTCGTGACATCCGCTTCCATGATATCCGTGTGGAGTACGTAGAGCGTGGCTCGCTATTCAATATTCAGGTAATCTATAGTGAGAAATACAACCGTGCCCCAGGTGGCAGCATCTCCGACATATGGTTTACCGACATTGCTTTCACGGGTGATGATAGCCGTATCAGCCCCGATGTCATCCGCAGTTACGATGAAGTTCATCGCGTCAGCGATATCCACTTCAAAAACGTCCGTGTGAATGGAGTGGAACATAGACTGGAAAACAAAGAAGAAACACACGCAGGAGAAGCGCGTCAGCCCTTTTCTCACCCTGGTCTGCTTTGGGATAGGGATGACTTGGCGCTGCTTGCTGGCGCAGACACGACAACCGACACATTGCGCCTGTCGGCTTTCCGTCTGTTGGCAGCTGAACCTACGGCTTCTGACAACTATGTCTTACGCGGACCTTTTGCCCACATTGGACGCGATGATGAATACGGCTGGACGAAAGCGCCCTGCGAAGCTGACTGCCGTGCTGCATGGCACAACGCCATCATGGGTGTAGTCAAGGGCGATGCACGGCATTTCGACAAGGCCCGTCAAATCTTACGCGCCTATGCCGATACGCTGCAAGGAATTCATGGTCACGACGGGCCGCTCTGTGCCGGTTTGCAAGGATTCCTGCTTGTGAACGCTGCCGAGGTACTTCGCAGCCAGTTCCCAGAATGGACGGATGACGACACATACGCATTCTCTGCTATGTTGCGTCGTGCCTTTCTTCCTGTAATGGATGAGTTCCAGTCGCGTCGTGCCTACAGCAATGGTAACTGGGGCGCGGCAGTGAATAAAATGTTGATGGCGACGGCCATCTTCCTCGATGACAGGGCACTCTACGACCGTGCAGTTGATTTCTTTCTTCATGCCGACGATAATGGAGCCTTGACCAACTATATTGCTCCGAATGGGCAGTTGCAGGAGAGCGGACGCGACCAAGCACATTGCCAGCTTGGGTTAGGTTGCTTGGCCGAACTATGCGAGATGGCCTGGCATCAGGGCGATGACCTGTATAGCGCCCATGGGAATCGTCTTTTGCACGGCTACGAATACACGGCACGCTACAACCTCGGCGAGAATGTCCCTTTCTTCCTTTGGAAGGATTGCACCGGACTCTATAACAACTGGCCCGTCATTAGTGATAAAGCACGTGGACAGTTTCGTCCCGTGTGGGAACTGGCTTACCGCCATTACGTCGGTCGTCGTGGACTCGCCATGCCTCACACGGAGCGTGTCCTCCATCAGATCCGACCAGAAGGCGCTGCTCCTTGGTGTGACCACACGGGTTTCCAGTCGCTAGTCGTCCCATTGAGATAATCTCATGGCGACAATGGGTGACAGCCAGGGTCTACGGAGCGTCAATTCTTATTCACCACGTCGTACAAAGTCGATGGCGCGATTGATGTAACGGGTAAAGGGGAGGGTCGTGCGGAAGAGTTCTACGACGTGTGCGGCAAGGTCAGGGGAGGTGATGAAGTGGTCGTCGGGCTCGTAACAGAGACAAAAGGTCTTAAGACGTAAGTATTCAGAATAGGGCGTTTCTGGAGGGAAACCCTTGGGATTGCGCTTCAAGGCGCCTGTCTGGTCAAGCCAGAAGAGGGGTGAACACTGGTGTCGGACAATGTCGTCGAAGTCTCCTTCGCCACCCGCGATGTCCTCGCGGAGTATTTGTAGCACCCGTGGTTCGTAGCAGTAGTCACCCACGGCCAGCAGGTGGGCTGTGGGGTAGCCGTCGGCATCGGCGCCTCCAGTACCGATGTGAAAATAGTAGCCCACATAGCCTGATTTCTTGCCGCCCGGGCAGATATAGCAGCCCATATGGGTCTTGTAGGGACTTTTATCGGCGCTGAAACGGACGTCGCGATAGATGCGGTAGGTACAGTCTTTAGGTTGGAGGCCGCGAACGGTGTTGTCGAACGATGCTACGCCTTCAATGAGGCTGGCAGTGAGGGCGTCGAACCGTTGCTGCAGGCGCAGATATTCGTCTTTATGGGCCATGAACCAAGGGCGGTTGTTGTTGTCGCGCAAGGTGCGCAGGAAGTGGATAATATCTTGCATGGAATATTGAAGATTTGAGGTTTTTTCTCTTTTTCCGTGCAAAGTTACGAAAAAAGCATTATCTTCGCGCAAAATTTTTGATTTCCATGATGAAAAAATCGTTTATGTTTGTTTTGATGGCAGTCTGCAGCATGCTGATGGGGCAAGCGCAGACAGTAATTGACCTTAGCGGTACGTGGCAGTTCCAGATTGACCGCGAGGACGTGGGCGAGACTGAACAATGGTTTAAGCGCACGATGCTCGACGACACCATGCCCTTGCCAGGGAGCATGCCCGAGATGCTGAAGGGCGACGATGTGACGGTGAAAACCGTATGGACGGGCTCGCTCTACGACAGTTCGTACTACTACAACCCTGCGATGGAGAAATACCGTGTGGAGGGTAACGTGAAACTCCCCTTCTTCCTTACCCCCGACAAACACTATGTGGGTGCGGCATGGTATATCCGTGAGGTAACCCTATCGAAGGAATGGACAGGGCAACACGTGACGCTCTTCTTGGAGCGCCCCCACTGGGAGAGTACGGTCTGGATAAATGGCAAGCAGGTGGGCATGCAGAACAGCCTCTGCGTGGCGCACGAGTTTGATGTCTCGCCCTATATTAAAAAAGGAAAGAACACGATTGCCATTCGCATCGATAACCGCGTGAAGGACATCAACCCCGGACCTGACAGCCACAGCATCACCGACCAGACGCAGGGCAACTGGAACGGCATCGTCGGAACCATAGAGCTGCGACGGACGGGGAGTGTCTACATAGACGATCTGCAGGTTTATCCCAACATCCACGACTATACGGCTGTGGTGAAGACAGTGGTGGTGAACGGCACGGGCAAGGCCGTGAAGGGTGCCATTGACTACGTGGCGAAGTGCGAGAGCACGGCCCGCGGCACACATCACATCAACGAGACAAAATATCACACCTTCCCCGCAGGCACGCATACCGTCATCGACACGCTTCTCATCAGCGAGCGCGCCATCTTGTGGGATGAGTTCCACCCCGACGTCTATTACCTGCAGACGCACGTCTGCGAATCGTATCTCGGTAGCCTTGTGAAGATGGACAAGCACATCACCTCGTTCGGCATGAGGGAGTTCAAGGTGGGCGACAACTACTTCTACGTCAACGGCCGCAAGACGCTGCTGCGCGGTACGGTGGAGAACTGCGACTTTCCCCTCACGGGCTATGCACCCATGGACGAGGAATCGTGGGAGCGGGTGTTTCGCATCTGCAAAAGCTACGGTCTGAACCACATGCGCTTCCACTCGTTCTGTCCGCCCGAGGCTGCCTTTGAGGCGGCTGACCGTGTGGGCTTCTACCTGCAGCCCGAAGGCCCCTCGTGGCCCAACCACGGCAGCAGCCTCGGCAACGGCGAGCCCATCGACGACTATCTGTGGGCTGAGGCCGAGAGGATGATGAAAGCCTATGGCAACCACCCGTCGTTTTGCATGATGGCCATCGGCAACGAGCCCCGCGGCAACTGGGTGGAGTGGGTGAGCAAGTTCGTCGATTACTGGAAGGAGAATGACCCGCGCCGCGCCTATACCGGAGCCTCTGTGGGCGGCGGCTGGCAGTGGCAGCCTAAGAGCCAGTATCACGTCAAGGCCGGCGCCCGCGGACTGGAGTGGGCACGCCAGCAGCCGAACAGCATGGACGACTTCCGCGACAACCGATTCATCCTCCAGGCCGGCACGGCACCCTACGTCAGCCACGAGACGGGGCAATGGTGCGTCTTCCCCAACTTCGACGAGCGGCGCAAATACACCGGCGTCAACAAGGCCAAGAACTTCGACATCTTCCGTGACATCCTCGCTGAGAACGACATGGCCGAGTTGGGACATGACTTCATGATGGCCAGCGGCAAGCTGCAGGCACTCTGCTATAAGAACGAGATTGAGAAGACGCTGCGCACACCCGGCTATGCAGGCTTCCAGCTACTGGCCCTCAACGACTACAGCGGTCAGGGCACGGCGCTGGTTGGCGTCACGGACGTCTTCTTCGGAGCGAAGGAGTATATCAACGCCGACGAATGGCACCACTTCTGCTGCGAGACTGTCCCCCTGGCCCGTCTGCCTAAGTTCGTCTATACGGCGGGCGACACGCTGAAGGCCTCCATCGAGATGGCTCACTTCGGCGAGAACCCTATTGAGAGGGCGAACATTATCGTCTATCTCTGCCCCGAATACGGGGTGAAGATGAAGGTGGGACACTTCATCAAGGACATCCCCATCGGCAGCCCCACGCTGATAGGCGACATCAGCCTGCCCGTGACCGATGTCAAGGAGGCCACGAAGTACCGGCTGGAGGTGCTGGTCAGCGGCACGAACTTCGTCAACGACTGGGACGTGTGGTTCTATCCTGCCGAGCCGGAGATGGACGAGGGGAACGTCTACATAACCTCGACGTTGGATGACAAGGCGATGGATGTGCTTGACAAGGGTGGCGACGTGCTCATCTGCGCGGCAGGCAAGGTGACGTACGGAGCCGACATCCGACAGCAGTTCCTGCCCGTCTTCTGGAATACCAGCTGGTTCAAGATGCGTCCGCCCCACACCACGGGGCTCTTCGTCAACGATGCCCACCCGCTGTTCCGCGAGTTCCCCACCGACTACCACAGCGACGTGCAATGGTGGGAGCTGGTGAACAATGCGCAGGTGATGTTGCTGTCGGACTTCCCGAAGGGCTTCCAGCCGCTGGTGCAGAGCATCGACACGTGGTTCCTCTCCCGTAAAATCGGCATGCTCTTCGAAGCTCGTGTGGGGAAGGGCCGTCTGATGATGACCACGATGGACATCGACACGAACCTCGACCGCCGCGTCGTGGCACGCCAGATGCGCAAGGCCATCCTCGACTACATGAACTCACCTTACTTCCGTCCCGCGTACGAGGTGAAGGCATCGCTTGTGCAGGACCTCTTCACGAAGCCCACGCCTAGTGTGAACATGTTTACCAAAGGGTCGCCCGACGAACTGAAACCGAAGATCAACTGACACTGAAATGAAAAGGCCGGCATTTTTTCTCCTACTGTTGACGGCAGCTTCGCTGGCTGCCGCTCAGACGTTTGACTTCACCGGAAGCAAAAAGGCGGCAGAGGGCGTAATCCACGTGACGTCCGACATGCGCTATAGCGCCGAAACGGGCTACGGCTATGACTTCACGACGGAGGGGACATCCTACTATTTTTCCGTGGCCGTGCCCGACGGTAATTATAAGGTAACGCTGACGCTGGGCTCGAAGCGTCGGGCAGGGGTGACTACCGTGCGTGCCGAATCGCGCCGTCTGCTCCTGGAAAGCGTCCCGACGAAGAAAGGGGAGCAGAAGACGTTCACCTTCACCGTCAACAAGCGCACCCCCTTCATCAGCGGGAATGACTATGTCCGCATCAAGCCCCGCGAGAAGAATAAACTCAACTGGGACGAGCGTCTGACGATTGAAGTCAATGGCGCCAATCCTCAGCTGGCGATGCTGAAGATAGAGCCTGCCGACGAGACCGTCACCACGCTCTATCTCTGCGGAAACAGCACCGTCGTTGACCAGGACTACGAGCCCTGGGCCTCGTGGGGACAGATGATACCCCGATGGTTCGACGAGACGGTCAGCGTAGCCAACTATGCCGAGAGCGGCGAGAGCGCCTCGTCGTTCCTCGCTGCCGGCAGGCTGAAGAAGATTCTGGCCCATCTCCGTGCGGGAGACTATGTCTTTGTGGAGTTCGGCCATAACGACCAGAAGCAGCGCGGCCCAGGCAAGGGGGCCTACTACAATTTCGCCACCGAACTCAAGACGTTTGTCGATGAGGTGCGTGCGCGGAATGCCCACATCGTCTTCGTCACTCCCACACAGCGGCGTAGCTTCGACGCAGCGGGCAAGATTCAGGAAACCCACGCCGACTACCCCGACGCCATGCGATGGGTGGCAGGGCGCGAGGAAGTGCCACTAATAGAGTTGCACGACATGACACGCACATTCTTCGAGACGCTGGGTGTGGAGGGTTCCAAGAAGGCATTGGTGCACTATCCGGCTAACAGCTATCCCAACCAGCCACAGGCGTTGGCTGACAATACCCATTTCAACCCCTACGGAGCCTACGAGGTCGCCAAGATGGTCGTGGAGGGAATGAAGCAGCTCCATCTGCCTCTGGCAGACCATCTGCGTCCGGATTATACGGACTACGACCCTGCTCATCCCGACGACCCGACGACGTTCCACTGGAATGAGAGCACCTTCTTCGAAGTCGTTAAGCCCGACGGAAACTGAAAAAATAGGATTTTTTTAATGAAAAATGAAGAATGAAAATTGAAAAATGAAAAATAAAATGTCCCGAATAAAGTATCTGTCGTCTGCTAGTGCTTTTCTTTGCAGAACTATTTATTTTACTTTTTTCATTTTTCATTTTTTATGGATGTCTGGCCAGACATGGCCTGACATTACCCCGACGGCTAAGCCTGCAGCCCGCTGGTGGTGGCTGGGTAGTGCGGTGGACAAAGAGAATCTGGAATGGAACATCCGCACGTATGCCGAGGCAGGGTTGGGCGAATTGGAGATTACCCCCATCTACGGCGTGCAAGGAAACGAGGCTAACGATATTCCCTTCCTTTCCCCAAAGTGGATGGAGATGCTGCGTTTCTGTCAAGAAGTAGGGCAGGATGTCGGCGTCCGCATCGACATGAGCACAGGCACAGGGTGGCCTTTCGGAGGCCCTTCAGTGAGCGACAACGACGCGGCGTGTAAGGCCGTCTTTGGCAAGGATGCCGACGGCAACGTGACCTTCGAGGTGGGCAAGACACGCCAGAAGGTGAAGCGCGCAGCTCCAGGCGGAGAAGGATGGGTGGTGGACCATTATGACAAGGATGCCGTACGGCGTTATCTTGACTATATCAGCAAGCCGTTCAAGGCTACGGGTACGCCCGTCCCGAACAATTTCTTCAACGACTCGTATGAGGTGTATGGTGCTGACTGGACCCCGACGTTCCTGAAGGAATTCGCCCGCCGTCGCGGATATAAACTGGAAGAGCATTGGGACGAGTTTGTCAGTACGGACTATGCCAATGAGACCACGCGCCGCATCGTCAGCGACTATCGTGAGACGCTGGGCGAGCTGCTGAACGAGAACTTCGCCCGGCAGTGGACGGCATGGGCACACCGGCAGGGTACCATCACGCGGGGACAGGCACACGGTAGTCCCTCGAACCTCATCGACACCTACGCCGCCTACGACATCCCCGAATGTGAGGGCTTCGGACTCAGCCCCTTCGGCATCAAGGGGCTCAGGGTGGACTCTATCCGCAAGAAAAACGATGCCGACTTCACCGTACTGAAATATGCTTCCAGCGCAGCCCACATCAGCGGTAAGCCGCTGGTGAGCAGCGAGACGTTCACCTGGCTCACCGAGCATTTCCGCACCAGCCTCTCGCAATGCAAGCCCGACATGGACTTGATGTTCATCACGGGCGTCAACCACATGTTCTTCCACGGCACCTGCTATAGCCCCAAGGATGATGCGTGGCCCGGGTGGAAGTTCTACGCCTCGATGGACATGTCGCCCACCAACACCATCTGGCGCGATGCCCCTGCCTTCTTCGACTACATCGCCCGTTGTCAGAGCTTTCTTCAGATGGGGCAACCCGACAACGATTTCCTCGTCTATCTGCCTATCTATGACATCTGGCACGAGCAACCCGGGCGTTACCTGATGTTCGATATCCACAAGATGCGCGAGAAGGCTCCCCGCTTCATCGAGGCTGTCAACACCATCTGCGAGGCAGGGTACGACGTCGATTACATCAGCGACGCCTTCCTCCAGCAGACTGTCGTCAGGAACGGGCAGCTTATCACTCCCGGCAAGGCTGCGTATAAGGCTGTCATCGTGCCTGCAGCCCGCCTGATGCCTGTGGAGACATTGGCACAGCTGGAGAAGTTTGCACGGCAAGGGGCGAAGGTGGTGTTCATGGGCGGATTGCCTGAGGATGTGCCTGGATTCGGACGCTATGACAAGCGTCATGCTGCCTTCCAGCAGACATTGGCAAAGATTCGGCAAGCCCCCATTCTCATCGGCACCGATTATTACAAAACGTTGGAGCAATGTGGTGCACGCTATGAGAACATGCGTCGTCCGTGGTGTGGCCTTCGTGCCGTCCGTCGTGTAAACGACAAGGGGTACCACTACTTTATCAGCAATCTTCAGGATCACGACGTGGATGCTATCGTCACATTGGGTGTCGATTTTGCCGATGCCCTTTTCTTTGACCCGATGACAGGTCGTGTAGGTCGTCCGATGATGGCAGGCTCGAAGGTGTTTATTCAATTGAAGTCCGGCGAGAGCATCATTCTGCAGACCTTTAATGAGCCGCTTACCACCAAGGTGGACGACTGGGGGTATGTACAACCCTCCAACCTGAGTCTGTCGATAGACCATGGTTGGAAACTTTCGTTTGCCGAGAGCACACCCTCCATCGACCGTACCTTCCGCATCGATACCCCTTGTGCGTGGACGCAGGTAGAGGGATGTCCCGAATTACAGACAAACATGGGTACGGGTGTCTATACGGTTACCTTCACCCTGCCGGAGATGGCTACCGACGAATGGGTGCTTGATTTGGGCGATGTGCGTGAGAGCGCACGTGTGTATATCAATGAGTCGTATGCCGGCACGGCGTGGTGTGTGCCCTATGAACTGCGGGTGGGCAAATACCTTCATTCCGGCGAAAACACCCTTCGTGTGGAAGTGACGAACCTCCCTGCCAACCGTATTGCTCAAATGGACCGCGAGGGCGTTCCCTGGCGTAAGTTCAAGGACATCAACATCGCCGACCTCAACTACCGCAATACCCGCTATGGCGACTGGGCTCCCGTCCCCTCGGGGCTCAACAGTGCCGTGAAGCTCATCCCATGTAAGGTCAACACCCTGACCAAAATACAGGAGCAGCTCGAGAAGGAAAAAGAGCAAGGCATCCTCCGTCTGCATTAGACAATAGGTTGACAATAAGGTAAAGCATTAGGATAGAGCAATGACGATAGGAAAAATGTTTCGCGGCATCACGCCGTTTGTAAAACCCTATAAGTGGCTGGTTGTTGGCACGTTGGTGATGACCTTCATCGGGTCGTTGGCAGCGCAGGTGAATGCCGTTGTCCTTGATTGGACCGTCGATAAAATCAATGCCCTTATCCCTCTTGACGAAGGACAGTGGGGCGAAGCCATCAAGATTCTCACCCTTATCTCCGGCATCCTGCTGGGCAAGGAGGTGCTGTCTGCTGTCATCACCTTTGCCCAGCGCTACTACGGCGAGCGGATGCGCATCCTCGTCTCGCGCGACATGGCGCAGGCGGTGATAGAGAAGATGTTGACGTTCCGTGTGGCCTTCTTTACGGCGGATAACAACGAGCCCGGACGCCTTCAGACACGAATAGACCGCGGTGTCGAGAGTCTTTCCAGCACCGTGAAGAATTTCTTTATCGACATCCTGCCGCAGTTCACCAGCGCCATCCTGGCCCTGATCCTAATGTACGCAGCCAATGTCTATGTGGGCTTGGTGGCGACGTGCATCGTGCCCATTTACTTCTGGATAACGTGGCGTCAGGCGAAGAAGCTGCGTGGCTGGCGTGTGGAGATGCGCTCCTGCCGCGAAGCCAAGAGTCACGGCATCATGAACATCATCGAGAGCATCACCGTCATCAAGTCGTTCAACCGCGAGCGTATCGAGGGTAACAAGCAGCTTGACCTGCAGAACCGTCTCACACAGAATCAGATGTCAACGCGCCGGCTCTCCTATCTCTTCGACGGCCTCAAGTCCTTTGTCGAACAAGTGGGCACCGTGCTTATCATCATCCTCACTGCCTATCTGGTGCTCAGCGGATTCCCGGGCATGAGCATCGGCAAGATCATGTACCACGTCATGCTCTTCAGCAATGTCTCTGCCCCCATCCGCCAGCTTCATCGCATCTACGACGACATGAACGACGCCCTCATCTATGCCGAGGGCTACTTCGACATCCTCAAGGGCGACAAGGAGGTAGAGGCGTCGGGCACCTACCGCCCCGAGGTGGTGAAGGGAGAGTTCGAAATGAAGCATGTCGATTTCACCTACCCTAACGGCACAAAGGCGCTGCACGACATCAACATGCGCATTGCCCCGGGCAAGATTACCGCCCTCGTGGGCCTCTCGGGTGCGGGCAAGAGCACCATCGTCAACCTGCTCGACAAGTTCTATACGCCCGACAGCGGCACCATCACCCTCGACGGCGTGCCCCTCAGCGAATGGGACACCCGCTATCTGCGTGACCATATCGGACTGGTGTTGCAGAAGAACCATATCTTCGACGGTACCATCGAGGAGAACATCCGCTACGGCAAGCCCGATGCCACCCGGGAAGAGGTGATGGAGGCTGCCAAGAAAGCCTTCCTCTACGACCAGGTTATGGCTCTGCCGAAGGGCTTCGACACGAAGGCTACCCTGCTGAGCGGCGGGCAGCAGCAACGCGTAGCCATAGCCCGCATGTTCATCAAGAATCCGCCCATCATCTTCCTCGACGAGCCCACCGCCTCGCTCGACGCCATTGCCACCGAGCAGATCAAGAGCAGCATCGATGCCATCAAGCGCGACCGTACCGTCATCATCATCTCGCACAACATCAGTCAGATCATCGACAGCGAGATGACCTACGCCCTCCGCAGCGGACGAGTGGAGCAGAGCGGCAACACCGAGGAGGTCTATCGGCGCGGAGGCATCTACAAGGACATCATCGATGCCAGTGCCCGCAGCCTCAACATCGGCAAAATTGCCGACCTGCTGGACGACGGCAAGATTAACCAAAGCACAAAGGTGAATTAAAGATTGAAGATTGAAAATTAAGTGAATAGTGAATAGTGATTAAACAATAGAATATGAAAAAGCATCTTCTTTCCCTTGCGGCATTTATCCTTGCCGCTGTCAGTGCGCAGGCTGTCACTCCGCTGTGGCTGCGCGATGTCCAAATCTCACCCGACGGCAGCCGTATTGCCTTCTGCTATAAGGGTGACATCTACACCGTCTCCGCCGCGGGCGGCACGGCTGTGCGCCTCACCACGCAGGACAGCTACGAGCAGACGCCCGTCTGGAGCCCCGACGGCAGCCAGATTGCCTTCTCCAGCGACCGTTATGGCAACTTCGACGTCTATGTGATGCCCGCATCGGGCGGCAGCGCCACACGGCTCACCTTCAACTCGGCTGGCGAGACACCCTCTGCCTTCACCCCCGACGGCACGCAGGTGCTCTTCAGCGCCTGCATCCAGGACCCCGCTGAGAGCGCTCTGTTCCCCACCTCGGCACTCAGCGAACTCTATGCTGTCCCCGTCGGCGGCGGTAAGACCGTGCAGGTACTCGGCACCCCTGCCGAAATGGTCTGCTACAGCCCCAAGGGTGACTTCTTCCTCTATCAGGACCGCAAGGGCGTCGAGGACGAATGGCGCAAGCACCACATCTCGTCCATCACCCGCGATGTCTGGCGCTACGACGTGGCCACGGGACAGCACACCAACCTCACCGCCCGTGCCGGCGAGGACCGCAACCCCATCCTCAGCGCCGACGGACGCACCGTCTTCTGCCTCTCTGAGCCCCCTGCCACCACCGACGGACATCCTGTGCCCGAAGGCTGGAAGACGTCGCTCAACGTCTATTCCTTCCCCCTCGACAATCCCAAGGCCATGAAGGCCGTCACCTCGTTCACCACCCACCCTGTGCGCTTCCTCAGCCGTGGCGGCAACCAGCTCTGCTTCACCTGGGACGGCGAGATCTACACGCAGTCCGTGGGCGGCTCCACGCCTAAGAAGGTCGCCATCGACATCACCCTCGACGAAGAGAACAAGCCCGAGCGCATGACGCTCTCCTCGGGTGCCACGTCGGCCGCTGTCAGCCCCGACGGCAAGCAGGTGGCCTTTATCGTCCGTGGCGAGGTGTTCGTGACGTCCGTCGAGTATGCCACCACCAAACGCATAACCTCTACGGCAGCTGCCGAGCGTGGTGTTGATTTCGGCAAGGACAATCGCTCCATCGTCTATGCCAGCGAGCGCGACGGTGTCTCGCAGCTTTACATGGCTAAGATTGCCCGCAGCGAAGACCCCAACTTCCCCAATGCCACCCTCATCGACGAGGAGCCCCTGCTGCCCGACCTCAGCGTGGACCGCTCCCATCCCCAGTTCTCGCCTGACGGCAAGGAGCTGGCGTTCATCGAAGACCGCACCCGCCTGATGGTAGCCGACATGGCGACGAAGGCTGTCCGTCAGGTCACCGACGGCACGACGTGGTACTCGCGCAGCGGAGGCTTTGACTATGAGTGGAGCCCCGACGGCAAGTGGTTCACCCTCACCTACACCCCCAACGGCCACGACCCCTACTACAGCATCGGCCTCGTTTCGGCGCAGGGCGGCGACATCGTCGACCTCACCGGCAGCGGCTACATGTGCGGCAGCCCCCGCTTCGTGCTCGACGGCAACGCCATCCTCTTCCAGAGCGACCGCTTCGGCATGCGCTCCCACGCCTCGTGGGGCTCGCAGGACGACGCCTTCCTCTGCTTCCTCAACCAGGACGCCTACGACCGCTACCGCCTCTCGAAGGAGGACTACGAGCTGCTGAAGGAGGTGGAGAAGAAGGCCAAGGAAACCCCTGCCAAGGACGACGCCAACGCCAAGAAGAACAGCAAGAGCGCCAAGAACGCCAAAAATGCCAAGAAACCCGCCAAGGATGATGAGAAGAAAGACGAGAAACCGTCCGCCAAGACCATCACCGTTGAGCCCGAGGGCATCCAGGACCGCATCGTGCGCCTCACCATCAACAGCAGCCGCATGGGCGACGCCATCCTCACCAAGGACGGCGAGACGCTCTACTACCTCGCCTCCTTCGAGGGCGGCATGGACCTCTGGAAGATGGACGTCCGCAAGCGCGAGACCAAGCTCGTCTCCAAGGGTGCCGGCAGCGGCTCCTTCCAGACCGACGGCGAGGGCAAGACCATCTTCCTCCTCGGCAGCAGCATGAAGAAGATGGAGGGCGACTCGTTCAAGCCCATCACCTACAGCGCCGAGATGAAGCTCGACCACGCTGCCGAGCGCGAGTATATGTTCAACTACGTCTATCGCGAGGAGCAGCAGCGCTTCTACACCGCCGACATGCACGGCGTCGACTGGGACGGCTACACCGCCGCCTACCGCCGCTTCCTGCCCCACATTGCGAACAACTACGACTTTGCCGAGATGCTCAGCGAGTGGCTGGGCGAGCTCAACGTCTCCCACACCGGCGGCCGCTACCGCCCGGGCCTCGCCACCGAAGGTACAGCCTCGCTCGGCCTGCTCTACGACCTCACCTACACCGGCGAGGGCCTGCGCGTGGCCGAGGTGGTGAAGGACGGCCCCTTCGACCATGCCAACCTCCGCCTGGCGGCGGGCGACATCATCACCCACATCGACGGCCAGCCCATCACCCCCGAGCAGGACCTCAGCCTCCTCCTCATGGGCAGCGCCCGTAAGAAGACGCTCGTCAGCGTCCGCGGCAAGGGCGACATGACGGTGCTGCCCGTCACGTCCGGCACCATGAGCGACCTGCTCTACAAGCGCTGGGTGCAGGGCCGCGCCGCCGAGGTCCAGCGCCTCTCCGGCGGACGCCTCGGCTACGTCCACATCCAGAGCATGGACGACGGCAGCTTCCGCACCATCTACAACGACATCCTCGGTAAGTACAACCGCTGCGAGGGCATCGTCATCGACACCCGCTTCAACGGCGGCGGCCGCCTGCACGAGGACATCGAGGTGCTCTTCAGCGGCGAGAAATACCTCACGCAGGTGGTGCGCGGCGCCGAGTCGTGCGACATGCCCTCGCGCCGCTGGAACAAGCCCAGCATCATGATACAGTGCGAGAGCAACTACAGCAACGCCCACGGCACGCCCTGGGTGTACAGCCACAAGCAGATTGGCCGCCTCGTCGGCGCCCCCGTGCCCGGCACCATGACCAGCGTCAACTGGGTCACCATGCAGGACCCCACGCTCGTCTTCGGCATCCCCGTCATCGGCTACCGCACCGCCGAGGGCTACTATCTCGAGGACACCCAGCTCGAGCCCGACTTCTACGTCCTCAACGACCCCGCCACCGTGGTCCGCGGCGAGGACGCCCAGCTCCGCACCGCCGTCGAGCAGCTGCTGAAGGAGATTGACGGCAAGTGACGCCGCTTCCCGTGGGGGGGTGTGCCGCCGCAGCGTAAATGGTCACACTTTTCCCGGAATCGGCACCGACACGTGCTTCTGAACGGGGTGGTGTATCCAAAAAACCGAAAAAGGATACAAAGGATACAGGATACAAGGATACGCCTTAACGATAGTTAACAATTGATAGTTCATAGTGCATGGCGCACTATGAACTATGCGCTATCCCTCTGGTAGCCTTGCCCGAAGCCGTGGTAGCGAAGAATCTTCGTTGTTAAAGCACTGCGGATTTTTAATAATTTTCACAATAGTTAAGGCGTATCCTTGTATCCTGTATCCTTTGTATCCTTTTCGTCATTTTGGATACACCGCCCGTTTATATATATATGGAATTATATTATATATAAATAATACTTTACTCTTTCCAATCCCGCGCGCGCAAAAGGAAGAGGATACAAGGATACAAGGATACGCTTTAACATTTCCCCGACCCTGCCCGCTGCGCCCGCCCCGCTATCGTGTGCGAAGGCCCTTCTGACGTGTGCGAAGGCCTTTTTATTGCGTACGCCCGGCCTTCTGCCGCGGTTTTCGGTGTAACCTGTAACCTGTATCCTTTGTAACCTTTTTTGGAAACTGAATGGTAATAATGCAGCGTAGAAAACCAAGTATGGCATCTGAAAATCCCCAAAATGCCAGGTAAAAATGCCGCGAATTGCCCAAAAAAACGCGTGGAAAGATTGGATGGGAACAAGATTACCCCTATTTTTGCAGAAAAATCGGACTATGGCGAAAATGGACGGAGTAGCGAGGGCAGTGATGTGCGTGCACAATCTATGCAGAGTCGCGACAGCGGAAGTGCGGAGTTCCATCCGTCGTGGGCGGGCAGGCGGAATGCTGCTGCTGGCGTGCCTGCTGATACTGTGTGTGGGCTGCACGGGCAGGGGGGGCTATGAGGATGTGCTGCTGCCGCGCCCGCAGATGATGCGACTGACGGGAGGAAATCTCAACATTAAGAATGAAAAAGTAAGAAATACGGACTTTGGGAGCAGGAATGGGCAGTCGGGAACCGGCCAAACAGATATTCCGTCATCCGTCATCCAGCTTCCGTCGTCCGTCTTTCGTTTCCACGAGGTTGACAGCATCGCGGGGGCTAAGGACTATACGCTCCATGGCTATCCCAGCGAGGCGTACCGGCTGAGGGTGACGAGTGACAGCATCGTCGTGGAGTACGTCACGGCGGTGGGCCGCCTCAGGGCGATGCAGACGCTGGTGCAGCTGCGCGAAGGCGCAGGAGGGCGGCGCATACCGTGCTGCGAGATTACGGACTGGCCTGCCTTCAAGCTGCGCGGATGGATGCACGACGTGGGGCGCTCGTTCATCTCCATCGACGAGCTGCGGCGCGAGATTGCGCTCATGGCGCGCTTCAAGGTCAACACGTTCCACTGGCACCTGACGGAGAACCAGGCATGGCGCCTGCAGGTGAGCGCCTTCCCGCAGCTGACGGCCGACACGTCGATGACGCGCTTCGCCGGACAGTACTACACGCAGCAGCAGTGCCGCGAGCTGGAGGCCTTCGCTGCCGAACGGGGCATCACCCTCATCCCCGAGGTGGACATGCCGGGCCACAGCGCCGCCTTCGAGCGGGCCATGGGACACCCGATGACGTCGCCCGAGGGACGGGAGGAGCTGAAGGTCATCCTCCGTGAGATGATGGAGACCTTTCCGCTGGCACCCTACATCCACATCGGGGGCGACGAGACGGCTGTGACGGCCGAGTTCCTGCAGGAGATGGCTGACGTGGTCCACGCGGGCGGCAAGCGCGTCGTCACCTGGAACCCCATCCGCACAGCCATCAGCCCCACGTTCAGCGATATGACGCAGCTGTGGAGCACCGCCGGACGTGCCCTGCCCGGCATACCCGCCATAGACTGCCGCTACAACTACGTGAACCACTTCGACGTCTTTGCCGACCTCGTCGGCATCTGGAAGAGCAGCATCTACTATAGGAAAGAAGGTTCGGCCGACCTCGCCGGCACCATCACCGCCGTCTGGAACGACCGCAAGCTGCCCACGGAAGCCGACATTATCCGGCAGAACAACCTCTATGCCAACGTCCTTGCCAGCGCCGAACGGGCCTGGTGCGGAGGCGGCGAGCAGTACATCGAGCAGGGCGGCACACGGCTGCCCGACGAGGGCGCCGAGTACGAGGCGTTTGCCGACTGGGAGCGGCGCTTCCTCTTTCACAAGGCGCACAGCCTGCGCGGCGAGCCCATCGCCTACGTCCGTCAGACGAACGTGCGCTGGCGCATTGCCGACCCTGCTGCCGACACCTCCTGTCGCTGGACGGGCGCCGGCATCTACCTGAGCCACACGTGGAACCCCATCGTCCCCACGGGCTGGCAGGGCAACGCCGACACAGCCTTCGCCTGGACCTACGTCCATAGCCCCCGCGCACAAGAGGCGGGGGCCCTCATCGAGTTCCACAACTACGGGCGCTCGGAGCGCGACCTCGCCCCCGACAGCGGGCACTGGGACCGCATGGGCAGCCGCATCTGGCTGAACGACGTGGAGCTGCCGCCACCCGTCTGGGACAATGCCGGCAAGCCCGTCACGAACGAAACCGACATGGGGAACGAGAACTTCACCGCCCGCCCTCCTTATCCCATCCGCCTCCGCAGCGGCTGGAACAAGGTTTGCATCCTCCTGCCCTACAACCATCCGCAGGGCATACGCAAGCCCAAGTGGATGTTCACCTTCGTCATCACCGATACCGAGGGGCTGGGCGCCCTCGACGGCCTGCGCTACGACCCCGACGCACGCCCCCAGCCGAAAATTTTGTTAAAAGAATGAAAAAAGTGGCGTTTCCCGTGCAGTAATTTGCCCTTTTCCGCGTTTTCGGAGTAGAGCAATTGCAGAAATGGGTATATTTGCAACCTCAAACAGAAGAAAAAGAGATGAAACTGGAAAAGAAAACCTTCGTTGCGCGCCTCTGCGCCGCTGTGCTGGCGCTGCTGGGCTTTGCCTCGTGCGAAAAGGTTAATATGCGTTGTGAGTACGGCACGCCGAGTATGGACTTCATGGTGAAGGGCACCGTCACGGACGAAGCCTCCAATCCGCTCGAGGGCATTCGCGTGATTGTCCGCAAGGAGACCGACAACCAGCCCCGCCCTAACCAGAGTTACGTGGATTATTACGGCAGGTACCACATGGTTGGTGGCGACGACACGCTCTACACCGACGTCAAGGGCAAGTACGAGACGCAGGTTATTGACGCCTTCGCCGTCCTTGAACAGAAAGTCTATTTCGACGATGTCGACGGCGTGGCGGGCGGCGGAGCATTCAAGTCCGACTCCGTGGTGCTGAGGACGGCCCCCAACAAGCAGTATAAGAAGGGCGACGGCAACTGGTACAACGGCGGCTACGAGTACACCGTCGACGTCCAACTGCAAAAAAAATAGCACAGCCATGAACCCTGCCCGTCTGTCGCTGCGCCGTCGCATTGCGCTGGAGGCTGCCCGCAAACTGGAGAACGACATCATCCGTGAACACCCCCTGCGGCAGCTCTTCTGGGAGTGCACGCTGCGCTGTAACCTCCATTGCCAGCATTGCGGCAGCGACTGCAAGGTGCAGGCTCTGCAGCCCGACATGCCGAAGGAGGACTTCCTGCGTGTCCTCGACCAGGTGGCTCGGCGCACCGACCCCCACAAGGTGTTCGTCATCGTCACCGGGGGTGAGCCGCTGATGCGCAGCGACTTGGAGGAATGCGGACGTGCCATCTACGACAAGGGCTTCCCCTGGGGCATGGTGACCAACGGCCTCGCGCTGACGCCCCAGCGCTTCCAGCGTCTCATGCGTAGCGGGCTGCACAGCACTACCGTCAGCCTCGACGGCTTTGAGGACGACCACAACTGGATGCGCGGCAACGCTCACAGCTTCGAGCATGCCGTCGATGCCATCCGCATGATGATTGCCGAGAAGGACTTCCTGTTCGACGTCGTCACCTGCGTCAACAAGCGCAACATCAGCCGTCTCGCCGAGCTGCGCGACTACCTTGTCGGCCTCGGACTGCGGCACTGGCGCCTGTTCACCGTCTTCCCCGCAGGGCGTGCCGCAGGCAACCCCGAGCTCCAGCTCAGCCCCGAGGAGTTCCGCACGGTGATGGAATTCATCCGTACCACCCGCAAAGAGGGCATCATCGACGTCAGCTACGGATGCGAGGGCTTCCTGGGCAATTACGAGGGTGATGTGCGCGACCATTTCTTCACCTGCCAGGCGGGTATCACCGTAGGCTCAGTGCTCATCGACGGCAGCATCTCCGCCTGCGCCAGCATCCGCGCTGACTACCATCAGGGCAACATCTACCGCGATAACTTCATGGACGTCTGGGAACAGCGCTTCGCCTCCTTCCGCAACCGCGAGTGGATGCGTACGGGCGAATGTGCCGACTGCCGTTTCTTCCGCTACTGCCGCGGCGGAGGCATGCACCTGCGCGATGCCGACGGCAAGCAGATGTTCTGTCACTACAACCGTTTCCTGAATTCATAGTTAAGAGTTAAGAGATAGTGTCATGGAGAAAAACCACTTGTTCCGCTTAATGATGGCTGCGCTGATAGCCTTGATGGGCTTTTCGTCGTGCAGCAGGGTGTTCTATGGCAAGCGCGAGAAGCCGGCTCCCAACGATCCGTCGAAACCCATTGAAGAGAACAACCCCGACCTCAAGGTCGTCCCCACACTTCCTCCCGACGGTCATGCAATCCGTGTCCTTTACAGCGTCCCACCCCGCAGCTACCAGTGGGGAAGGTAGAACTTTCTATAGCGCAGCGTCCCTGAAATCTACAGCGCATAGCGCGTCCTAAAAAACAAAAAATACCTCCGGAATTTGGTGGAATGCAGATAGGTTTGTATCTTTGCATCATCAAAAAAACAGGCAGAAGAAATGAGAGGTCTGAGCAAATGGGTCGTCGTGGGCACTATGGCTGCCTTGATGGCGGTGCCGTGCCAGGCACAGGACGAGTTCGAGACAGCCAGGGAGGCCGTCAGGCACATGAGGATTGGCTGGAACCTGGGCAATACGCTTGACAGCAACTCGGGCGACACGCTGCACATGTGGCAGGAGGCAAACAAGAGCCGCACCGTCAGCGACTACGAGACGATGTGGGGGCAGAAGGTGACGCGCCCTGCACTCTTCAAGATGTTCAAGGAGGCCGGCTTCAATGCCATCCGCGTGCCCGTCACCTGGTATCCCCACATGGAGGCCACGTTTGCCAGCGTGCGCGGATACAGCGACGGAGGCGAGTGGAAGTACACGCCCTGGCTGCCTTCGAAGGACCCCATCGGCACACAGATTCAGACCAAGTGGATGAAGCGCGTCCACGAGGTGGTGGACTACATCATCAGCCAGGGCATGTACTGCATCCTGAACATCCACCACGACACAGGCGCTGCCAACACCGCTTGGCTCATTGCCGACGAGGCCGACTATGCCCGCCAGCGCGAACGCTTCGAGGCCGTCTGGACTCAGATAGCCCGGGAATTCAGGGACTACGACGAACACCTGCTCTTCGAGGGCTACAACGAGATGCTCGACGTGAAGCGCTCGTGGTGCTTCGCCTCGTTCGGTGCTCAGGGCAACTACAATGCGAACATCGCCCGCTCGGCCTACGCGGGCATCAACAGCTATGCACAAAGCTTCGTGAACGCCGTGCGTGCCACGGGAGGCAACAACGCCCAGCGCAACCTCATCGTCTGCACCTATGGCGCCTGCGACGGCGCAGGAACGTGGAGTAGCCATCTGCAGGATCCGCTGAAGGAGATGAAACTGCCCGACGACAGCGCTGAAGGGCACCTCATCTTCGAGGTACACTCCTATCCCGACATCAAGAATGTGGCCGCTGCCAAGAACGACGCGAAGAAGCTCATCACGACTTGGAACTCGCTGCTCGTTGCCAAGGGCGCCCCGCTCATCGTGGGCGAATGGGGCACAAGCACCGACAGAGCCTACGATGACTATCGCCAGAACTACCTCGACTTCGCACGCTTCTTCATCGAACAGACCAAGGCCAACAGCATCGCCACCTTCCACTGGATGGGGCTCTCTGACGGCAGCCATCGCACCGTGCCTGAGTTCAACCAGCCCGACTTGGTGGACGCTATCGTCAAGGGATACTATGGCCCCGACGGCTATCTGGGCGTGGAGCCCGACACGCCTGCTGCCGATGATTGTGTCGATGTCTATTCCCTCAGCGGTGTCAGGCTGTGCATGGGTGTCCCGCGCAACCATGCTGTCAGCCAGCTCCCCAAGGGCATTTACATCGTCGGCGGCAAGAAAGTAGTCGTCCGGTAGGGACGGCTCGCGCAGCACCAACGTCCAATTCTTAACTCTTAACTCCCCGTTATTCTTCGCTGAAGGCGGTAAAACCCTGGGCGCGGAGAGCAATTTCCGCGCCGTCGCGGGTGACGAGGAGCGTGCCGAGCTCGGGGGCAGTGACGTGTCCAATGAGGTGGATGTCGGCATCGAGGGCCTCCACCTTGTCGTAGTCGCCGAGGGGGACAGTGAAAAGCAGTTCGTAGTCCTCGCCTCCGTTGAGGGCACAGGTGATGACGTTCATGTCGAGTTCCTCTGCCATTACGGCAGTCTCGTAATCGATGGGGATGCGGTCTTCATAGATACGGCAGCCGCAGCCCGACTGCTTGCAGATATGGAGTAGCTCGGACGAAAGACCGTCTGAGATGTCCATCATGGCTGTGGGGCGGATACCCGCTTTGGAAAGGGCACGGACGATGTCGAGACGGGCTTCGGGCTTCAGCTGGCGCTCAAGGATGTACTCTTTGCCTGCGAAATCAGGCTGCACGCCGTCGGTAGCGTGGAGTACGGTCTTTTCGCGCTCAAGCAGTTGGAGCCCCATGTAGGCAGCACCGAGATTGCCACTGACGCAGATGAGGTCGGTGGGGTGGGCACCATTCCGATAGACGATGTCCTCGCGTCGTGCTTCGCCGATGGCGGTGATGCTGATGGTGAGGCCGGTGAGCGAGCTGACGGTGTCGCCGCCTACGATGTCAACGCTGCAGCGGCTGCATGCCAGACGCATACCGTCGTAGAGTTCTTCCACAGCTTCAACGCTGAATTTCCGTGAGAGCCCAAGCGAGACGGTGATCTGACGAGGAGTGCCGTTCATGGCACAGATGTCAGAGAGGTTGACCATGACGGCTTTGTAGCCGAGGTGGCGCAAGGGTACATAGGTGAGGTCGAAGTGGATGCCCTCAAGCAGGAGGTCGGTGGTGACAAGTACCTCGCAGTCGGGATAATGGAGCACGGCGCAGTCATCGCCGACGCCGCGCAGCGTGCTGCCGTTCTGGGACTGAATGTCCTTGGTCAGCCGCTTGATGAGTCCGAACTCACCAAGTGTGGCAATGTCGGTACGGCTCATGCGGTGCGGCTGACGAGTTCGCGCATAATGGTGGTCATCAACGGCTGGGCGGTATCGGCAGCCTGTTGCACCTCTTCGTGGCTGACTTCGACGGGACGTCCTTCGATGCCGAGGTCGGTAATGACGGAAAGGCCGAAGACGCGGATGCCGCAGTGACGGGCAACGATGACTTCCGGTACGGTGCTCATACCTACAGCATCGCCGCCAAGGATATGGTAGCAGCGGTATTCGGAAGGTGTCTCAAACGTGGGACCCTGCACACCGACATAGACGCCCTCGACGACACGGATGCCTTGTTCGGCAGCAATCTTCTTTGCCTCGGCAATGAGCGTGTGGTCATAGGCCTCGTGCATGTCGGGAAAACGACTGCCATAAGGGAGGTTTTTGCCGTGAAGGGGATGTTCGGGGAACAGGTTGATGTGGTCGCGGATAATCATGAGGTCGCCGATGCGGAAGTCGGGGTTCATGCCGCCTGAGGCGTTGCTGACAAACAGAGTTTTGATGCCTAGCTCGCGCATGACGCGGATGGGGAAGGTGACCTCTTTCATGTCGTACCCTTCGTAGTAGTGGAAGCGGCCCTGCATGGCCATCACGTCCTTGCCGCCCAGACGGCCGAAGATGAGGCGTCCCTTATGGCCCTCGACGGTGGAAACGGGGAAATTGATGATTTCGCCGTAGGGGATGGCGTCAACAATTTCAATCTCATTCACGAGACTGCCCAGGCCGGTGCCGAGAATGATGGCGGTCTCGGGCTTGCAATGCATCCGCTCACGAATGAACGCTGCGGTTTCTTGAATTTTTTCTAACATAGTTTTTAATGTAATGGTTGAATGGTTTTTCCTGGTCTTTCAGAAAGGCAACCTCTATAGGCAGCACCTGCATGTCGGGCAAAGCGGCCTCAAGCCGTGCGGCATCCTTCTCTGTGGTGATAAGCAGACGGTCCTCAGCGGTGATGGTAGCCCAAATATCCTTGATGCGCTGGATATCAGCGGACGAAAAATCGTGATGGTCGGGGAAAGTAAGTGCGTGGACGTGCGGTGTACGTCGGCTGAGTTCGGCGATGAGCGGCGCAGGATTGGCGATGCCGGTGACAAGCAGTACAGCGGTGTCGGCTGTGAAGGTACTGAGCTTGCGCCCCGAAGGCTGGAGGGCTCCATAGCGGACGGTAGAAAAGAACAATCGCTGATAGGGCCTAAGCGCGAGACTGCTCTGGATGATGCGGAAGTCAATGGGGCGCATGGACGGCGGGCACTTGGTGACGACAACAGCATCGGCACGCTCCTTGCTGCTGAAGGGCTCGCGCAGACGACCATAAGGAAGCATCGCATCGTCGTAGGGCATACGGTGGTAATCCATAAGGAGGATGTTAAGCCCGGGGGTGACGTAACGGTGCTGGAAGGCATCGTCGAGTAGAACGACATCGGTGTCTGCTGTAACTGCATCGTTGCAAAGGTGGTGAATGCCGCGTCGGCGGTTGGCATCGACAGCCACGTGAATATTAGGGAACTTCTGCCAAACCTGATAGGGCTCGTCACCGATGGCGTAAGCATTGCTTTGAGCATCGGCTAGGAGGTAGCCGCTGGTCTTCCGCTTATAGCCGCGACTGAGGAAAGCAACGTGATACCCGTCCTTCAGCAATCGGATAAGGTGTTCGGTGAAAGGCGTCTTTCCTGTCCCGCCCACGGTGAGATTGCCCACGGAAATGACAGGCAGCGCAAACGATTCGGACGGGAGAATCCTCCAGTCGAACAGTTTGTTGCGCAGGCCGACAACACAGCCGTACAACCAACTGAGCGGGATAAGATAACGACGTTTCTTCATCTCAGACCTCTAATTCTTAAACTTTAACCTAATTACATCTCCACGCGGAAGAAGTAGGGGAGGCGTGCTTGAACCATATCTAAAGTGCCAAGGTTCTCGAAATAGTGGAATGGCTCGGCAAAGTCGCCCAACGTCTTGTTGAAGCGGACGGTGAAGTAGTTCTCCTTTGTCTTTTTGAGCAGAGTGCTAAAGGGAGGCTCCATATCGGGATAGGATACGAGGCTATAGCTGCTGATGCCAGCCTTTTCGGCTGCCAGCTTTTCGGCAGTCTTGATGTCACCAAGTACATCCACAAGTCCGAGTCCGAGGGCGGCTTCGCCTGTCCAGACACGGCCCTGGCCGATGGCGTCAATCTGCTCAGTGGTCTTACCACGTCCGTTGGCACAGCGGGTGATAAAGGTCTGGTAGCCGTATTCAATCATCTTTTGCATCTTGGCGGACTCTTCTGCGTTCATGATGCGGTAGAGTGACCCCATATCGCTGAGCGTGTTGGTCTTGACTCCGTCGAAGTGGAGCTTCACTTTCTTCTGAACGAGTTCCTCGGCGCAGGGAATCATGCCGAAGATACCGATGGAGCCGGTAAGTGTGGTAGGCTCGGCAACGATGGCATCGGCAGCGCAAGAGATATAATAGCCGCCAGAGGCTGCCAGGTCACCCATACTGACGATGACGGGTTTCTTTTCCTTGAGGCGGACAATCTCGTTCCAGATCTGTTCGCTGGCGTAGGCGCTGCCGCCGCCGGAGTTGACGCGGAAAACGACGGCCTTCACGCTCTCGTCGTCGCGAAGCTTGCGCAGGTCGATGATGACCTTATCGCTGGCAATCTCGGGCTCACCGGTGAAATTGGTCTGCGAGGGCTGCTGGACGATGTCGCCCTCGGCATAATAAACCGCGATGATGTTGCCGCTCTTGTCGAGGGGTTTATTGCGGTGGATATTCTTTACCTCGTTGAGGGTGATGAGGGGGACGGAAGCCTTCTCGCCGAGGCCCATGGCCTGTTGAAGAAGAGCTTTTGTACCGTCCATATATAATAAGGTATCGGCCATACCCTTGGCAACAACGTCTTCGGCGGTATTGAAGAGCAGGTACTCATCGGCGTAAGCGTTGAGCGTAGCCTCGTCGATGCCACGTGCTTCAGAAACAGCTTTCACCATATTGTTCCAGATGGAGGAGAGATAGGCCGTGACCTGCTCACGATTGGCATCGCTCATCTTTGTCTCGGTGAACGGTTCAACGGCGCTCTTATAGGTGCCTACCTTGAAAATCTGCATCTTCACGCCAAACTGCTCCATGGCATCCTTGAAGAAGATTGATTGCGAAGCGAGGCCGTGCCAGTCCAGCGCACCCTGCGGGTTGAGGATGACCTTGTCTGCCGTGCTGCAGATAATGTAGTCACCCTGCGTGTATGTGTCGCCATAGGCATAGACGAATTTGCCGCTGTCCTTGAATTTCTTAATAGCATCGCGGATGGTGATAATGGTGGCGGGACTGGCAGCGAGGCCCTTAGCTTCAAGGAAAAGACCCTTTATGCGGTCGTTTTCGGCTGCCTTGGTGAGCGATGCGAGGATGTCTTCAAGACCCACCTCGGCCTGTTCGTTCTGAGAGAGGATCTCCAAGATAGGATTGTCGGTACACCGTTCGTGGACGGTACCCTGCAACTTAAGATGGAAGACGGAGTTCTCGCGGATTTTCGTCTCTGTTTCGCTCGATGCGACCATGCCAGCCAAAGAACCGATGCCGATGACTGTGATGACAACACTCAACACCAAAATGCCAACGATAGTGGCAAGGGTGTACTTCAAAAAATCTTTCATTTTCTCTATTCCTTTTTTTAATTAACGGTTGTTCGTTGTCGAAAGCGGTAACAAAGGTAATCACAAATTCGCGATGTGACCAACCTAATTCACTTTTTTAAAGAAAATGAGTCCGAAAAAGAGCCTTTTCACCCGAAAAATGGAAAAAATCGGTGTTTTTTTATAGAATATTTACGAAAAATATGGTTGCAAAGAAAAAAATGAATACATTTGTGGCTGAAAAATTCGGAGCTTCCAAAAAAAAGTGCGAACTTTGCTCCCGATTTAGCGAAAACACGTTCCGAAAAGAGGTGTTTTCAGACGAAGGAAAGATGCTCGAGTGGCTGAAGAGGCACGCCTGGAAAGCGTGTAAACTCCTAAAGGGTTTCCGGGGTTCGAATCCCCGTCTTTCCGCAAAGGAATTGGGCGCATGCCCATCCGATTAAGAGTGAGAAAAAGAGAATAGAAATTTATAAAAAGTATTAATTAAAAAACGTAACACACATGAAAAAGATTTTTGCAGTTATTGCAATGTTCGGACTCCTTTCATTAGGAATGACTCAGACCGTGAAAGCTCAGGATGCTGCTTCCGCAGGTCAGGAAAACGTAGAGGCTGTTGCCAGCGACGCCGCTGTCAATGCCGCTCCTGTTCAGGCTGTTGAAGAACCCGTCGCTCCCGTCGAGGAGGAAACGCAGAGCTTCCACAAAGCCCTTAAGGTTAAGTTCATTGAAGGTAACGCCGGCTTTATGTCACTCGTTGCCATCGCTCTGATTATCGGTCTTGCTTTCTGCATCGAACGTATTATTTATCTGAGCCTTGCCGAGGTGAACACCAACAAGATGCTCAAGAAGGTTGAAGCTGCTCTGGACAAGGGTGACCTGGAAGGTGCTAAGGACATTTGCCGCAATACCCGTGGTCCTGTTGCCTCCATCTGCTATCAGGGTCTGATGCGCGTCAACGACGGTCTTGATGTCGTCGAGCGCTCCGTCGTCAGCTACGGCGGCGTGCAGGCTGCTGCTCTTGAGAAAAACTGCTCATGGGTCACCCTCTTCATCGCTATGGCTCCGTCACTCGGATTCTTGGGCACCGTCATCGGTATGGTCCAGGCATTTGATAATATCCAGAAAGCTGGCGACATCAGCCCGACCATCGTTGCCGCTGGTATGAAGGTCGCTCTTATCACCACCATCTTCGGTATTATCGTTGCTCTTGTGCTTCAGGTGTTCTACAACTTCATCCTTACCAAGATTGAGGCTATCAACAGCGATATGGAGGACAGCTCCATCACCCTGCTTGATATGATTATGAAGTACAACCTGAAGTACGGTAAGTAATCCAGCGTTTTCGTTAAGCCAGATGAGTAGAGTGAAGCTTGCTTCAATTCTGCTATGGCGAGAAAACGAAGATTGAAGTTCAACGTTAATACTAAAAAAAAGAGACAATGAAAGACAAGTGTTCAAAAATAGCATCCATCGTGATGGCCGTGCTCTTCGTCCTCTCGGCCGCAGTGCTCGTGGTGTTCTTCACGGTGGGATTTAATGAGACGGGTTCGGTCGCCAGCGGCATCGTCAAATGGCCTAAGTTCACCGACCTGCTCATGTTCTGGATGTATTTCCTTGTGGCACTTTGCCTCGTGGTCACCATCATCGGTATCCTTATTGCCAAGGGTGCCAAGATTGACTCGCAGATGCCCAAGGCCGCCGGCGTGCTTCGCGCTATCGGCAGTTTCCTCTTCGTCCCCCTGCTCATCGTGGGTTTCGTGATGGGCAGTAGTGCCGCCGTCCGCACAGGTCAGGGTATCTATGACAACCCCTTCTGGTGCCAGGCCACCGATGCGTTGCTTTATACCATTTATGCCCTTGTTGGTGTAACCCTTCTCGGTCTTATCCTCAATCTGACGGGCATTTTCAAGAAGTAAGTCATAATTAAAATAAGGTATAAGGAGATTTAATTATGGCAAGATCAAAAAGAAAAGTTCCCGGACTGAACGCCAGCTCCACGGCTGACATCTCGTTCATCCTGCTTATCTTCTTCCTTGTCGTCACCTCTATGGACACGGATACTGGTTTGGCGCGTCGTCTGCCCAACCCGCCCGATCCCAATCAGGAGGAAGAGGACGTCAAGGTGAAAGGTAGGAACGTGCTGGTCGTTCAGGTCAACATGAACAACGAAATCAGCTACTACTACGGTGATCAGGCATCGCGTGTGTTCCAGGCAAACGTACAGCCTTCAGACCTCTACACCATTGCGAAGGAGTTTATCGCCAACCCGAACAACAAGGCCAACATGCCTGAGTTCCACCCCGCCGATCCTCCCCTTCCCTTGCTGGGAGCCTATCCTGTCACCAAGAACCACATCATCTCGATCCAGACCGACCGTACCACGAAGTATGACGTCTATTTCCAGATTCAGAACGAACTGGTACGCGCCTACCACGACGTCCGCGACGAGCTTGCCTTGGCCCGCTTTCACAAGCACTTCGACGATATCGATCCTGAAAGCGACGAGGGTCTCGCCATTCGTGGCGTCTATCCGACGAAGATTTCCGAGGCTGAACCTAAACAATATGGAGGAAACTGATTATGGGAAAATTTAATAAGAACGGAAAACGTGAAATGCCGGAGTTGAATACCTCTTCACTCCCCGACTTGATTTTCTCCATCCTCTTCTTCTTCATGATTGTTACCTCCATGCGTGAGGTTACGCTGAAGGTCGAGTTCGAAGTTCCCTCCGGAACAGAGATTCAGAAGCTGGAAAAGAAGTCGCTTGTGTCCTACATCTACATCGGCCCTCCCACACGCGAGTATCGTGCCAAACTGGGTACTGAAAGCCGTATTCAGCTGAACGAGGACTTTGCTGAAATCGATGCTATCCATGAGTACATTATTCAGGAACGCGAAAACATGCAGGAGCGCGACAAACCCTTCATGAAGGTCAGCTTGAAGATGGACAAGAATACGCAGATGGGTATCGTCACCGACGTAAAGATGGCGTTGCGCGAGGCGTGGGCCTTGAATATCGTCTATTCGGCTACCAAACGCCAGTAAACGCATCGCACTATGGGACACCATCAGCTTGACGCCTTGGATCAGAAGATCCTGTCCATGATAGCCGCAAACGCGCGCGTCCCCTTCCTGGAGGTCGCACGCGCCTGCGACGTATCGGGTGCCGCTATTCATCAGCGCATCCAGAAGCTAACCAACCTGGGCGTGCTGAAGGGCTCGGAGTTTATCCTCGACCCGCAGAAGGTGGGGTGGGAGACCTGCGCCTACGTAGGACTCTTCCTCAAAGGCCCCTCTTCCAATGCCGAATCGGTACTTGAAGGACTGAAGAAAATCCCCGAAGTCGTGGAGTGCCACTTCACGACAGGAGAGTATGACATGTTCATCAAAATGTATGCCAAGAACAACTTTGCCCTGAGCCGCATCATTCAGGAAAAGATTCACCCCCTTGGCGTACGTTCAACGTCCATCATCTCCTACGAGGAAGTCTTCCGCCGTCAGATTCCCATCCCTGAGATTGAGGAAGACTGATACTCTCGTCCACACCAACGAAAACTGGGCGCGACCTACGTCGCGCCCAGTTCTTTTTAAGTGGCAATGGTTCGGGGTGAATCTTATTTTATTCTTTTGTAAACTTCCGACTATACACCAGCTTTCCTTTATCGTAGATGCTCAGGATGTAAATGCCATTGGTAAGCGTAGACGTTGAAAGAAAACAATATCCTTCTTTATTCGTCTTTTCTTTTGCAACTACTTTGCCTGACAAGTCGGATAGAATGACATTCATTTGCCGATTCTTTGCATTTGCACAATTGACTTCCACTTTTATAGAGAAGGGCATTAGGGTTATCAAATAGTCTTCACGTACGCTTTGCACGTCTACTCCAGAAGTTATACCAAACAGCCAACGAACAGAGTGCGCATGAATAGTCGAATGATTATCTACTCGCAAGTAGTTGGTCTTATCTTCAACGGTAGCGATTAATTCGTATTCTTCTTTCTTCAGCGATTTGGAATGAATAATTACGCTGTCTTGATTCGTGCCGATGACCTTGCCGTTTAATGTCCATGTTACTTCAAGTGTGTTTGGATCTGGTTTTATCAAATCCAATTTAAAACGCATATTGGGGATTGTTATTTCAAGTGTTGGATTTGGTTTTGTCAAATCCAAATCAAAACGCCTTAGGCTGTCGATAGGTAAGGGAGTGCTGTTGTCGGGTTGGTAGCCGTTGATTGGATTTACGATCTCATGGATTGATTCGATGATAGCCTGACGGCACACGGCACAATAATCAAGTCCGAGGTATTCCATCTTGCAAATCATGCTTGGTTTAAACCATGTTGGCTTCTCCCTATATGGGTAAACGCCAATGCCTTCTAAACCATACCAATTCTTCCATTTAACCAATTTAAAGTGATTCATTCTTGTCATATTAGGCCTCTCTCTTGCATAAACATCACCTGCCCAATATTCATCTGCTAAGTCTGCAAATCCATGTCCCACTTCATGGAGAAAAATCTCAAAGGCCTCTGGAGCTTTCGAGAAAGTCATAACTTCACCGCCGGCGCCACCATATTTTGTTGAATTAACTATTATTACTGGAATATTATAATTGGGAATATGATTTTTCAATACCCTTCTGACTGTAGAAATGTTATTCGGATAGAGTAGGCGATCGGTACCATTGAATCCGAAAGTAGTTCCGTAGAAATTTTGGATTTTCTCTTTGGGCGACATGCCCGCTCCGCTGACTTCGGATGGCGTCTTAATAAGAAAAACATTAAAGTAATCTTTATAATTATTCCACGGAGTTTCTGCGAAAAACGCTTTAGTTGCTTTTTGCGCGTCTTCAACAAAAGTATCCATTTCTGATTCGACATAACCATCTCCCAAGAAAACAAGATTCACACGGTTGTCGGAACGGCCCATATACTGAATGGTATCAATAGGGTATTCTTGTGCGGATGCCAGAAGGGAAATAAGAAGTGCTACGGAGAAAAAGACGTCTTTTTTCATAGAACAAGGGAGCTGTTTTAAGACTATTATTTCGGCCTGTCACAACTGAAGAGTAAGCAAAACACGTTTTTTATATCGGAACTCTATTTTCTCCACCAAACTTGTCGTAGGTATTCGAAGATAGAAATCTGCTTCAGCCGACTTCACTTCTGTAGTTTCCAGTTTACCATTTTCATCCGCATATTCCAGTCGTTTGTGCAACGGATTTTCCATGCCATATTGTGCAATTGGGGATGGCCCATGGCCAAACAGCACGTAATTAAAACCCTTTTCCGGGTCTAAATCATGTCCGTGGGGCAGTTGTTTTGTCTGTCCATCAACTATCTCCATGCTAAGAAGTTGCATCGAATACTTATTTGCAATAGTGTCGTGTTTTACCAATCCTTCCACAAAAACCATCTGCGGGTGTCCATTTATGGACTGACTTCCGGATGATAATGTTGCATTGCGACTTGTAATACAAGAACAAACACACAACGTAGCTGCGATGTCCATTGCGAGGAATATGTATTGACGAACCTTCATGGTCTATTGCTCTACAGATGTTATTACCACCATTCTTTGTAAAACACGACAAAGATAATGCGAAAAATGCAGAAAAACGAACGTACGATGTTTTTTTCTTCTTCTACGTTGTTTTTCAATTCTTACCGCAGGACGAAACAAAGCAACTAAACGTTTATTCCCTTACTCTGCTATATTTTCATCGCAATGAAAAGAATCTTTCACTGCGATGAAAACATTTAATCATTGCAGTGAAAACTTTCTTTCATTGCAATGAAAACATTTAACCATTGCGATGAAAGTTTCCCATTTCCTGCTTTTGTAAAAAGAAGAAGTCCCTCCAACGTAGTGAAAGGGTGTAAAATGATGATGAAATAAGCGGTTCCTCGCGGTTAATTTAGTAACTCAGTTGCGCCGGAGATAGTCGATGAAGGTGTAGGGGTGGACGTGACGTTCGTCGGCAGGATGGGGCTCGCAGAGAACGGGCAGCCAGTCGCGGCTGTCAGTAAGGGGGAAGAAGGTATCGGCATCCTGCGGCAGGTCGTCGATGAGGGTGATATAGAGCTTCTGCGCCAGCGGCAGGGCTTGGCGATAGACGCTGGCACCTCCGATGATGAAGACCTCTTCCTCTTCCGTCTCGCAGGCGGCAAGGGCAGCGGTAAGGGTGGGGAAAACCTCTGCGTCAGAGAGGGAGAGGGTGTCGTCGTGGCTCAGGACGAGGTTGCGGCGGTTGGGCAGGGGGCCGTTAGGGAAAGACTCGAAGGTCTTGCGTCCCATGATGATGGTATGGCCCGTAGTGAGCGCCTTGAAGCGCTTCAAGTCATTCGGCAGGTGGTAGAGCAGCTGCCCTGCCCGCCCGATGGCGTTGTTCTGAGCTATGGCAACAATGATGGAAAGCATATTAGACAGAAACTTTGGCGGGGATATGGGGCCAGGGGTCGTAGCCTTCAAGCTGGAAGTCCTCGTAGCGGAAACTGAAGATGTCCTTGACGTCGGGGTTGATGACCATGCGAGGTAGCGGGCGCGGCGTGCGGGTGAGCTGCAGGCGGGCCTGTTCCAGATGGTCGAGGTAGAGGTGGGTGTCGCCTGTGGTATGGATGAAGTCGCCCGGGCGGAGGCCGCAGACCTGTGCTACCATCATGAGCAGAAGGGCATAGGAGGCGATGTTGAAAGGTACGCCAAGGAAGGTGTCGGCGCTACGCTGGTAGAGTTGGAGACTGAGGCGTCCGTCGGCCACGTAGAACTGGAAGAACGCGTGGCAGGGGGGCAGGTTCATGTTGGGCAGGTCGGCCACGTTCCACGCGCTGACAATCATGCGGCGTGAGTCGGGCGTCTGACGGATGTCGCGGATGACGTTGCTGATTTGGTCGATGTAGCCGCCGTTGTAGTCGGGCCACGAACGCCATTGGTAGCCGTAGATGTGTCCGAGGTCGCCGTCGGCATCAGCCCATTCGTTCCAGATGCGGACGCCGTGCTCCTGCAGGTAGCGGACATTAGTGTCACCAGCGAGGAACCACAGCAGTTCGTAGATGATGGACTTGAGGTGGAGTTTCTTAGTGGTTAGGAGAGGAAAGCCCTCTTCAAGGTTGAAGCGCATCTGATGCCCAAAGACGCTTATGGTGCCCGTGCCGGTACGGTCGCCTTTCTCTACGCCTTCGGTGAGGATGCGGTTCAGGAGGTCAAGGTATTGTTTCATGTAGGGACGGTCTTAATATACCAGCTTCTTGATTTTCTCGGTGAGATACCAGCACCCTAACGCGAGGAATACGAGAGGGTAGATCGGGTTGAAAGAGAAGTGCTTGGCGTAGGTGAAGATGGTATATACGTGCACAAAGATGCTGCAGAGCACGCTCCATCCGTCGAACCAAATGAACAGCGCTGCGACAGCTGCCACAACGAACAGCATGGTGGCAGGGAAGACCCAGATGGGCCGTGTATTGGGGATGTGCCGCATGACGCGTGTGCTGAAGCCGCTGTCGCTCACTTCTTCGCGGGCGGACAGCATGAATTGTCTGATAAGTTGTTCGTCATCCATAACCGTTTTGTTTTAAGAAAGCAGTCATTTTATCTTTTCCACGTGAGAGGTGCGACTTCACCGTACCTTCGGGCATGCCCGTTATGTCGGCGATTTCCTTTATCTGGCGCTCCTCCATGAAGAACAGGATGATACATTCCCGTTCCTTCGGATTGAGCTGCCCCAGCGCCTGCGTCACGTCGGCCTTGATGCTGCCATCGTTAGCGTGCTGGTGATAAAGGTTTTCTACCTCTCGTTCAACGTCGTCTATCGACTGCGACTCTTTCAGGCTGCGAATATAGTCATAAAAAACGTTATATGCAATTCTGAAGAGCCAAGTTTCGAAAGAAGACTTATTTTTAAAGGTAGCGAGCTGCATCCAGGCCTTGATGAAGGTCTCCTGCGCGAGATCATCGCTCAGCGCGCAGTCGCCTCCCGTCAAGTTCTGGAGGAAGCGACGCAGGGGTGACTGGTAACGGCAGACCAGCGTGTCGAAGGCACGCCGGTTGCCGAACACGGTTACCCGTGCAATGAGCGCCTGGTCGCTGAGCTCTGCCATTGTCTGATTACTTCGTTAGTTAAGAGTTAAGAGAAATAGCTTTGCAAACGTCGAGACCTGCGGACGGGAGAGGGGAAGGGCAGATGGCATATGGTTCTTTTTTCCTTAATTCTTAACTCTTAACTAAAGCATAGGGGGGGCTACTGTTTAATGTCCTTGTCGTAGTTGCCTTCGGACTTTGCCACGTTTTTGTCGTAGCTGCCTTCGGACTTCGCCATGTCTTTGTCGTAGTTGCCTTCGGACTTCGCCTTTCGTTTGTCCTTGTTGTTGGCGTACCATGCCATTAACTTGCCGAGTCCGATGAAGGCCACGAGAGCGCCGATGCCGATGCCCAGTTCGTGGATTATGATGCCGAGGAAGATGGCGAGGCCGATGCCGACGCAGATATCGCGGATGCCTTCGTTGCGCATCTTATACTCGTCCTCCGTTATGTGGTTGAGCATCTCCTGCGAGATGGGTCGGCCGGAGGCTGCCATCTTCTCGTAGCTGCGATACTTGGCTTTCTGTCCTTTATAGACAAAGAAGAAGATCAGGAAAAGCACCAGCAACGGGAAGACGAAGAGCAGCAGGATGGGGATGAGGGCATACACCCAGCCCCACTTCGCAAAGCCGTTGAAAAGCTTGCTGAGGCCTTTCGGATGGCCGCCGAAGACATCGTCGAGGAATTCTTCCATATCGTCGTACTCGACAGTAATAGAGTCGTTGACAGACATCGTCGGGCCGTTCTGGTTGAACGTCCAGGTACCAGTAGAGGCGGTGTCTTCGTCTTCGCCTTCGATGGTGTTTACTACAAGTGCGCTGTCCAAGTTGTTCTGCGCAAGGATGAAGTTTGTCGGGGCGGTAAGACCCACGAGCAGCGTTAGATAATAGATTACATGTTTCATATTCATATTGCTTCTTATTGTTTTTTCTGTGAGTTAGACGTATGGTTTCCTTTGAAAGTTGCAAAAGTACAATTTTTTTTTTGTATGTTTGCAGCCTGAAACTGTGAAAAAGCGATGGAACTGCCGGATTTATTCGTAAGGAGAATGCATGGTTTGTTGGCTGACGAGGCTGAAAACGTGCTGAAGGCATTGGCGGAAGACCCTGTCGTGAGCGTGCGGCTGAACCCAGCGAAGGGCACTTTCAACTGTGCTGGCGACAGCGTCCCTTGGACTGCGAACGGATTTTATTTGGATGGACGAAAGGCGTTCACGTTTGACCCGTTGTTCCATGCGGGGTGTTACTATGTGCAGGAGGCATCGTCGATGTTCTTGGAGCAGGTAGCGCGGCAGTATATAGCCGAGCCTGTGACGGCGCTTGACCTTTGTGCTGCTCCTGGGGGGAAGTCAACGCTACTTCGTTCGGCCTTGCCGGAGGGCAGTTTGCTCGTTTCGAACGATGTGATTCCTGCTCGGGCGCAGGTGCTGATGGAGAATATGGTGAAATGGGGACATCCCGATTGCATCGTCACGAGCGCAGTTCCCGCTGATTTCGGAGCTCTGCCGTCGTTTTTCGACGTAATCGTTGCCGATGTGCCTTGTAGCGGGGAAGGGATGTTCCGCAAAGACCCTGTGGCTGTAGCGGAATGGAGCGAGGAGAACGTGGAGACCTGCTGGCGTCGCAGTCGGAGCATAATAGCCGATTGTTGGGAGGCGCTGAAAGAGGGCGGGCTGCTGGTTTATAGCACGTGTACCTTTAATTTAAAAGAGGATGAGGAAAATGTGCGCTGGATTTGCGAGGAGCTTGGCGCTGAGGCATTACCGCTGGAAACGTCCTCCGAGTGGGGCATAACGGGAAACCTGCTGGAACAAGCGGATTCCTTCCCCGTCTATCGCTTTCTGCCTGGGCGGACGAGAGGGGAGGGCTTCTTCCTAGCTCTGTTGCGAAAGTTGTCGGCTCCGGAATCATCGATGCCCAAAAAGCAGAAAAGCCGTCCCAATCCAAAGGCTCAACCCATTCCTCAGGAGTGCAGGAATTGGCTTTGCGATGCTGCTTCCTACGAGTGGAAATCAGAGAATAATTCGATAGTTGCTCTCTCTGAGCGATGCGCTACAGCTTTCTCTGTGTTGATGCAGCAGGTTAAAGTGCTATATGCTGGTGTCGTTGTGGCGGAATGGAAAGGACGCGATGTCATCCCTACGACGTCGTTGGCTTTGTCGAATGTGCTTTGCCGTGAGGCATTTCCGATGGTTGAGGTTTCCTATTCCGAGGCGCTGGCTTATTTGCGCAAGGAGGCGCTGATGCTCCCGTCTGATGTGTCCAGAGGCTATGTGCTTCTTACCTTCAGGGGCGTTCCGCTTGGTTTTGTGAAGAATGTGGGCAGTCGGGCAAACAATCTCTATCCTTCAGAATGGCGTATTCGCACGACACATCTGCCAGATAGCGAAGTCAGAGTACTATACTGATTTCCTATAAAATCATAAAAGAATGGCATAGATTTTGCTACGCCATATTTTTGTTATAGCTTTGCAGCCGATTAAAAATTCTATAGGTATGAAACGGATAATATTATCCTTTACTTTGGGGCTTTTTGTTTTTCTCTCGAATGCGCAGACGTCTTTTTTTGACACGTTACAAGACGATTACAATATGTTTTCTCATTTAGACGTGTCTTTGACAGGCGGCTCGGATGGGCTTGGCCTTGACTTGGCTACGCCGTTGGGTGACTTTTTGCAGTTTCGCACGGGTTTCGCTATAATGCCTTACCTTGAAAAATCGTTGACCTATTCGGTTGGAGTAGGAGCGGACGGTATGATATCGCAAGAGCGCTATGACCAGTTTAATGGTATTTTCCAGCAGGTGACCGGCTGCCAATTGGTTGACCATGTTGATATGGTGGCTCGTCCGAAGTTAGCTCATTACAAGTTGATGTTGGATGTGTTGCCTTTTGCTAATAAGCATTGGCATTTTTCGGCTGGCTTCTATGTGGGTAATTCGACGGTTGCCAAGATAAACAGTACTGCCGAATCCGTTCCGACGATGCTTGCCCTGAATATATTCAATCGTATGATTGACTGCGCTATTGGCGAGGATGGTGAAGGCGGGGGAACATTTATTGAGTGGGGGGATTTCAGCCTTGCTCTTGACCCCGGCATGGAGGATAAACTCTATAATCTAGCGATTGACCGTACGAAAGGCTATGTAAACGATTTTGACCAACGCTCTTTTGAGGAACAAACCGAGCTTCTTCACAAGTATGGAAAATATACCGTACAGCTTGGAAATCGTGTCGCGGATGGCTCTCCCTATTTCCTGTCGCCTGACGAACACGGAATGATAAGGATGGAGGTAAAGGCGAATCGCTTCAAACCTTATCTTGGCTTTGGCTATGGTGGCTCGCTGCTTAAGTATAGCGACAAATATCAAGCTTCCTTTGATTGCGGTGCATTATTCTGGGGCGGTTCGCCCAAAATCATCATGCACGATGGTACTGACATCATGCATGATGTGACGAACCTGGACGGAAAAATAGGAAACTATTGTGATATCGCCCGTCAATTCAAGGTGTTTCCTGTCATCAGCCTCCGCCTGACCCGCAGACTCTTCTGAGTTTTTTTTCATAGCTCTTTCCACAACGTTTAACTCTGTATCCGTAGCGTTAAACTCTGAGCGCGCAGAGTTTAACGTTGTCAGCACAGAATCAAACGTTATCGACACAACATTATAGAGGTGTAATAAACGTAGGGACGCCAAAAGCGTCCCTACGAATTATACATTTTTTTCCCAGTCGGATTTAGAAGATTGTCTTGCGTCCGTTGACGATGTAGATGCCTTTCAGTTTCGAGGTATCTTTTACCTTTCGACCAAGCAGGTCGTAGACTTCGATATCATTAGCTATAACGGCATTCAGGACCCCATTGTCAGATGTGACATTAACTTTCAGCGTGACAGTTTTGGCAGCCTTGTAATTGTCATTCCCTTCCTGTGACAACTTGATTGAAGTTGAACCAGGCATAAGACCTGTGACAGTTAATGTACTAAAGTCTTTAATGCTGACGCTTGCGATAAGTTCGTTGTCAACTGCAACTTTGAGGGGGAGATCGCTCGTGGCATAGGCCGTGAACGATACTTCCTCAGATACTTTTACTTCGATTGGAGCATCCTCGCATTTGATGGTCTGAGAGGCTTGGGTGATGGTCAGTGTGCCGTTTACGTAAATGAAAACGCATTTGTCCATGACGGCACCTGAGGCTGTGATGTCATATTTGCCAACCTTGCTGAACTTCCCTGCTTCAGTAGTTAGTATAGGCTGAGCGGCTAAAGTTTCAATGGTAACGCCCTCAGGAGCATTCTCCAGCGTATAGGAGAACTGTGGATTGTCTTCGCCATAAGTCTTTGTCGCATTGTTTACATGGACAGTAACTGTGTCGCGCCTGTTTTCTTCTATAGCAGCGAGGAAGGCTTCGTATTCGCTGATTGTCATGATTTTCAATTCATCCGGCGCATTTGCAGGGACTGGAAGATATGCCTTGTTGGCAGGGATGTAATCGATGTCGGATTTCTTGAATCCTATGCTACCATCTGCGAGTTGTCCTAAAACGCGCATAGTCTTTGCATCGTAGCTGGTACGATTTGCATGGGGGCCTTTTTCCAAGTCAAAGTAAACGCCTCTTAAAAGGTTGTCTGATGCTGCTTTGACCTTGCTGGTATGGATGTCGAGACGGTTTGTGGCAGGGTTGTTCGTCGAACAGGCAATGATAACGGGCATGGAGGCAGGAATATCACCTGTCACCTCTTTCCAAACGGCAATACCATATTGATTATCTATGGCGCATACATAGTATGCCTTCATTCCTTCGGAATGGAAGGAGAAGGGGAAGGCTGCATAGATGGTTGAGTAATAGGAGGTCCCGCTTCCGCACTCCGGCATAATGCCAAAGTATTTGCCCTCTTCCTGGTTCATAGGATGAATCCACCATTCACGTGTTTTGGTCTCTTTGGGATCAATAACCCCATATTCTTCGAATTCGCCATCCACAAGATAATATTCATCGGCAACGTATGCAGTCTGGCCGTATGCTGTTGCAAATGCATGATAAGTACCACCCTTGCGCGTTTCTTTGATCTGGCCATAGTGCCCGATGATTTCATAGACACCTGTCCCTTGGGCTTTTAAATCATAGCGAGGCGTATTGTCGGTACCGACTCCAACCTTTTTAATGTAAATGACAGTACCTGGATCTGAAACTACATTATTAAAATCTCTTACAGTACGAATTGCACCTAAATCGGCAGTAGCTGCCTGAAAGTTAAGGCTCCCCCGATTGTCTGTAATTCGTACATATCTACCTGTGGTAACATTTTGTACCCTGTAGAAACCATCTCCATTCAGTTGGGCATGGCTTGCAATTGTAAACGTTAGTAGTAAGGTGAATAGTAAAGTTTTCCTCATGAAGTTTCATTAAAAATTCTGCCCTATTCCCTACCTAAGTAATAGAAGGAAATAGGGCAGAATGGTTGATGATTAGGACTTATCTATTAGATAAGAATTACTCAGCAATACAGATGGTAACACGGTTCTTGTCGTTCTCCTGGAACGGCTGGACGCGTGATCCGTGGCTCTCATAAGAGATGCGGTCAACGGAGATGCCATACTTCTGAACGAGTACGTTCATGACCTTCTCAGCACGCTGAGCAGCCAGACGATCGTTGATCTTGTTGTTACCTGTACCGGCATCAGCATAACCAGCAAGAGAAACCTTTGCTTCGGGATACTTCTTCAGGTAGTCAGCAACATCCTGAACCTTTACACCTTCAACCTCAGAGATAACTGTGCTGTTGATCTTGAAGAAGATGTCGCGGCGAATCGGTTCGCGAACGACCTTGACGACCTCGACGGGCTTCTCAACAATCTTTTCAACAACCTTCTCTTCTGCATTGGTCACAGGAACAGGAACTGCAATGACGCGAGTCGTATAGGTGCCACCAAGGTTAATCTTGACGCCAGCAAGAGCGTTGAAATACCAGTCAGCATTGCCAGCTCGCTTGGAGTTATAGTGGTCATTCAGCGTATTTGCTGCAAGCTCAATGCCGAGGCTGACAGCATCGCTAAGACGGAAGTCCACAGTTCCACCGAAGCGGCCAACGAGACGTGTCTTCGTGCCATTCCAGAGGTAAGCAAGGGGATCATAGGTTGCGGTTGCACCTGTTTGTTTAATCGTTGCTGCAGTAAGATTCGTCTTGGCATTAGCAGCTTCATCATTCTTGAAGCCAACGTTTGCACCCAGACCTGCGAAGACTCCGAAGGAGCAGAGGCGGTCATACTTGTAGCCACCGAACAAGTTGCTGAGGTTAAAAGTCAAGTCAAGAGCGGGAGCAACATAGTTCCACTTCCAAACCTCTTTCTTGTTGTTGATAATAGAACCACCTTTGCTCTGCCATCCGTTGACGGAAAGGCGAGTGCCGAAAACGGGAGTGAACTGATAGCCGAGACCCAGCTGAGCGTTAAGAGAGTTGAGTTCACCGAAGCTGACCTCACCAAGAGTGTGCTGGCCACCGAACTGACCTTGGAGATACCAATGCGGTGCGAAATCATAAGCGATTTCCTGAGCGGATACGGAGACGGCACCCAGCAGCATCATGCTGTACAATATAGCTTTTTTGAGTTTCATAATCCTTATTATTTATTTAAATGTTGATAATCCGTTAATGCTGTCTGAAGGTTTGTCATTATTTAACGCGAACATAGAACTTTCTGGCAACATTGAAGCCATTGTAGTCAACAGCGGCATAGGTAATCTCGTAGATGTAGCCTTTCTTTGAAGTATCTGGAGCGAATACAATACCTGTCTGCTTGCCAGGAATAACCGTATTCATGAAGTTACCCGGGTTGTTAGCATAGTCGGCAAGGTCTTGGCAAGTCTTGCAAATGTCTGAACCGTCATTACTTTGAGCGCTGACGCTGAAGTCAGGAGCAATAACGTTAGTGACGGCAATAAACTTCTGGAATGCAGGAGCAAGTACTTCTGCTGTATAGGAAGTGGGGATAAGCTGGATGGCATTTCCTGTTCCAGTCTTGAACTCTGTAGGAATGGCAGGAGACATACTCATGTGGTGATAAGCGCCTTCGCTTTCATATGCCAAGAACGGCTGCAGGAGGTTGTTAGGCTTCTGGAGGAAGAAGTTAATAGTCTTAAGATATTGGCTAACTTTGCTGACGACCTTATTGTTTTTGATCTTATCTTCAGCGTCTTCCACATTCTCGTTCACTTGATCTTTAATTTGATCAACGAGTTTGTTGATGTCACCACTAAGGTCTGCGTGTTCGTCGTTCAATTGGGCAATAAGACCATTAAGGCCATCAAGACCCTGAACGTTGTACTTCTTACCGTCAACCTCAATGTAGATATCACCTAATTCGTAATCAATAGTACCCGTGGATGAGTACGAGAGATTCATTTTGACATCAATGTCCAGTGCACCAAGCGGGGTGATTGACGGTCCTTCTTTTTCAGCAAGGAAGTTGAAAGAAAGGGCGGGAATCGCCGTGGCTGCGATGTCGTAGGTAGAGTAGACACTATGTGTGCCAAGAGTGTCTTCCCACTCAACCTTTACGCCATTGCAGACGAGAACATTCTCCAACTTACCTTGAACGGTGTAATAGATGTTCGTGAGGTCGATTTCCTTTTCATTGAGAATCTGCTTTGCAAGCGGTTTCAAATCGTTGACATCAAAGTTTGGCTTAACATCTTCGACCTTAGCAGGATCGAGAGTGGCCTTGGCCTCATAGAAACCGTTTTGTACGCGTGGTGCTCTTTTATTCCAGCCGAAATCAAGCAATTTGCTGCTCGGAGCAATTGGGCTCAAAGTGATGCCTGATTCTACATCGCGGCTATTTACGAGCTTCGGGGTGATACCAGAGAAGTCAACATCAGCGGGGTTAATCGTCAGATAAAGAGTACCGGCATTGCCTTCGCTTTCATCCATGATGTATTTGCCATAAGTATTCTTGGTAACAATGTTATTTTTTCCACCAAGAACTGTAAAGGCCTTGTCGGAGATAACCTGATTGCTGAACACATAGCTTGCGCTTCTGTCAGAGGGGAAGTAAACATCTCCCGTGCCGCCATTAGCTGCAGGTTCGCCATAATAAGCAGCAAGGATATTAGACTTGACGCCGAAGGGAAGAGCGAAGTAACCAATAACAGGGCTTTCTGCTCCCTGAAGCTCAATGCTGGTGATTTTATTTACCAAAGCATCAATAGCCTTGTTGAACTGTATCTTCAATGCATCTAGTTCATCCTGAACAGCTTTAATCTTGCTTTCAAGGCCATTGACAATGGGGGTCAGGTATTCCTGAACCTCTTTCAGTGTCAGGCCCTCTTTGCTGGCGAGGTTGTTGATTTGTTCCTGAAGGCTGGCAAGAGCTTCGTTGATAACCTTGAGGGCATTGTCATACTTCTTCTTGGCATCTGCAAGGTCTTTTGCGTTCTGCTCAATGTCTTTCTGAGCCTGTGCGATGTCCTCTTGAGCTTGTTCAAATGCGGGCTCGAGTTTGTCAAGACGAGCAATAGCTCCTTCTAATCCCTTTTCAGCAACATCAAGACGGACAGAGTCACGTTCAGCCATGGCTAAAGCATCGGCGGCATCCTGCTGGACTTTTGTCAGTCTTTTGTCGAGATCAATGACAGCACCACGGAGAGAATCAACCGTTACGGCGATGGCATTAACCGTTGCGGTGTCTGCCTTTCCTTTTAACAGCTCCATGGCCTGTGAAGCCAAGGCTGTGGCAGCAAGAGCTTGCTGGTTGACAATGCCCATGCTGTCGGTAAGGATGGAATCTCTTGCCTGAAGTTGCTTAACAGCCTGCCACAACAGATTGTCAGCTGCTATCATGTCTATCAAATTAGCCTTTGTCTTCTCGAGATTTGCGAGAGAATCGCGAATGCCTTGAAGATCTACAGGTTTGCACTCGCAACTCTTAATCTTGGCTAATAACTTTTCAATGTTTGCGGTGACTCCAGCAAGGCTGTCTTCTCTTGCTGTAGTTTTGTTCCTTAATTTGTCCAGCTGGTCTTGCAAGTCTTTCACTTGGGCTTGTAAGGTTGCAATCTGCTGAGCTTTCAATGTGCTCAGAAGATAATTCTGATCGTCAATCTGGCCTTGCAGTTCAGCAAGGTAGTCAGATTCGTAATCCTTGCAGGATACTAATGCGCTCATGGCAACAAATGCTACTGCCAAAAGCAATCCATTAATGATTTTCTTTCTCATTTTTAAATGATTTTAATGATGAAACTTAAGTTATTTATAAAATTTTATTTAATTTACGTTTTGAACTTAAAATACACTCTCTCACAAATCGGTGCAAAATTAGTTGTTTTTTTCTTTCGCGGAAACATAGCATTGTTAAAATATATTAAAATGACGTTAAAAAGTGCATTTTTCTCAATAGCGGAGGGGAAAAAGCGCTTTTTATGGTAATTTGTGAAGTTCGAAAACTGCATGGAAAAACTATGAAAACATCTTTGAAAAATCTTGTTCGTCGATAATCGAAATGATTTTTTTACCATCGGGGGTGTAATTAGGCATAGGGCATGCCAAAAGCTCAGAAACGACAGCGTTCATTTCCTCATTGGAGAGGACCTGCCCCACGACAATGGCAGCTGTTCGGGCCATAGTCAGAGCCATATTGCCCCAAACATCTGATTGGACACTATCTTTCTTTTCTAATGCTGATGAGAGCATTTCAGCAACCAGCTTGCAAGGGTCGAGTCCTTCTATTCCCGGCGGGAGGCCTTGGATGGAGAAGCTGCCGCCTCCCATGTTGCTAATATCGAATCCCAAACTGGAAAAGTCGCTAAGCAGTAAATCCATCTGAATGGCATCTGACGGAGAAACCTGAATCATTTCGGGGAATAGCATTCCTTGGGACACGCCATGCTTATCTTGTAGCTGTCGTAAATACTTGTCGTGCAGGATGCGGACGTGGGCTCTGTGCTGTTCAATAATCATTAATCCTGTCCCAACTGAAGTAACTATATATTGTCCGTTAAATTGTATGCAATCATAGGTTGAATTCTGACTCTCCGCTTCGTTCTTGAAAATTGTTGCTTGTTCGTTTGGGGCGGAAGGGATAGCATCGTATAGTTTTTCCCAGTCAATAGGGGCTTTTCGTTCTGGAAGTTCGCGGTGTGTCTTGAAGGGGTTATAGTCAGGGTGGGTTTCGGGTTGAGGCGGAGTAAAGTTCCTTTCTCTAGGCATGACGGGAATGTCGGGTTTGTCCGTTGTGTCAAAGTCAATGGAAGGGACAGCATGGGAACGCCCTAGCACTTCACGGATAGAGGCTACAAGGATTTGCCAGATGGCGTGTTCGTCTTCGAATTTGATTTCAGTCTTCGTGGGATGAATGTTGACATCTATCCTTGAAGGGTCAACATCGATGTATATGAAATAGGAGATCTGCTCATTTTCAGGTATGAGCTTTGAGAAAGCTTCCAAAACGGCCTTATGGAAATATGGATGCCGCATGAAACGTCCGTTGACAAAGAAGAACTGGTGACTCCCCTTCTTGCGTGCACTCTCGGGATTACCCACAAAACCAGATATGTTGGCAATAGATGTTTCCACATGGATTCCAAGCAGTTCTTGGTTGGATTTCTTCCCGAAAAGCTGCATGATGCGCTGGCGTTGTCCTGTTTGCGGCAGATTCAGAATTTCTGTACCATTATGGCGGAAGGTAAAAGCTACATCGTTATTGGCGAGGGCAACACGCTCCACTTCGGTGATAATATTGCTAAGTTCTGTCTGATCCGATTTCAGAAACTTCCGCCGTGCAGGGACGTTGAAGAAAAGGTTCTTGACTAAAAAGTTACATCCTTTTGCACATGTGTCCACCTCTTGTCGGACGACCTTCGACCCTTCCAAGAAGATGACTGTGCCGAGTTCATCATCCTCTGTGCGAGTATGAAGCTCAATCTGGGCTACAGCTGCTATGGAGGGAAGAGCCTCTCCTCGGAAGCCGAATGTACCTAATGCAAAAAGATCAGCGGCTTGTTGGATTTTTGATGTGGCATGCCGCTCAAAAGCCATTCGGGCATCTGTTTCCGACATACCCTTGCCGTCGTCGATAACCTGGATACACGTCTTTCCTGCATCGGAGATAAGAACGTGGATGGTCTTTGCCCCTGCATCAATGGAGTTCTCGACCAGTTCCTTTACGACCGAAGCTGGGCGTTGGATGACTTCACCTGCTGCAATCTGGTTGGCAACGGAGTCGGGAAGAAGATGTATCAAGTCACTCATATATACGAAAAACTATTGAAGCAGGAAACGCCAGATGAGCAGTAAACCGATGATAATCATAAAAATGCCAAAAGCGGAGAGGCGACGGCCGTTGCCTCCTTCTCTTCCTTCCTTGAAGCGTTTGAGGTGTGTGGTCTGTTCGACAAATTTACCTCGGATGTCCTCAGGGGTAAATTCCTTCTCGGGGAGTAGTCCCAATTCACGTTTGGCCTTTTCCTCAATCTTGCGGAGTTTCTCCTTACGCTCGTCGTAATAAATATAATTATGTTGGAACCTCCTGGGTTCTCTTTGCTTAAAGAAACTCATGGCTGTAATCCTTTTAATGATGGCAGCGGGACGGGGCTGCGACTGGTTTTCTTTAATTTATCTTCTGAATTCTTTCCTCTCCATATGAGGATGTCATAGGGACTCAATGGGCGTAACTTGTTAAACCATCCAAACGTCGGCAACTTCATCTTGTCTGGGGGAATCTGCAGAATAGGGTAGAAAACCCCATTTGATTTCTTGGTGATGAGCAGTTTCTCCATCTGGCGATCCACCATATAAGCAGTCAGATTGCTTGCTTCGGTAGTGTTCAAGCCTACAAGCTCTTTCCCATCTTCTTCTTGATAATAATAGACTACAAGGACGTTGCCTATGACATCTGTGTGGTCGATTTCGCCATCCTTAAAGTAGGCTTTTATCTCGCGTCCACTTATTTGGTTAAAATGAATGGAGTCAAGTTGTTCAACGACAAGAGCTTGTTCCTGAATGTGCGCCCAGTCAATGGTGCTGTCGTTCAAGTAAATCAGTATTTTTTCGCCCAGCACTTGTTGTCCTCCGTTCCAGATAATAGGGTCGTAAAACATGGTGATACAGGAGTCAAGCGTATTGAAAACAAGAGAATCGCAAACAGCTTGTATATCGCTGCGATACATCCTGACCTTGTGGTATCCTTTGATGATGCGATAGGTAGAGTCGGCGGGTTCGGGGGGCACCGTATCTTGTGGGAGGGAAAGTGTTGAAGTAGTTACTAAAGTAGTGTCTTGCGGTAATGCGATGGAGTCATGGATAAGATGCGCGACGTCATTTTCGTGGGGGAGGAGAGAAAGGGAATCAGCCGTTATCAGAGAGTCTGGAGCTTGTGGGATTACCAAACTGTCCGGTAGTAATAGAGGTGGCTCGGAAGAAGAACGGGACGAGTGGAGGGGCGGTTTTTTTTTCACCTTATCTTTATCTATTTCCTCTGGGGGAGGAGGAATGAGGTGCGTAGTAAGGGCAAGGGTATCAGCGTGAATGAAGAGGCTGTCACCCTGCGAGTAATCAATAGCAATGGCTTTTCCCGTGGCATAGGCTGAATCTGCGACCTCGTTGTAATAAGCATATTCTCCCGTGAGGCGGCATTGGTCTTTGAAGTTGTCCATGATGACGTTACGGAAGGCTTCACCGTAACCACCGGCACGGTCGTAGAACAAACTGTCGCCCACCATACGGTAGTTGTCATTAAAAAGGACGGAACGCTCCATCAGCTGTGCCTGATCTTCATTTGTATAATAGTAACCGAGGGTGGACGTAATGTGGTTGTTGCCATTGTCGATTTCCGAGGGACCGGTGATGACGGCGATGCGGGTGTTGGTGTTATAACCAAGTGTATCGGAAGTCAGAACAAAGTTGTCGTTCTTTAAGGTGACGTTGTAGTTGAAGATGGCGTCCTTGGTCTTCGTGTCGTATTCCCCCCAGTCAGAGACGAGCGTATTGACGGAATCCTTTAGTGTGCCGCCCTCGAAGTAATAACCTAGATTTAGTGTGCGGTCGTAGTTCAGACTGTCTGTGGTGAGCACCATGCGGGGGTCCTTCATGCGGACGTTGTAGCGGATTTCTGCTAACATAGCGTCTCCGTCGTAATAGAGTTGTTCTCCATCGAGAAACAAGGTGTCGCCTTGGGCCATGTGTACTCTTCCGTAGGCTTTTAGCGAATTGCTACCTTCGAAGAACAAAGCGCTGTCGCAGTACATGTAGAGGCTATCGTGGCGGAAGGCCACATTGCCAATTAAGATTTGTGCATCGGCATTGATACGCTGGTTGTAACGAGTTTCGTTGGCATGAAGGAGATAAACGTATTCCCGTTTCTTCCCTGTTTCGGAGGCTGGCGTTCCTTGAGCCAATACAAGAGTCGGCATTGCCAGCGTCAGCAATGCGACGAGCCATTTTGTATGTGAACATCGCTTCAATCCTTAATCCATCCGGGGTATTTGAATTCGTCTTTTTTCTTCCAGCTGTCGTTAATGCGGATATACGTGGTCTTTTGTTTTTCGATGATCCATTTCTCCAGTTTCTCCTCGCTGAGTTCGGCAATCATCATGTCCTTGAGCGTCTGGAAATCTTCCTGTACGGTGGCTTTGTGGCCATTCACTTTTGTTTTCAGCTTGACGATGGCGCAGATCTCCTTGCCTGTTTTCTGGTCAACCATCGTGAAGGGCTTGGAAATCTCGCCGACGTTGAGGGGATAAATGGCCTTAGCCACCTCTTGTGGGAGTTGAGACATCTCGAAGCGTGAACCTAAGGTGTTGGGGTTGGACATGATGCCGAAGTTGGCGCGGGTATCCTTGTCCATTGAGATGGCTGTGGCTCCTTCATCGAAGGAGAATTTGCCGTTCCGGATATCGTCGGCGATGCTGTCGAGGCGGCTTAATGTGGCATCGATATTTTCTTGCGGGATGGTGGGCTTCATGAGGATATGGCGCACCTTTACACGGTCGCCGCGCTTCTCGATGAGTTGTATAATATGGTAGCCAAACTCTGTCTCCACGATTTTGGAAATTTTGTTCGGGTCGGTGAGGCTGAAGGCTACGGCGGCAAACTCGGGAACCATTTCGGCTTTGCCGTAGAAGGGTAGTTCGCCTCCGTTCATGGCGCTTCCGTCCTTCGAGTTGATTAGCGCCTGAATGGCAAATGTTGTTTCGCCACTCTGGATGCGTTCGGTGATATCGCGCAGCTTCTGCTTCACATAGTCAATCTCTTCTTGTGGCACTTCGGGCTCTTGGGTGATAATCTGCACTTCCACCTCGGTAGGGACGTAGGGAATCTCGTCCTCGCTCAGCTTATCATAGCGACGGCGAACCTCTGAGGGCGTCAGCTTGATGTCGCCCACGATGGACTGCTGTGTCAGCTGCACGATAATCTGGTCGCGAATCTGTTCGCGCAGCTCATCGCGCTGCTGTTTAATGGTTTTGCCGAGGTATTGCTCCAGTTTCTCCTGCGAGCCGATGGAGCTGATGCGTCGATTGATTTCCTTATCCACCTCGCCCAGCACCTGGGCGTCGGTCACCTGTGTATCGATGCTGTCGATAGCGGCTTGGTGAAGGAAGAGTTTCTGTACGGCAATCTGTTCGGGGATGACGGCGTAGGGGTCACCGTCGATGCGTTGCCCGCTCTCAATCATGGCTCGACGTGTGTTCTCGACGTCGGATTTCAGGATAGCTTCATCGCCTACCACCCATACCACCTCGTCGATGACATTGTCCTGGGCCGTGGCGTGGAGGGCTGCCATGAGCAGCATTGGGCAGATGATGAGGAAAAACTTATTTCTCATTGTTGTTTGTATTATCGGTTTTCAGTTTCACGCGTCCTGTTTCGGCTGCGTGTTCGTAAAGGTCATGACGGACTTGGCGGATGAGAGCAACCTGCCGGTAGTTGCCCAGCAAATCGGCAATCTCTGGGCGTGCCAGTTCAAAGGGCTTTGTGCTGCCCTCGGGCACGATGTCCTCCACATGCAGCAGATAGACGAATTCATCGTCCGTCGTCTCCAGGCTTGCCTGGTCTTTCAGGCTGCTTCTCATGCCGGGAGTCATCTTCAGCTTACCTTCAAGGTCTGAGAGGGGCATCCAGCGGTCGTAGAAGTACTCGTAAATGACGGCATTGCGGAAGCAGTATTTCTCGATTTTCTCCAATGTGGCATCGTCGCTCAGACGATACCATTTGCGAAGGTCTGCAAGGTCTGGGGCAGTCTTAGGCACTTTGATGAAAAGGCCTTTCAGGGCAGGCTCTTTCAAGGTGAAAAGTGTCTTGTTGTCGTTGTAGAAGCGGAGCATTTCCTCCTCCGTGAGTTCTTCGCTTAGGAATTGGGTAACGAGCTGCTGCTGGTAGTCCTCAATGATGAGCGACTTGCGGTAGGCCTGTACCATTTGCTCGATACGCTCGGTACTGCGGACGTTGCGCTCGGCCTGCTGCCAGAGCAGTTCCTCCTCCACCCAGTTGCGGATGAAGTCATTGGCAAGCTGGATGCTATCTTCGCGAGGAAGGTCGAGGGGCAGGGCTCGATGGACATCCTCCTCATAGAGGAAAACCCCGTTCACCTCTGCTATCGGCTGTCGCCCCTCGTGGTAGACTTTTTGTTGGCAGCCAACTAATAAGAACGAAAAAAGAAAAAAGAAGAATGAGAAATAGATAGTTCTGCAAGCTGGAACGCCTGCAGACAAAGATGTTGATTTACGAAACAATCTATTTCTCATTCTTCACTTATAGAATTTCATTTGTGGTTGTTCACCGTGTTCAGCACATCGGGATAGACGGTCCAGGTGTACTTACGACGCAGCACCTTCACCCACTCCTTTTCCAGATAGTTCTGGTAGTCGGTGGTGACGGCTCCGCGTACATCCTCGTAGGAATCGGGGCCTTTCTTCTGCAGCTTGCCGATGACGCCCACGACGGGGAAGCCCTCGATGGCCTCGGGCTGCTCCTGCGTAGTCTTGAAGATGTAGTAGTCGGCATACTTGTTTTTCCCTGCCTTGAAGGGACCGCGGATAATCTTCACCTGCAACGTCGAGTCGTTGTTGAACTGCTCGCGGATGGTCTGTACCCATTCCGCCTCCTTCTTGCCCTTGACGCTCTTCTTCACCTTCTCAAGTACGTCGGCTGTGGTGCAGTTGACGATGATGCCGCGATAGACAGGTTCGTCGTAGGCATACTGTTTCTTGTGCTTCTTGAAGAATTTCTCAAGCCCTTTCTCGTCCTTGGCGGCCTTGTCCCACACCTCGCGGTTGCTGATTTCGTAGAGCATGCTGCCGTCGTGGAACTCTTTCATCAGGTAGTGGAAGTCGGGGTATTTGGCGTCAAGTTCCTGCTCGGCCTTGTCCAGCGCCTCCTGAGGGGTGACGTCGCCACCCATCTGGGCGGCAAGCTTTTTTCCCATCGACTGCTTGGCTGCTGCGGTAATGCCCCGCTGGTTCAGCCATTCGATGATGCTTTTGCGGTGGAACTCATAAGGCTCAAACTGTTTCCGCTCGTCCATCTTGATGATGTGGTAGCCAACCGCTGAGAGTACGGGCTCAGACAGCTCGCCGGGCTGGAGTGAGAAGGCCACGCGCTCGAAGTCGGGGATGGTCTGCCCCTTCTGAATCCAGGGCAGCTGGCCACCCTTTGCGGCGCTGCCAGGATCCTGCGACACTTTCCTGGCCAGTTCGGCGAAGTCGGCACCTGCCTTCAGGGCGGCGTAGATGGAGTCGGCACGCACCTTGGCCGCAGCCTGAGCTGCGTCGTCGGCATCCTGCGACAGACGCAGCAGGATGTGCGACACCAGTATCAGCCCGTCCTCGCCTATGCGCTGGGCCGTCTGCTCGTACACTTCGCGCGCCTGTTCCTCAATGAACGTCGAGTCCACCAGATAGGCTTCAGCCTGCTGTGTGCGGTACTCTTGTTGCTCCTTGATGAAGGCTGCCGACGTGTCCATGCGCTCTTCGGCAGCTGCAGCCACCTTCAGCTTGTAGTTGATGAACAGCTCCACGTACTCGTCGAGTGACTTGCGGTCGAGCACGGTCTCGGTATTGTTCTTGTTATACGAATACTCAAATTCAGAACGAGGAACATCCACACCGTTTACTGTCATTACGATAGGGTCGTCTTTCGTCTGTGCCGATGTGCATAAGGTAGCCGTCAGGACGGCTAGTGTAACCAAAAATTGTTTCATTTTTCGTTTCTTAAAAACCACATTTATACAAATTGCTGCGAAGGTACGGATTCTTTCTGAATTATCTTCACTTTTTTTGTAAAATTTAAGGGAAGGACGGTTTATAAGCAGATTCTCGTTGAAAAATGTATGGAACCAATACAGATTATTTGATTTCCGCAATAATATCCTTTATGGCCATCTGGCAAGCGACAAACTTGGTTGCTGCAACATCAGACTCTGGAAAAATTCCAGCCTGTGGAATTTAAATTCCATTTGATGGAACTTTTTTTCCAGCCTATGGAACTTTTTTTCCATTTGATGGAATTTTTACGGAATTTGATTCTGCTTGGACAGTTGATGAAGTGGGCTGACGTGATGCCTGCAACCTGTCGTGGAAACAAAATGCGTAGGATAAAAAGGTAGGGGATGTCTCCGGCGAATAATCAGAATAAAAACCATCGCGATGACCAGAGTAATGCCATCGCGATGGTTGCCGAGTGACAAATCGTCTGTTACTTCACGACTACCTTTCGTCCGTTTACGATATAGACGCCTTTCTCCTTTGGCGTGCCCAAAAGGCGGCGGCCCTGAAGGTCAAAGGACTTATCATTTGCCAATCCGCCATTCAGGATTCCTTCAATGGAGGTGGCATTCTTGATGTCGATGACGTAGGGCTCCCACGGCGTACCGATGTTGCTGTCGCTGGTGTAGGTGAGGTTGCGGTCGATGGTCAGGATTTCTCCGTTAATGCATGTCCGTATGTCTAACGCTTGTCCGCTTCCTTCACCTGCTATAATGAGGTAGTAGAGACCGTCGTCGGCACGAGTGGCACCTCGGCATTCGCCGTCGATGAAGGCGGCAACCTCAGCACTATCGACGGGCACTTGTCCTTCGACAAGTCGGATGACCATCGTCATGTTGTCAGGATAGATAGTGGGGTCAACAGGTTCGAACACCTGCAGCGGAGCTCTCCTGACGGCAACGATGGGGGCGCGCATGGAGGAAATGGCGGCATCCTTCTCAGGATAGACGAACTGCTTTGTCACGCTACTGTTGCTGTAGTACATATAGCCGTGCCCGCTTTCAAGCGCTTTCAGGTTACCCTCCCAGCCATTGTAGTTGTAGATGGCTAAGCCTGTCTGCGATTTCACGTAATCGCCTGGCTGTGGATTGGCACCGGCTAAGGCTTCGCCGAGCGTCATAGAGATCAAGGGGGTATAGGCTATCCAGTTCCACTCTTTCTGCAGCGTCACAGGGTTGTCGTTGAGGTTCACCTGACGGCCTTTCACCGAAAGCCCGGCTGCGATGTCGTCGCTTTCTTCCCTCTTAGTGAGATGCATCTTATACATCTTGGCGGCCTCGATGGTTAGGTTGCCCTTCCATTGGGAGCCGTTGCTGTAAGTGGAGCTGTAGCGGTCCTTGATGACGGTTTCCCATGTGGTGAGGTCGGGGAACACTACGTCCGGGCGGTTGTCGGGTGGCGTCACGCCAAGCGCAATCCAGTTCCAGTTCGGATTCAGCAATAGAGTCTGCTCCATATTGTCGCCCTTTGTAAGGATGACTGGGTTGTCGAAGTTGCCGATAATTTGGTCAACCTGGAAGGTAATATCCACTTTTGCCCCGTTCTTGTCCACGACGTTCGCATCGGTATAGGCAATGCCCTTGGTGGCATCCCAGATGCGGAAGGTGATGGGAGCGCCTGCATCCTCATCATCGTAGCCGTTGCCGTAGATGGTCATCGTCACGTAGGCTGCGCTGCGTACGGCTTCAGGAGCGGCCACGCCCCGGCATTCGCCGTCGATAAAGGCGGCTAGACGGCTATCGGCGTTCTCCATCAGCGTGCCGTTGATGTAGATTTGTCCGATGACGTTCATGCGGTGCTCATACTGGGTGGGATCAACCGTCCAGTCAGGCATCTGTCCGCGTACCTTCATGACGATGCGGAGGGGTTCCATTATCTCATCATTGCCCTGCAGACCTATGGTCACATCGTAGTTGCCCACAGCCACTAACGGATCTACTTTGAAACGAAGTGTCTTTTGCGAAAGCGGGGCGAGGTTGTCGCTCACCTCGCTGTCGATAGGCGTGAGCCAGTTGGGCAGATTCTTTAGCGAGTAGTATTCTGTGGTGCCGCCCTTGTTCTCGATGCTGACGTCGAAGGTGTGGTCGGCGCCATAACGTTTGTAAATGTTCACCGAGTCGCGGGTCCACTTCAGCGTGTTCTGCTGCACGTATGCCGTCCAGCGGATGGGGGTCGATTGGTTGCCGTGCATGTCGAATACCTTATCAACGGTGATGTTGAGTGTGGCGCCCTCGATGTCACGCGGACTGATGCCTGCTCCGCTCAAATTGACCACCACCTTTCGGTTGGAGGCTACGGGCGAGGCGATAAGGGTGTTTTCACGGGGAGCACTCTTGAGGGGAGGGGTCGAGGATGCCCAAACACTCTCGACAGGGTTGTCAAGGGTGAGCGATGTCGTGTAACTGCCAGGTGCCATGTTCTCCAAAGTGGGCACTTTAGTTTTGACACCATTGACCTCTCCCTCTTTTTCAAAGGGATAGTAGACCACAAGTCCGCGTGAATAAACGTCGGCGGTATCGATGCAGTTGTATCTGTTTGCCAATAAGCGGTTCTCAGTCAGAGCTGCTCGCCAAATGCGTATTTCATCGATGTTTCCGTTAAGCCCCTCGCCGATGGTCATCTGTTGGCCTTCTATCATGGGCACGTCACGTTCGGCGATTACTGCCGTTCGCTGTCCGTCATAGTAGAAACTGGCTGCCTGTCCGCGCACTACGTTCAGCGCCAGATGGTGCCAATTGCTGCTGTCGGGAAAGTCGTCTTGGCTAGCTACCATTTGTGAGTGTTCTCCGTAGTCGAGCCATAGGTTCATATTCTCGTCATAGCGCAGGCACAATTTGTTGGAGGCTACGCTGCCTGTTTCGAAGAGTGTGCAGGCCTTTTTGAAAGCGAGGGTCCACAATTCGATGGCATAGCTGTCGCCCGCTGAGGTATTGATGCGCGAAATATCGGCTGTTGCACCTTCGGCTTCATCGAATTTAAGTGCATAGTTCACACCTGCAATCTCCCAGCGGTTGTTCACGATGAAATCGTGTGTATGGCGCATGTCGGCGGCCACGGTTCCGTGACCTTCGTTCATGTGCCAGTAGTTGGTGAGGCCGTAGGTGTAGTTGTCCTTCGAGACGTATTTCTTCGAGGCTGCATCATTGACGTCGCGGTAGATGTTGTAGAGGGCCAAGTCATGGATGGTGCCGGTAATGCCGCTGCCCAGATAGAGATGGTTGTCATCGACATAGTTGATGGCATCGACGGCCGAGAAGGTCACAGGTTCTTTGTCGAAGAGAAGTACCGACGTTGTTTCGTACTCTCCCAGCATGGAGAAGGTCATGTCGCTGGACTTGAAACTCAATACAAGGAATATCCATGTGTCTTTGGGCAGACGTTCAGTACTGACATAGTCGTTTCCGCCGAGCGATACAGTCGCTCGCCCGTCGCTGGTGATTTTCAGCGCCATCCGTCCGAAGCTCTTGCCTTGTCGGATGACGACACCGCCCTGTGTATATTTCAGCCACATCTCAAGGGAGAAGTCGCCGTTAAGGAACACGGGGCTTTCCGTGCATGCTGCCGTACCATAGGGCATAAGCGTTAAAGCGGTCTCGTGGTTGATAGGCTGGTCGTTCAGCTTAGCGGTGACGATGACATTCTTGGCATCCACATAACCGGGCACGATGTCTTCGTTGAATTCAATGCTGATGTCGTCGCCCACGCCCAATATGCCGCTGGCGGGGGTGGGGGTGACGAGCTGGCGCGGACGTGTCATGTCTTTCACTACCTTCACCTCGTCGGAATAGACATAGACGCTCTCCTGTCCATACTTCGTCATGGTGTAGGCGCGGAAGGTGTAGTTTCCTTCGGGGTAAGTGGTGTTGGCCTTCATGTTGAGGGTCAGCTGCAGGTCGCCCGCCTCGGGCAGTATCTTGTCGGTAACGTGGGTGGAGTCAGCCCTGTCAACCAAATAGGTAAAGGGTGTGACCCATGTGGTGCTGCCCTCATAGCGGTACTGCACGCCTATTTCTTTCATGCCCCGGAACTGGCGATTGAAGTTGCTGACCTTCAGTTCTAGGTTGCCCTTATTGCGCTCCAGCGTCTCGATGTTCATTACCGGTTCGGTTACGGCAAGGCTGATGGGACTTGAGCTGGGCTTGAAGTGTACGCTTAGGTTGGCAATGTCCTTTATCTTTGCCGGCTGGTACTGCGAGCTAAGCCACAGCTCAATTCCTTCGTAGTCCAGCACGCTTTGGTCGGTTTGGCGGACGGTGATGACTTTCTTGATGGTCTCGCCGGCAGGAATATAGATACTGCGGCCGTTAGCGGGTACGCCGTCCATCAGTATCTCCAGTCCATGGGTGTTCGTGTAGTCCATCACCTGCAGGTTGTAGATGAACGGTACGTCCTGATTGGTTGTTGTTCCGTTGGTGAGGTGCAGGGTAAACTGTCCCATCTGTCCTGCCGGTACGTCGGTCAGCATAGCGCTCTTTGCTCCTACGCTGCCGTCGGTGCTGATGGCGATGAAGGGTTGCTCCATACGCTCTGTGCCGTAGGAGATGGTGTATCCCTTTTCTGTCTTGTAATATTTGGTTTTCTCTTCTGCTTCGTAGGGGTTATAGCTTTGTCCGCCGCGCAGGAGGAAGATATCGCCCCAGCCTCTGGGCGAGTGGTAGATATCTACGGTAAAGTCAGTGCCGGGGTTGCCGTCGGTGAGGTCGTAGCCTATTTCGGCATAAGTCTTTATGTTATCGTCGTAGTCGGCAGTTTCGGTTGTTTTCTTATAACCGGTTTCAGTCTTCATTTCGAAGTTGGCACCGAAGTAGGCTCCCGAGGATATGCCAATGCGGGTTTTGGCGTTAAAGACGAAGCCCAGCGAGACGGATTCGACGTCCTTGACAACGTGTGTGGTGTCGTGCCGTTCGCTGTAACTGTAGCTGGTGCCACCGTCAAACGAGCGGTTTTCCTTGTAATAGGTGGCGGCATCTTCAAAGGCCATAATTTTGTCTTCCTCGTTTGTTCGCAACGCTTCACGCCAACGTTCCACGGCTTGATTGTACTTCAGTACCATGTCCTGCGACTTTCCGTTGATGCCCTGCTTCCATACATACGTGCTATCCTTACCATAGCGTGGGTCGTCGGGGGTAAGCCAAGTAAGATAAACATCCTGCTCGGTGGCGTTCACGAAGCTGGCGGCCGCCGTGCTGTCTTTGTATTCGAGCATGGCGTTGCGGGTATCAATGAGCTTCGGGATCATGGTGTTCTCGATGTCGTAGGCGGCATAAGCAAAGTCGGTGCGTATGCTGTCGGAGAGACTGATGGCCTCCTTCAATCCCAGGACAATGCCCTCGGCCTCGCGGTAGAAACCGAGCTTGCGGCAGGTGCCAACGATGAGGTTGTGGGATGTGCCGATGAACACGTCGCCCGCAGCACCGACGTACTTTGAGCCGGTGCTTGTGGAGATGTTTTCACCGGTGGTATACACCCATGTGTTCTCCTTTTTGGTGAGTATTTCCAACGTGCCGTGCTCGCCGACGTTTTCAACGCTAACAGCTTCTTTTGTAGAAACCAGCATCACGCCTACGCCGGTAGCGGTCCTGAGGTCAGCACCCCATATCAGTTCGGCTTGAACGGTCTCGTTCTCATATCCACCGGTGGTACGATTCTCAATCTTGGTCTTGATGGTGCCAGTCTTCCATGTGGTCTTGGACTTCGACCCCGGAGGGTCGCGCAACACCATCGACACTACGTCGGGACCTTCGGTGACGAAGTTGTTGCCGTTGGTCAGCTCGCCCAATACGATGGCATTCATTTCGAAACCGTTATAGAAACGTCCGTTCCTCTCGTAGGTGATGCCGAAGTGGCGGGTATAGGGGGCTGTGATGTTCGGCAGGCCGGTGGTGAAGCTTAGTTCGTTCCTTCCATCAATGTCCAGTCGTATCTGGTTAAGCTTGAGGTCGTAGATGTCGCCCTCTTTAAGGTCGGTCAGCGAGGGGTCAATCACGCGGGCTACCACCGTCTGGGCGTTGCTCATCTCGTTTTGGATGGTGAGCACTTGTCCGCTGAGGGGGATGGTGTCGGCGATGAGTGTGCCATTGTCGTGGTTGACATACACCTCGTAGGCGCGGATATTGAAAAGATAGTCGGCATTACGGCCGAAGATGGGGAAGTCGTAGGTGTACTTGATGGTGCCGTCAGCTTGCCGTGTCCAGATGTCGGTGATGTCGGTGACCTCGGTGCTGCTGACGTTGTAGTCCCTTAGCTCCTGTTCGCCAAAGGCTCCCTTGCCGCCACGCTGCACGACTTCCATCAACGGTTCGGCAAAATAGGTGCGTACCATCTTTGTGTTGTAATGGTAGCGTGCCCAGCTGTTTCCGCCGCCTTCGCTGTAGATGAGCATCGAGTCGGTCATCTCCTTCTGCACGTTGGTGAGGTCAATCTCGGGCAAGTCGTAGATCTCGATGTCCTCGTTCGTGTCCACCTTGATGCTTTTGGTGATATATTTCAGCGGTGGCAGCAAGGCAGAGAACTCACCGGTCTGGGGATCGGTACGGATGTAGATATAACGGGCATCGTAGCCTGTGCCTGTCCAGGATGTGCTGTTGATGCTGGCAGTGTCGCTTTCCCAAGTGCGCTGGGTGATGGCATCGCTGATGTGGTCATCCTGGCAGTTGAAGGAGAACGATTCGTTATTCAGTTTCAGCTGCACGGTAGCGGTACCGATGTTGTTTACTGAGGCTTCGAAGCCTACGGCGAGGGTGTCGTTGCGTAAGCCGCCGCTTACACGTCCTACGAAGTTCACCAGCGTGGAGTCGGCAAAGTCGTGAGTCAGAGCGCGGTTGAAATTATACGTGCCCTGTGTAGGGAAGCGTCCGCCGCCCACCATAGTGTGACCGTCAAGCTTGGCCTCGACGTAGTGGTAGCCGATGGGTACGGAGATCTGGTAATATCCTTTGGCATCGGTGGTCTTGATTTCGCCATTACCCGTTAGCAGTTCGCCGTCGACGTAGAACTGTATGCCCTCGGCGGGGATGTTGGTGCCAACATAGTAGATGTAACCCTCCATAGGGAAACTCGATACGTCTTCGAAGTTGACGCTGTTGGCCGTCAGGCTGGTGGGGCTGATGAACATTGACGACGAGTTAGGGTTGAAGTCGTGAATGCCGAGTTGGGGAACCACCTTGTAGTTCGTGCCGCCCTGCTGGAAGGGTATGCCGCGGATGATGTAGTCGCCCTCAGCATCGGTCAGGCCGTAGAGGCGCAGGTGCTGGGGCACGGTAGCAGAGGGACGGGCATTGACGCCCACTTCCGGATGATTCTGCTGCCAGATGCCATCTTGACAGGCCACGTCAAAGATGTATTTCTCCACGTTGAGCCCTTCGTCCATAGGCCAGTAGAGGATAAGTCCGCTCTCGGTGCCTCCGAGAATTCGGGTGTAATTAGTGGCAATCTCCTTTGCGCTGAGGGCGCGATTCCACAGACGTACATCATCAATATACCCCTTGAAGGCAGTCTGCAACTCACCCGTAATGCAGCCGAGGCTGAACGTGGTGGCGGATACGGTGCCGTCGGAATAGGTTGAACAGCTGTTCCAAGCGGAATTCGCCACTGACATCCGGGCGGAGAGCAGCGTATCTTTACCTACATAAAAAGTCCACTCACCCTTGGCGTAGGCGGCGGCAATATGGTTGAAGTCGTAGACATCAATCGGGAGTTCTTCCAACTCCTGTTTCTCCACGACGCTGGATCCGGTGGATTTATCTACTGCATATAGGTGCCAGCCTGAGCCGCTATTGATAAAGCCCAGCTCAAGGGCATTGGCCAGCTCGAGCAAGGTTTGGACGGAGGTATCGTCGCCGACGACGGGACGTGCCCAAAGCTGTAGCGTGAGAGACTTGCTGCCCGTGAGCACGTTGGCATATTTGGTCGAGTCGGCCTTCCATGTCAGTCCCTTGCCCAGACCGTCGATGTAGCGTGAGAGGTATTGAGGCGTGTCAGTTGATTCGTCAGACGACGATTTCACCAGGTTCACCTGTACGCCTGCCACAGCTGTTCCAGTACCATAGGCCACGTGGCCGGTGATGGTGCCGCGGGCTTGTGAGAAGCCGGGAACGATTTTCGAGTCGGTGCGAACTAATTGTTCATCGCACTTGGCATCATAGGCCTCGACGGTGTATTCATAGTACGAGCCGGCCATCACACGGTTGTCGATGTAGGTGTATTCCGAGGCTGTGCCGTGAATCTCGTCGGTAAGCAATGTCCATTCATCGGTGCCAATCTGTCGGCGCAGCACGCGGTAGGAAATGTCGTTGAAGGCGTCGGCACGAGCGATATTCCATTTCACGATGACGTTATTCTCTTCTGTGCCTGCCGTTGCACGGACTTGGCTGATATAACTGCCGGCAGGAAGGTTGGCTGTCAGGATGTTGGAATAGACCTCACGGCCGTTGAGAACGATCATTAAGCGATAGTCGTTGAAGTCGCACACCGTGCCTTCTGTCAGGTAGCTGGCTGAGGACTGACGGGTGTCGACGGGCAACGTGGTGAGCTGTGTCCAGGTAGTCTCGCCCGTCGGACGGCGGTCTATGCGCCAGTCGAGGCCAGAGGTCTGCACATTGTAGTCCCATATCAGGCGGATACCCGTGTTGTCGCTGCGGTCCTGGGTCAGCGTGATGGGGACATCCAGCTTTGTGTTCACCGATGTCTCTTCCCAGAGGTCATACTGTGTGTGGCTATCCGATTCGCCGGGCAGGCTAGTCAGCCTGTCCTTATAGTTCTCTTGCAGAAGTTTCGGCAGGAATACGACCCTGTAGATGTATTCCTTATCATAGTCTATTTTGTCGTCGGTGACCTTCAGGTTGGTGCTGTTTCCGCCGATTTGGCCAATTACGATATAGCTCGTTGGCTCCTCGCCCTTTTCGTAGCGGATGACGTACCATGTGCCGTCGGTCTGGCAATCGACGTCAATATAGCGCGGCGATATCCAGTCCTTCACCTGCTTGATGCGCGTCCATTGGATGACGTTCTGCTTGGTCCATTGGTCGAAACTGACGTTGAGGTTGTCGACACGAGTATAGGGCTTGAAGAGGATGCCTTCGCGGTAGGCATCGCCCGAGGCGGACTTGACCGTGTAGGCATAATGGTCCGTGTTTCTATTGCTCTGGGTGTGGCGCTTCGCATCAATGGTATAATCAACATTGTAGATTCGTAAGGGTTGGGTGTAAGACCTGACGGGAACTTTAAACTGATAGTCGGCGTTTTCGTCGGTGCCGCCCGAGCGATGCTCATCATCGAGGGTGAAGGTAATCTCGTCCGTGCCGAGGTTGCTGATTCCGTAGGTGGTGTGGGCTGTGAAATACTTCTCACGGTAATGATTGTACTTGTTAATGGCTTTGTCGCCGGTGACGTTGAACAAGTAGTTACCTTCGTTGTCCAGCTCGCAGTTGTAGCTGGGTGCCATGTTTGTGTACGACGAGATGTCGAGGTCGCGCTCGTACTGGAAGTTGCGGACGTTATTGCCCCATTTTGTCACGCCCTCAATGTAGATACGCTTAACCCCTTCCTCAAGGTCGTAGGCTGTGGGCTGGTACTCAAGGGTAAACATATACTTGAAATCGCCGCTACTTTTAATGCGGCTGATATAGACAGGGCGGTTATATGTCGTCACAGTAGGTGCCAGATAGCCTACGAAACTGGCTTCGGCTATCAGCATGCGGTAGCCGTCGGCATACTCGATGGTGACGGACACATGGGTGGTATTGTTATTGTCAACCGTTCCGTAGTTCACCTTGAGATCGAAATTCCACAGGAATTGGTTGTTGTTACATCGAAGCGGTAATAAGTCTTAAAGCACATGATGTCTTTTTTGGTCGCCTCCAAGTCGTAGCGGAAGACGTAGTTGCCTCCGTCCGACTCACGGCCTTCGTCTTTTGCCGTAGTGGAGTAGTTCCAGAAGGAGGAATATGACCATGTTCCCAAAGCATTTGCCACGAGCAGGACGGCGCTCAGGGCGATACGGTAAATGGATTGTTTTGCTTTCATAAAGTCAATAATTACACTAATTATACGACAAAGATACGGATTCTTTTTTATTTTTCTGCTCTTTTTCTAAAAAAATGTATATAAACGCGCGAAAAATCTCTTTCGATGCAGACGTATGTATAAAGGTAAGCGGAAAACTGAAAAGGGAAAGAAGAAGAGATCAAAGGGGACTGGAAAAATAGAATAGTGGGCTGGCAGAATAGAATAAGGGATTGACAACTTAGAATAATGGGCTGGCGAAACAGAAGAGGCGAAAAATGGAGGCTCCCCTATGTGAGAAACCTCCGTTAGTGGAGAGACGCCACCTTGTGACGTCTATAGCCATGAGAGCTGCGTTTACTTTGTGGCAGCCTCAATCTTCTTCATCATCGCCAGCATGATGGCGCCTGCAAGGACGCAAAGGCCCATCAGGATAGCCCAGTTGGCCCAGAGGGAAACCTTTTCCCAAAGCAGGCCGGGGATGGAGCTGAGGTAGTTGCCCACAGCTGTTGCGGCAAACCAGAGACCCATCATCAAGCCCTTGTATTTGGGAGGAGCCACCTTCGTGACGAACGAGATGCCCATCGGGCTGAGTAGCAGCTCGGCAAACGTCAGCACAAGGTAGGTGCTGATAAGGAAGCCGGGAACAACGGGGTCGGGGCTGACGGTACCAGCCAGCTCGGCAGGAGACTGCTGTCCCTGCGAGGCCAGCACCATAATCAGGTAGCCTACGGCAGCCACGAACATACCGATGCTGATCTTCTTCGGCGCGGAGGGTTCCATGCCGTCGGGGTGCTTGGCGCTCTTCTTGTTAGCCAGCCAGCTGAAGATGGCCATCGAGACGGGCGTCAGGGCAACCACGAAGAAGGGGTTGAACTGCTGGAACTGCTGCGGGAAGATGTCGATGATGCTGTCCATGTGGGCAAAGATGGCATAGACGCCACCCCACAAGGCCAGGGTGACAACGGCGGAGATAATCTTGGCCTTCTTCGTCTCCGACTGGAAAATGGCAAACAGCGTGTAGATGCTGATGGCGATGAGGGCGAGGGCCCAGATGTTGAAACCGATCTTCATCCATCCGCCGCAGGTGGCCATCGTGTAGTCGCGGGCAAACCAGGTGAGCGACTGGCCGTTCTGGTGGAATGCCATCCAGAAGAAGATGACGACGGCGAACACGAGGCAAAGGGCCACGATGCGGTCCTTGGTCTGCTTCGGAGTGAGCTCCACATAGCTTTCGTTCTTGGACTGCTGCTTGGCGGTTACGTCAGCATGCTTGAACCAGTTGCGGGTAGTCATATAAATAATAATGGAGACAATCAGCGAGACGCAGGCCACGGCAAAGCCCATGTTGTAGGCAGAGGAGAGGTGCTCGATGTAGTAGTTCGAGAATTCCGTGAGGTTCATGCCGCTGATGCCAGGCATCTGTCCCATGAGTTCCTGCAGCTTCGAGGTGTTCTCTGCTGCAATCGTGCCATCCAAGTACTGGTGGGCCAATGCGGGGATGTCGGCCTTGTAGATGAGGCCTGCCTTAGAGAGAAAGCGGTTGGTGATGGCTGTGGCGGCAGCGGGGGCGAACATGGCGCCGATGTTGATAGCCATGTAGAAGAGGCTAAAGGCGCTATCGCGCTTCGCCGAGTACTTGGGATCGTCGTAGAGGTTACCGACGAGCACTTGCAGGTTTCCTTTGAACAAGCCCGTTCCGACAGAAATGAGGAAAAGGGCTCCCAGCATAAGGGCAAGGCCGAGACCGTTGGCTGCCGTAGGGATGGAGAGGCAGACGTAGCCGGCAAACATGATGCAGATACCCGTGACGACGCACTTCCCGTAGCCGATTTTGTCGGCAAGGATGCCACCTACGACGGGCATGAAATAGACGAGCGCCAGGAAGATGGAGTAAATCTGACTGGCTGTGGCTCCTTGGAAACCGAACTTGGCCTGGAGAAACAGCATGAAAATGGCTAACATCGTGTAGTAGCCAAAGCGTTCGCCGGTGTTGGCGAGGGCAAGGGCGTAGAGCCCTTTGGGTTGTCCTTTGAACATGGTGCTATAGAATTAGAATTAATGGTTCAAGGGAAGGCCGAGAGCCTTGAAACACTTGACTATCTTCTCCTGGGCGCGGTCCACTTGTTCCTTGGTGTGGGTGGCCATAAGAGAGAATCGCAACAGCGTTTCATCGGGGCCGCAGGCGGGCGGGATGACGGAGTTCACATAGACGCCCTCCTCCAATAGCATATGGGTGAGGATGAAAGTCTTTTCGTAGTCGCGCACGTAAATGGGGATGATGGGGGTCTCTGTGGCACCAATCTCGAATCCTAGGTCATGGAAATTCTTCAGGGCATAGCGTGTCACCTCCCAAAGGTGCTCGATGCGCTCGGGTTCTGATTTCATAATATGGAGCGCCTCGCGGGCGGCTGCCGTGGCGGCAGGGGTGGCGGAGGCGCTGAAAATGTACGAACGGCTGCTATGGCGAAGCCAGTTCATCGTGTCGGAGTCGGTGGCTATGAAACCGCCGATGGAGGCCAGCGACTTGCTGAAAGTGCCCATAATGACATCCACTTTGTCCGTCAGTCCGAAGTGATCGCACGTGCCACGGCCCTGACGGCCCAATACACCTAGACCGTGTGCTTCATCCACCATCACGTTGGCTTGATACTTTTCGGCCAATCGTGTGATTTCAGGCAGGTTGGCGATATCACCCTCCATGCTGAACACGCCGTCCATGACGATTAGCTTGATGGCATCAATCGGCAGGCGGGAGAGAACCTTCTCGAGATCCTCCATATCGTTGTGTTTGTATTTGCGGGGAGTGGAGAAGGAGAGGCGCCGTCCATCAACGATGCTGGCATGGTCGCGCTCGTCACAAATGATGTAGTCATCCTTGCCCGTGAGGCAGGAGAGGGTGCCGAGGTTGGCTTGGAACCCCGTGCTGTAGATGATGGCTTCGTCCTTACCGACGAACTCGGCAAGTTCTTTTTCAAGTTCAAGATGGATGTCGAGTGTACCGTTCAGGAATCGGCTGCCGGCGCAACCGGTGCCGTATTTACGGGTGGCTTCCACCGCGGCTTCAATAACGCGCGGGTCACCCGTTAGTCCAAGATAAGAGTTCGAACCGAACATGAGGACGTTGTGACCTTCCATGCATACTTCGGTATCTTGTTTGCTTTCAATATAGTGGAAGTACGGATAGATGCCTATCTCCATCAAGCGCTGAGGCTCGCGGTACTTCATCATTTTTTCTCGAAGAAGATTCATGACAGTTGGTTAAATTTTTATTTCAATCTGCAAAGATACGGCTTTTGTTGAATATTGCCTCGTTTTCTCCGTTTTTCTTCCTGAAAAATGACTTTTTTTTATCAATTGCTGCGTTTTTCAAGTGTAAGTGTGCAAAAATGTGGAAAAAATGCCTACCTTTGTGCTCACTTAATAATTATATCAATAGCGTAAAATAAAACAAAAAATCATGAATACAAAAAAACAATTATCCTTTACCCTGTGCGTGCTGTCGTGTGCTATGATGCTGCTCTTTTCGTGTAATGCTGAATCGCTGAGCGTTCACGATGTGGAGGGTGAATATGAAGGGAAACTCGATGCTGAGGTAGCCGGAATTTCGCTTGGAACGGTGGGGACGGCTCACACCGTGGTGACTAGCCCCGACAATTTGAGGCTGCGGGTGGCCTTTGAGAACCAACAGGTGGGCACGTTTGATCTCGGCAGTTTCACGGTGGATTGCGGCGTGGACTACAACGAGCGCGAAGGGAAGTTTGGCCTCTATGGCGAGCCGCAGGTGGAGTTTAATAATTACGGCAAACTGCCTGTGAAAGTAAGTGGTGAGGCCAACGGGGGAATCCTTGGACTCGTACTTGATATTTCAAAACCCCTGAACCTAAAGTTGGAATACATGGGGTTTAGGAAAAATTGATTACTTCAATCTTATTACTGACAGGGAGTTGGCGGGAGCGAGGTAGCTTCCATCAGCGGCAAGAGTGAAGGGACGCGTCTGAGGGATAACCTTCTCCGGCTCCTGTTTGGTGTTTTCATCGAGGGCGTCACCCTTTAGGAGGGTCAGCTTTGCTTTGCTCCAGTCGTAGCGGCTGCCTTCGGCAAAAATGATGTTTACCGGAGCATCTTTTTCACCGAAGTTCACCAACTTCACGATGAGCTCGCCGCTCTTTGCATTCACCTCAGCGTTGGCGTAGAGGATGTCAGGCGCTTCCACGTTGAAGTCGTGCACCTTCTCGCCGTCGATGAACGTGGCGATATGCTCTCCGCGCACCTCTACCTTCAGCGTGTACCAGCGGTTGTCGTCAATGCGGCCTCGGGCGTTGGCAGGCTGCGTCTTACCGCTGTTGAAGATGTCCTCGACGGCGTGCTGGGTGTTGCCCCATCCCGCCACGTTGAACCAGCGGTAGTTCCGCTTGCCTGTGTGGTCGAAAACGAGCAGGAATCCCTCGTCGCCGCCCGTCTTACGAGCCTGTACGGTGACGTCGTAGTCGCGAGCCTGCATCTCCGTGGGGCAGATGGCCACACAATGTTCTGCGATAGCCGTCTGGCGGATGATGCCGTCCTTGTCGCGGATGTCCGACTCCCACGTGCCGGCCGTGATGTCCCAGTCCTTGATGTCAACGGCGGGCCATTGTGAGCTGATGGGTGGTACCTGCTTGTAGAGCGTGCGGCCGTCGGGCGTGGTGACGTGCAGCCCTTTGTACTCCACCGTCGTGTTCCAAGCACCGAGTCCTACGCGGAAGCGGTCGGGCTTCGACTGCTTGGTCTGCGTCAGGCTGGTTTTGACGGTATGCGAGCCGACGTTCTTCGCCATCAGTCCCTGCACGTAGTAGCTGGGGCTGGCCCAGCTCTGCGCGGCGTCGAAGCGAATCATGTCGGGCATCCAGCGGCGGTCGTGGACGTTGACGAAGATGGGGGCATAGCTGGCCATAGCGACCACATCGCCGTTGTTCTCCATTCCCATCATGAAAACTGCCTCGCCCAAGGCAGCCTTGAGGTTTCCCTCGCCGCAGTCGCTCGTGACGGCATACTCGCCGCAGTAGATTTTGGGCCCCTGGCGGTCGTAGCTGTCGTAGTGGTGGAATTTGCTGGCAAACCAGCTGGGGCTACGGTAGTAATGCTCGTCGAGCAGGTCCACGGGGTTGTCGTTACGCCAAGTGGGGGAGTCCGTGCCCCAGCTCTCGACGTTGCCAATCAACTGCACGTAGGGGTATTTGGCCTTGATGGCCTTGTAGAACTGGGCGTAGCGCTCGGCGTAATGGTCACTCTGCTCGTTAGGGTTCACTTGGTAGTTTTCGTTACCCACCTCGATGAGGCGCAGGTTGAACGGTTTCTTGTGTCCGTTTTCGATGCGCTTGCGTCCCCAGGCGGTCGAGGCATCGCCGTTGGCGTACTCGATGGCGTCGAGCGCGTTCTGGATATATTCTTCAATCTGGTCGTAGGGCTGGTTGCCGCCGTGCCAGATGCCCACGTTGACGACGTAGAGCGGTTCGGCGCCAAGGTCCTCGGCCAGTTGCAGGTATTCGTGATAGCCCATACCGTCCGTGCAGGGGTAGCCCCAGTTGGCATTCATGTGTCCGGGCCGTTCCTCGAGGGGGCCGATGGTGCGTTTCCATTCGTAGGCCGTCTCGCAGCTCATGCCCTCCACGAAGCAGCCGCCGGGGAAGCGCATGAATTTCGGATGAAGGTCTGCGAGTTTTTCGGCCAGATCCTTGCGGCAGCCGTTAGGACGATTCTTATAGGTGGGCGGGAAAAGGCTCATCATGTCCAGGCAAATCGTGCCGGGCTTGTTGAGCAGAAAGAAAAACTCTGCTTCGTCAGCATCAGCCTTACCCTTGAAGGTTACCTTGTATTTTTGCCAGACGGGCGTGACGGTCTTGGCGAAGGTCTTCTGCGCTTTCCATTCACCATCAGCTTTAAGACCAGTAGTGATGCTGAATTTCGTCTTGGAATCGGCTTTGGCCCAGAATGTGAGCGTGTATTTGTCGCCCTTTGTTGCTTTGATGCCCCAGAAGCCTGAATTTTTGATTCCTGAGGGAGAGGCTTTTGAGGCTTTAGCACTTGCCGTGAGGCGTAGGGCTCGTGTCTGGGCATCGTTCATCAGTCCCTCGGTGAGCGCATTCATCTCAGCGCCGCCCTCGGCATTCCAGAAGGGGATGAGGTTGGGATTGGCGGGGCGGCCGAAGCGCTCGCCTCGTCCGTTGTCAAAGCGACGGTTAGGCAGACCCTGATCAACCTCCTCAAATGAACGGTTTCGGATGAGTTCGGCGTAGAGGCCGCCTTCGCCAGCGTGGTTGATTTCTTCATAGAAGAGGCCGTAGAGCGTGGGGCTGATGTCCACACCCTTCTGGGTGGCGTCTATGGTAAGAGTAGCTGTTTGGGACTGAGCTGTCAGCGCAAATGCTGCGACTGAGACAAGGGAAAGAATCTTTTTCATAAGCAGGCGATATGTTGGAGAAGGCAAAGATAGGGCGTCTTTGTCAGATTCGCAAATATATGGAATGATTTTTCAGAATTTCAGATAGAATTCCTTCAACAACGCCTTGAATTCTGTCGTGGGGACTCCGGGAGTTGCCTCGATAGTAAGCGTGGCGGGGGATGGATTATCTATTTCTTCTAGCCCTCCTGGTCTGATTAGACTGGATAGTTCTTCTAGTCTAAATTCCAGCAAAACCCTTTTCGGATGTTTGGTGGGGAGGGTACGGACGTAGGTCTCGCGGACAAGGGTCAGATTGTGTGTGGCGCAGGCTGCAATCATATCCATGCGACGTTCAGCAGGAATAATGACAGAAAGGGTGCCCAATGGAAGAAGCTGCGAGGAGACGTTCAGAGCAAGGTCGTCGAAGGAGAGCGTATCGCTGTGACGGGCTGTGGAGCGAGAGAAATCGGGGCAGCGCAGGGCGTTTTCGAAATAGGGCGGGTTGCAGAGGATGGCATCGAAATATCCTACAACTCCCTTTCTGAAATCAGCTTGCCGTACGATGATACGATTGGCAAAAGGAGAAGCGCCGACATTCTCCTGCGCCTGACGGACAGCATCAGGGTCGATGTCAATAGCTGTGATGTGTGCTGAAGGGTTGCGTTGGGCAGCCATCAGGGCGATGAGACCTGTGCCCGTACCTACATCCAAGATGCTTGTTGAGCTTCGCTCGACCTCTGTCGCGACTCGGGATAATTGGAGTAAACTCCATTCTCCGCTCGCTGCTCCATCGGTTGACCCGTTGACCTGTTGACCTGTTGACCCGTTGACCTGTTGACTTGTTGACTTGTTGACTTTACATCCGCCCACGCCCCCAGCAGGACGCCGTCGGTGCCTACTTTCATGGCGCAGAGCTCCTGCTGGATAGTGAATTGCTTGAAGGAGAAGTGGCTGGCGGACATCAGACGCGGAAGCCGATGATTTCGCGCACGTCGCGGATGGTCTTGGCTGCGCTCTCGCGGGCCTTCTCGGCACCTTCGAGGGCGATGCGGTCGAGGCGCTCGGCATCGGAGCTGAAGTCGAGGATGCGTTCGCGGATGGGAGCGAGGGCGTTGATGAGGTCCTCAGCCAGCTGTTTCTTCAGGTCGCCGTAGCGTAGTGTCATGTCGTTCCACTTCTCGTCGAAGTAGTCATAAGTCTCCTTGCTGGAAACAACGCTCAGCAGCGTGAAGAGGTTCTGAATGACTTCGGGCTTCTCGCTGTTAAGCGCCTGTGGGCCAGCGTCGGTAACGGCACGCATCACCTTTTTGCGAATAGACGAGGGCTCCTCACACAGATAGATGCAGTTGCCTTCGCTCTTGCCCATCTTGCCTGAGCCGTCGAGGCCGGGAATCTTCACACCCTGTCCCACAAGGCTGAACGACTGCGGGATGGGGAAGTACTCCTTGCCGTATTTGTTGTTGAAACGGTTGGCGTAGAGGCGGGCCATTTCCATATTCTGTTCCTGATCCTTGCCCACGGGCACCTTGTTAGCACGGTGGATAAGGATGTCGGCAGCCATCAGGGTGGGGTAGGTGAGCAGGCCTGCATTGACGTTATCGGGCTGCTTGCGAGCCTTCTCCTTGAAGGAGGTTACGCGCTCCAGCTCGCCCAGATAGGCGTTCATATTTAAATAAAGGTACAGCTCCAGCACCTCCTTCACATCGCTCTGGATGTAGATGGTGCTCTTCTGGGGGTCGATGCCGCAGGCAAGGTATTCGGCCAGTATGGTGCGTGTGCTCCGTCGGATGTCCTCCGGTTTCGGATGGGTAGTCAGGGAGTGCCAGTCGGCGATGAAGAAAAAACACTTGTACTCTTCCTGCAGTCTGACAAAACTGGTGACTGCGCCGTAGTAGTTGCCGATGTGGAGGTTGCCTGTGGGGCGGATGCCGCTTAATACTGTTTCCATTTGGTGTTCTCTTTTCTTTGGGTTCGACGTGTCAACAAGTCAACCGATGGAGCAGCGAGCGGAAAATGGAGTTTACTCCAATTATCCCGAGTCGCGACGGAGGTCGAGCGTAGCTCAACAGGTCAACAAGTTCTGAACGGACTGCATAGTCTCCTGTTGACTTGTTGACCTGTTGACCTATTGACTTGTTGTCTTCTGCTTAGGTGGGCGAAGAGGGATTCGAACCCCCGACCTTCTGCTTGTAAGGCAGACGCTCTGAACCAACTGCGCTATTCGCCCTTCGCAAATCGCCTGCAAAGATACTACCATTTCGGCAGACTAACAAGAAAAATCCGAACTTTTTTACTTTTCACTCGAATTACCATGAATTCCTCACGAATTGTTCATCAATTCAACTTTCGGGAGATGCCTTTTGAGCGTTGCAGGAAGCAAAGCTTTTTGTTGGCCCAATGGGTCATGTGGATCAACGCGTTTTCCCACCTTTTAAAAAAGGCGACAACCAAGGCAGCGACAAACTACATTTTTATACCAAACTCGCGTCAAATACATACATCTGACGAGGATGAGGTGTCCAACCTGATATTTCAAACACAGGGTTTCGCAGGTGAGCCGATAATTTCGTCGAAATAGCGTCCTCCGCTAATCTCTTAACCGCTCCCCCCCCCCCTCCCCGCTCCCCCCCTTAACCATGAACCCCATATCCCCCCCCCCTAACCATCATCGCGCGCATGCATTTATAAATAAGGTATAATGCTTTCTCAAAAAGCCCGAATTCTAAAAAAATGTTAAATATCGTCTTTCTGAGCGTTTTTTTTGCTGAAAAATGATTTTGGTAAGAAAGTTTGCATTACATTTGCAGGCAATTTGTGTAGTGCAGATACTATGACTAGTGCAAAAAACACCCGATTCCTGGCCTTCTGGCAATCTTTGCCAGACGTGTCCAGCGTACGTGAAATGATTGTTTAACTCATCTTAATGCCTATGAAAATGTAATCATTGAAAAAGCAGAAAATCATTTAATCATTTAATTATTTATTCATTTATTAACTTATTATTAATTAATTATTGTTTAACTAAAATCAAAAAATTATGAGAAAAACAAAAACTTTGCTCATGATGGCAATTGCCCTCCTATTCTCAGGAGCAGCAATTGCGGCTCCTACCATCTACCCCCTTTCTACCACATTGGGGCAAGCCGGTGAGTCTCTTCAGCTCGTGGAGGGTGGAACCCGCTCGATGGGTATCTACCAACAGATTTCCGTGAGGTTCGGTAACGAGTTTATCGGAGAATTCGCAGGTGAGGACAAGGTCGTCACGGTTTATTACGAAGAGACGGACCCTGTGACTCCTGCCAGACAGTACAAGGAAAAGGTCGAGTACATCGTCGAAGAAGATGCTAACGACCCCGTGACGGTCAAGATCCTGGTTCTTGACTACCTGCGTCCCAAGACGGAGTATTTCTATCGTGCAGAAGTTACGGTTGCTGGTGCGTTGGTGGCTTCCTCCGAAGGCACGTTCGTCAGCTACCTGGGCGACCTCGCAGATCCCCTGCCCAACATCATTTCGATGAAGTTGCTCGAGGAGAAGGCTGTGGTCACTGTGTCTAACTTGACGCAGGTCAAGACCATCACTGGCGAGCCCATCGTCCTTTCTGAAGCTTCCTTCACGACCACGCTCACCAACGAGAGACTCGCTGAGACTAAGGAATTGGGTACGGTCGAGTCAGCAGGCACTCAGGCGGTCACGTACGACTACGCAGACGCTCAGGGCGAATTCCTGGTGTTCGGCGACAACATCGTCGCTGAGGTTGCTTTCACCTACAACGGCAAGACGCTGACACGCAAAGCTACGCAGGGCTTCGGCTCCGATGAAATGAACCCGCTGTGGGTTTATGTCGTTCCCGCTAACTCCGGAGTGGAAGGTCAGTACGACATCGTCGTGAAGGGTATGCCTCATCCCGTTACCGTCACTTCTGCCGACATCCAGGTCCAGACCCGTCGTGTGGGTGAGACAGATTGGAGCGAGGTCTATGGCGTTTCCCGCGCAATCCAGGCCGACGAAGAGCAGTTCCGCGTTCTCGCTTCTGAACTCAAGGTTAAGGATGCCGATGTCTTCGACTATCCCGAAGAGGGCTTCGACTTCAGACTGGTGATCGGTTTCTGGGTTTCAGGCGAGCATTATGAGTTTACGCTCGACAACGCTCACGCCAGCTTCGATCCCTATGCCTATGCCTTCAACTTCGTTCCTCGCTGGAACGCCGACGCTCAAGGCAACGGTCACCCCACTCTCGAAAGCAAGAACATCAACAAGACCACGCAGGATAAGGTTAAGACTTTGGTCAATTCACTTATCGTCGACGGTTACTGGGATGGCTCGAACTATCCCGAGGATATCGCCTTCGGTGCCAAGGTTGACGGTGAGGAGATTGGCAATGCTAAAGCTACACAGACTCCTGCCGACACAAAGGCTAACGTCTCGATTTCGCTTGAGGGCCTTGACCTTGAACCTGCTGCTGGTCTGACTGAGAATGACTCCGTCTGGGTTGAATGGGAGTACTACGTCATCTATGAGAAGTGGCAGAACCACAACTTCTATCCCGAAGTGATCGCTATCGAGCCGCACATCTACGAGCAGACATTCGAAGGTGCCATCTTCGAGGACTGGGCTTATTCTCCGATGGTTCAGAATGAAGATGGTAGCAAGAGCTACTTATATGTCAAGGGCGTCCGCGTGTTCCTCGATGAGGAGAATGCCGGCACGGTTGAGTTCGAACGTCCCTGCTACTTCAACAACGGCGAGCGCATGAAGACGATCACCGCTGTGGTCTATATGAAGGACAATTCCGTCCAGAACCCCTCATGGGTTGAGGTCGGCCGCAACCAGTTCAAGCTTAATGCTAATAAGACCAACAAGTCTTATACCAACCGTGTTGCCGTCGATGCTTCCAGCGTTATTAAGAAAGACTACGACAACTACTGCGAAGTGAAGGTCGTTGTCTACGGTAACGACTATGTGAACTACACCGCTGAGGTCACCGACGTGTTCTCCGCTCCCAACCGCGCCGGTGTGGCAAAGGTTACGGAGATCGAGCAGCCCGTTTCCTTCACGCTTCAGAGACTCAACGTCAATCCTCTGATTGAGCTGACCGGTTTCTATGGCGAGTATAAGGTTTACGGTAGCCTCCAGAAACTCGAGGCTAACGAGGATGGTACGCTGAAGCTCGTTGACGGCAAGCCCGTGCCCGTTGGCGATCCTGTGGAAGCTCCTGTGGTCTACCGTACCGTGGATGACCTCCCGCTTGACCTTCCCGGCGACGACGTAACCAACGGTCTGAAGGACACGGAAATCACCTATCCCGAGGATGGCTTCCTCTTCCCGAACGTCGATGAGGAGACCTGGTACCAGGCTAACATCGAGTTTGAGTATGCTGCTATCCGCGACATTCTTGATGAGGATGGCAACGTGGAACCCGACACCGTTTGGATGAAGGGTAGGGTGCAGTTTGCCGACGGCGTCAACAATCCGTTCAAGACCGTCAAGGTTCCCGCTGCTGGCGACATTGTTGTCCGTCACCCGCGTTACACCATCTCCGAGACTCCGGGTCAGATTATCGCTCGCCTGCGCTTCCTGACTGGCAACGACGACGACGAACTCTTCGTGAAGATCCCCGGCGTCAACCATGGCGATCCCGTCAAGACCGACGGCACCGAGGAGGTCACCGACCGCTTCTTTGATTTCGAGGCTGGCGAGTGGGTTGAGGAGACGCACACCCTCAAGACCGTTGAGATTCTGCTCAACGTCGACTTGGATGTCACTACTCTGAAGATTCCCGCCAAGTGGGATATGGGCTACAGCGCCTACATCCAGGACGGCGAATATACGACCGCTTACGAGAACATCAATGTTGAGAGCGACCGCGCTATCCACACGCCTGTTCCTTATGTCCGCTACTACACCGCAGCTCCTATGCTCTACATGACGAAAGCTCAGTGGGGCGAGTTCTACAAGCTGATGGATGAGTATTTTGAGTATATTGGGGAAGATCAACCGTTCTTACCTGCACCTGCACCTGCACCCGCCCGTCGCTCGCCTCTGGTTCTCGACGAGGAAGATCCTTCTGTAACCGAGCAGGATATTGAGAACTGGTGGTACAACATCTACTCAAAGATGTATGTCATCAAGTCCGCTTGGGAAGTTGCAGACTGGGCAAAGGCCACGCTGTTCAACACCTTCGCTTACTCAAGGACCGACATCCCCGGCTTCGAGAACGCCAGCGATCCCAAGTACTTCGGTGCTTCCAACCTGGTCTATCGCGCCAACATCTACGACTGGATGGCAGATGAGTACTTTAGGGGTCAAGCCATCTACAACGACTATGAATATGATGGTGGTATCATGGTTACGAACCTCCCGAATGAGTACAACTATGTCCAACACTTCTCAATCCCCGGCTTCGGCTACTTCGTGGAAGACAAGCCCTGGTCAGAAACCACTGATCTCGTATCCATCATGCCTGTCGATGTTACCCGTGCTGCCATGGTTATTGACAAGCTCACTCTCGACCAGTATCTCGAGGCTGTCGGTTACGGGTACTACTTCAGCGACTTTGCCTCCATCTTCCCGTATGCCTTCGATGTCCAGCTCGGTGATGCCGAACTTGATGCAACCGCAGAGGAGTATCATGCATTCTACAACGAGATTCACTTCCTTGCTCTGAACGCTCTCTACACGGCTAAGTTCGACAAGAAGGACCGTTCGGTTGTCATCCCGTTCAACGGTGCCGCTTGGGAGGATGAGGCTTGCGAGACTCCTGCTACCGTCCGCTACTTCAGCGCTGGCTACCTGACCGACGACAACAAGGTTACCTACAAGTTCTCGAAGAAAATGAGAAACGGTGAGCCCTCTAACGAGCTTTCTGCCGGCTATCCTTACCTCGTTTGGAGTGACAGTGGCACGAGCGAGTTCAACGTCTACTTCGCTGGTGAGAACACGATGGTGCGTCGTAACTCTGAAGATTCCTACTCCGGTGGTCTTAACGAGGTCGTTGTTGACCTGAACTCCAGCTGGGGTCAGACTCTTACCGAAGGTATGATGATCGGTTCTTACCGCTACATCTACGACTATGAGTTGTTTGCTGAAATCGGTGCTGAGTACTTCGAGACGATGACCGAGGAAGATCTTGCCGAGATGAGCTTCTGGGAGAGACTGGCTTATGAGTATCAGCTCGAGCAGTACAACCAGATTGAGATCTGCCGCTACTCGTCCTACTGGGGCAACCCCGTCAAGTTGGATCGTACCCTCCTTGCCGAGTATGCTGAGGATGATAAGTATCAGCTGAACCTCCTCAATCCTGAGAAGCACTCTGGTATCGTTCCGTTCCACTGCGCTCTGGTCTTCACCGGTGCTAACAACGGCAACGCTGGTTACTCTATCAGCATCCGTTACGACGAGGACGATGCTACCGTGATCGTGGACAACATGGCCATCGAGAACACCAGCAATGCTGAAATGTTCGACGTGATGGGTCGCAAGATCACCGAGCCTGCTAAGGGTCAGATCTACATCCAGAACGGTCAGAAGTTCATTGTGAAGTAATCACATATTAATAGGTATTAATTAGTTTAACAAAACAGAGAAATGAAAAAGTATTCAAAACCTTCAATGGAAATCGCTGAAGTCCTCAACGTGAGCATGATTGCAGCTTCCGATGGTTACAACAGCGACCCCGAGAACAAAGATCCCATTGATCCGCTTCCCGGTAACAGATCTCCCTTCCAGAGAAGATGGTAATCAACCGTTAACCCGGTAAGTTCAGGGGGGCAGCTCAGCTGCCCCCCTTATTGTTTTCCCTGAGATGTCGGCTTCGCTGATGTAGTTGCGTCTAAGCCATGTTTTATTCTACGAGCGCATAGAAGCTGATTCTGTCATTGCAGAATCAGCTTCTAAAAAATTAGAATCAGCTTCTGCGCCGACAGAAGCTGATTCTATTCCTCCGCTGACTTCTGCCAACCCAAAAGTCAACTATTACTTATTTCTAAACCTTCAACGAAGTTGAAACTAAACCCCTAAACTTTTTCGGCTCCGCCGAAACTACCCCCCAATCCTCGCTTTCAGTCCGTGGGCGGCAAGGAGTTCAAGGCTGCGTTGCTGGACTGCATCGGAAGGAGGTGACATGGGAATGCCGTCAGGATTGTAGGTAGTGCCGAGCTTTTCGTGCTTGCCCTTGCCGATATCGTGGTAGATGAGCAGGTTCACCACCTCGGGCTGCGTGGGCAGCGAGGCGAGGAAACGGGCTGAGGCGCAGATGTTCTGCTCATCGGCATTGACACCCTCGATGAGGGGAATGCGTACCCAATAGGGTACTCCGAGTGTTGCAACGAGGCGCAAACCGTCGAGGATGCGCTCATTTCCCACGCCAGTATAGCGATGGTGGATGGCGCTATCCATGTGCTTGAGGTCGACAAGGAAGAGTTCGCATCGCTGCGCAACACGGCGGATGACATCGGCAGTAGTATGGAGAGTGGTATCCACAGCACGATGGAAACCGCGGCGTCCCAGCTCATCAAGAAGCTGCAAAGTGTAGTCAGCATGCATGAGAGGTTCGCCTCCGCAGAGGGTGACGCCTCCTCCGCTGTCCTCCATGACTTTGCGCTCTTTATCTACGACTGCCATCAGCTCGTCCATCGTCCATGCCCGGCCGCTCATCTTCAAGGCCGTTGTAGGACAGGCTTCGGTGCAAGCTCCGCAAAGAATACAAGAGTTATCGGTGGTACGAATGCCATCGGACGTCAGTTGCAGAGCACCTTGCGGACAGACATCCACGCACGTCCTGCAGCCGATGCATTTATTCTTCGTATAGAGCTTTTGCGCTTCAGCTTGCTGTCCTTCGGGGTTATGGCACCACACACATCGCAGCGGACACCCTTTCAGAAATAGCGTCGTCCGAATTCCTGGCCCATCATTAAGGGCAAAGCGCTTGATGTCGAAAATGAGTGGCATTTAGAACGCTTCGTTTTCGGTACGGGCGATGATTTCGTTCTGCAGCTGGGTGGTCATGTCGTTGAAGTAGTCGGAATAACCCGCTACACGTACGAGCAAGTCCTTGTAATCGTCGGGGTGCTGTTGGGCATCGAGTAGGGTGGGGGTATCGACGATGTTGAACTGGATATGATGGCCTCCCATGGAGAAGTAGCTGCGGATGAATGCCGCGAGCTTGCATAAGTCTTCCTCACGACGGAGCAACGAAGGAACGAAGCGGACGTTGAGCAATGTACCGCCGCTCATCGTCTGGTCGAGCTTGCCGAGCGACTTGATGACGGATGTCGGGCCGTGGGTATCAGCACCATGCGAGGGCGAGGTGCCATCGCTGATGGCAAAGCGAGCGCGGCGTCCGTTGGGCGTAGCGTTACAGACAGAACCGAAGTAGTTGTGGCAGGTAGTGCTGAGCATGTTGAGGTGCGTCTTGCCGCCACGGGTGTTGGGATGTCCATCAATGGCGCGGACGAGGTCGTTGTAGATACGTACTGCGAGGTCATCGGCATAATCGTCGTCGTTGCCGAAGAAGGGAGTATGGTTCATGATGTACTGGCGCATGACCTCCAGTCCCTCGAAGTCAGTGTCAATAGCGCGAATAAGCTCGTCCATCGTATAGCGGCTCTCTTCAAAAACGTGCTTGCGGAGGGTGGCGAAGCAGTCGGTTGTGGTGCCGAGGCCGGTGCATTGGATGTATTGTGTGTTGTAACGTGCGCCACCACTGTAGTAGTCCATGCCTTTCTCGATGCAGTCGTCGATGAAGAGGCTGAGGAACGTGGCGGGGGCATAGAGGCTGAACATGCGTTCGATGTAGTTGTTGACGGCCAGCTTCATGTTGACGAAGTGAACCATCTGCTTGTGCCAAGCTTCGTACAGTTCATCGAAGTTTTTGAAATCTATCGGGTTACCTGTTTCCAATCCCAATTTCTTTCCTGTGATGGGGTCGATACCATTGTGTAACGTTATCTCGAGGATTTTCGGGGTGTTCAGATAGCCTGTAAGCAGATAGGCTTCCTTGCCGAAAGCGCCGACTTCGATACAGCCCGAGCAACCGCCTTCGCGAGCATCCTCAAGGCTTTTCCCTTGGCGGACGAGTTCCTGTACATAGACATCAGGGTTGAAGACACTAGGGTAGCCATAACCTTTTCGGATGACGCGGCAGCCGGCAATCAAGAAACGGTCTGGAGTCTCGCGGCTGATGTGGATGGAGAGGCCGGGTTGTAGTTCATGCAGTTCCTCCTGTATCTCCAGAATAATGTAGGAAAGTTCGTTGGTGGCGTCCTTTCCCTCACGGTCGATGCCACCAATGTTGATGTTGGTAAAGTCGTTGTAAGTACCGCTTTCCAGCGCCGTGATGCCAACCTTAGGTGGCGCGGGCTGGTTGTTGAACTTTATCCAGAGGCACGAGAGGAGTTCCTTGGCTTTGTCGCGGGTGAGGGAGCCGTCGGCCAATCCTTGTTCGTAGAAAGGACGGAGGTGCTGGTCGATGTGTCCTGGGTTCATGGAATCCCAGCCGTTAAGTTCGGTGACAGTACCGAGGTGGACAAACCAATACATTTGTATGGCTTCCCACAGGTTGCGCGGGGCATGGGCAGGGACATGATGGCAGACGTCAGCTATCTGCAGTAATTCAGCATGGCGTTGCGGATTTTGCTCATCGGCAGCCATTTTCTCTGCCAGTCCTGCATGACGCTCTGCGAATAGGATAGCGGCGTCACATGAGATGGCCATAGCCTCCAGCTCCTGCTGGCGGTCGGTGGCTATGGGGTCGTTGATATAGTCGAGCGAAGCAATCTTTGCCTCGATGTGGCGACGTACGTCGAGCAGTCCCGTGCGGTACATCTTTCCATCCATAGCAGTATGACCGGCAGCTCGTTGTTCCATGAACTCCGTGAAAACGCCAGCGTGATAAGCTTCTTCCCAATCCTTCGACACATGACTGAAGATGCGTTCGCGTTGTGTTCGTCCCTCCCAGTAAGGGATGACTTCGCGCTCATAGGTGTCGATGTCGGCCTGGCTGATGTGGTAGGGCTGTAACTCGCGGGTATCGAGTACGTGAAGGTCCTCTACGCTATGGCATGTCAGTTCGGGGAAGGTAGGTACGGCCTTAGGCTTTGGGCCGCGTTCGCCAACGATAAGTTCATCATCACCGATATAGATGGTCTTCTTTTTGCAGATTTCGTAGAAGTTACGAGCACGAAGGATGCAATTGGGCATCTTGCCGTAGTTCTCCTTATAGAAAGCCGTTTCAATGAGGGCTCGTTCGATGGTGAGCGTAGCCGGAGTGTCAAGACTCTGCTGGTGCAGGCGTTGGATGCGATCGTTCATAAGAATGAATATGAAGAAAAAAACTATAATCTTTAACCCTTAACCTTTGCCTTTTTATCCCCTCATCTCTTCCATTTCTTCGGGGGTCATAGGCTTGTATTGAGTGCCGAGCCGTCGGCAACCGTCGGCGGTGATGAGGTAGTCCTCTTCGTTGCGTAGTCCGCCTACGTGGCGCCAGCGGTCGATAGCATCGTAGCAGAGGAATTCCTTGTGCCGTCCCTCAGCCCGCCAACGGTCAATCAGCTCGGGAATGAAATAGATGCCGGGCTCAATAGTGAAAACGAATCCGGGTTCAAGAGGCCGTGCCAATCGAAGAGACTTGATACCGAACAATGTGCTCTTCGGTTGTCCGTCGTAGCCAACCCATACTTCACCGAGGTTTTCCATATCATGGACATCGAGCCCCATCATGTGGCCTACACCGCAAGGGAAGAATAGAGCATGCGCACCTGCCTCGACGGCATCGCTCGTGTCGCCTTTCATCAGGCCGATGCTCTTCATGCCTTCAGCAATGGTAGTACAAGCCTTGCGATGGACGTCGCGGAACGGAATGCCTGGTGCCAGCATCGCCACTGCTGCTCGGTGGGCACGCAGACAGATGTCAAACACCGTACGCTGCCGCTCGTCGAACTTTTTTCCAACGGGGCAAGTCGATGATAGGTCTCCGCAGTAATGGCTTGCCACCTCTGCACCGGCATCGAGGAGGAACATTTCTCCCTCCTGTGCAGTATGGATATAACCATGGTTGTGGAGCGTCTGTCCGTGGGTGGTAGCAATAACGGGGAAAGAGATGTCACCTCCGCTTTGTTGAGCAATAGCCGTGACGGCTGCCCTTACCTCCGTTTCGTGAATGCCCGGGTGCACCATACGCATCATGGCGACGTGCATGGCCACGGAGACATCGACAGCCTTGTCAATCTCGGCTATTTCTTCAGTCGTCTTGTGGTTACGCATATCCACCACGGCACGGATGAAAGAAATACTAGCTCCCGCAGCCTGAGCAGCAGGGGGAATGCCCAGCCACTCAAATAGCTTTACTTGATGCTCCCCGCGATAAGGCGGTAAATAATGAATTTGTTGACCCTTTAAAAAATCTCCCAGTTTGTTCAGGGGTAAGGTCTCGCTAACACCGACATGGGCTGCCTTTTCAGCCAGTGGAGGTTGCGTGCCCATCCAAACGATGTCGTCTATTGTGGGGTCGTTGCCGAAGATGATTTCGCGATCGTCATCAATGTCAATGATGGCAGCTAGTCCCTCGCAATCTAGTCCGAAATAGTAAAGGAATGTCGAGTCTTGCCGGAAACTATAAGTATTGTCAGCATAATTCATGGGAGCCTGGTCATTGCCAAGGAAAAGCAGTCTTCCGCTGCCGACGCGCTCCTTAAGCATCCGCCGCCGCTGGATATAAGTTTCTTTATTAAACATAATCTTCTTCAATTATTAACTGTTTATTTGAATGCATTTTCACTAATGCCTTTGCCCGTGAGGGCGAGGTCGGCCATGTAACGTGGGACAGAACGTCCGAGGTATTTATCAACATAGAGTTTTGCCAGATACTGGCTGAGCATAAAGCCGTGTCCGCGAAGGCCGGTGAGTAGGCCGACGTCGGGGTCAACGATGTAGCGCGGTTCCATGTAGTAGCCTGCCCAGACTGCATGGAAGCTGACGCTCTTCAAGTTGGGCAACCACGCTGCAAACATCTCACTCACAATCTCGAGGAACTCGCGACTGTTGTACTTCAGATTTTGCCGTGCTTCATAGGCATCGCAGTCGGGCGAGGCGCAGCCGATAATCTGTCCCGTATGGAGGAACTGCTGGCCATATACTGCCGAGAAACCTTTGTAGTGGCGGCGGTCAATAATCATGTCCAGGCTGTCACCACTGACACCCATTAGAGGCAAGCGGCGAGTGATGAATGCTTGGTGCTTCACAGGGTAGAGCTGTGTGTCAATACCCAGCATATCGGTGAACCGCTCAGCTCCAGGTCCCATGGCATTGACAAAATGGTCGCAGACGTAGTAGGCATAGTGTCCGCCGTGTTCGCGTACCAAAGCGCGCGTCCGTCCACCCTCTATACGCTCGACGTGCATTAGCTCGCAGTCCTCTATAACTGTGCCGCCATGGCCGATACCCACCTGACGGACATACTCAATAGTACGTCCAGGTGTAGCTTGCCAGCAGCCTCCCGAAATGAGAGCTGCGCTATAGACATCGTCCTTCGGATTCCAGTAAGGCGAGATGACACGGCTGAAATCTTTTCGGTCAATCATGTAGGCATCTGTTGCCCAAGCCCGCGAGGCATCGAGGGCGCGATATGTGGCGTCATCATGGACGAGATTCACATAACGCGTCATCTTCAGGTCAATATTGCGGTCGGCTTGAATCGTACGGAAGATTTCCAGATTGTGGTTGGCTATATCGGCAATGTCAGGATGCGAGAAGGTGGGCCGACCACCACCGATGCATCGCCACGATGAACCCCGCTCATAGTTGATGAGCACGGGCTTTAGTCCCGCTTCAGCCATGTAGCGGAACGCTGCCGATCCTGCCATACCTCCACCGGCAATCAGCACCGACACTTCCCGAACAGGCGTGTTTCCTTCGGGGAGAACATAGACGTCCTTCTGTCCATCCGTATAGACTTCGCCCAAAGTCACCTGAGTAGCGAGTGGCGCGCGTGGTGACGAGTCACCTGTCAGCTCAATGCCATAGGAACGAAGCAACTGGCGGGCTCGGGGTACACAGCGCTTGCCACGGCAGGGACCCATGCCCATGCGGGTGATATGCTTTAACTCATCCACAGAGATGTACTTCCTGTTGCCGATGACGTTCAGGATAGTCTTGATGTCCACATCTTCGCAATGGCAGACGAAAGATTTGTTCGGGTCAACATGCTGATTTACTTCTAATTTCACTTGTTGACTTGTTGACCTGTTGACTTGTTGACCTCTTTCCATGAATCCTCTCACCTTGGTCAGGGATTCGCCGCAGGGCGAGGTCGCTTGGATGCGAAGCAGGTTAGTCTTGTTGCTTTTTCGGAAGACCTTCTCAATACGTCCCTCGCCGATGGGCTTGCCGTCGTTATCGACCAGCCAGCCCGTAGCGCCATCCTCCACTTTTCTTTCGATGGGGAGGAACACGCGATTGGTGTTCAAGTCGTAGCCGAAGATAGCCAGGCCAGGGCAATGTGTCACGCAGTTCATGCAGCCCACACACTTGTCGTAATCGACTATGGGGACATCGTGGGTGGTAGACTTGGTGATGGCTCCGTGGGGACAGTTGAAGGTACATGGGTTGCAGGCAAAGCCATAGAGGCAGTCGGCCACTACAAACGGTGCCTTTTCCCTGCGTTCCGTTGTCGGTAGCTGCGGCTCCTGCAATACACGGATAGGGCGCTGCTGCGAGTCGATGTAGTCACGCGAAACGTTGAGGTATTCCTCGTAATTAGTATATATTCCCATGGCTTGCGCCACCTCGTAGGCGGCTTGTCGTCCACGAAGGACGGCACTCGTTCCTTCTCCGATGCGCACAGCGTCGCCGCAACCATATACGTTCGCCCCAAACACTTGGCGGCCTTTCGTGAGCAGTTGGTTGTCGGGCAGTAATCCCGTGCAGATATTGATGATGTCGATGTCATCAATAATCTGCTCTGTGCCGGGAATGGGCTGGAAGTTCTTGCATTGGCAGACCACAGCGCCCGTTACTCCTGTATGGTTGGCATTGGGGATAGCCTTTAGCAACAGGTGCGAGGTTAGGATGGGAATTCCCAATCTGCGTACTCGGTTGGCTTGCACGGGGAAACCTCCCTCGTGGTCCATGCCTTCGAGGATTCCCACTATGGTAGCTCCTGCCTGTACGGCTTGATAAGAGGTAAGATAGCCTATGTTCCCTGCACCTACGGTTAGCACACGTTTTCCCAATAACGTATGCTCTTGGTTCATCATCTTTTGGAATACAGCAGCCGAATAGACACCCGGCACGTCATCATTCTCGAAACAAGGCATGAAAGGTACAGCACCCGTGGCCACCACCAGATAATCTGCTTCGATGTAGCTGATTTCTTGCGTCAGGACGTTCTTCAAGGCAATACGCCGTCCCTCCAATAAGTCCCATACAACCGTATCCAATAAGATTCCCTCCGTGTTTTCTCCTGCCAGTTGGTGGGCGATGTCAAAGCCGCGCATACCACCGAATTTCTGCTCCTTTTCAAAGAAAAAGAACTGGTGGGTTTGCATGTTGAATTGTCCACCAACGGTGCTGTTACTATCCACAACGAGATTGGGCACGCCCCACTCCCGCAATTGCTCGCGGCAAGCCAGTCCCGCAGGTCCTGCCCCGATGATGGCTACCGAAGTCTTGTAAACCTTTACTTGTTCGCCTGTTGACTTGTTGTCTTGTTGGCTTGTTGACTTGTTAGTTGGTAGCCAGTCTTTGGGGACCTCACGAACTTCACGTACCCCGTCAATGGGCGTGATGCATATTCGCCGTACTACCCCGTCAACCAACATTTCGCAGGCGCCACATTTGCCGATACCGCAGCCCAGACTACGCCCGCGTCCCGTGAGGCTATGCGTGTGTACGGGGAAACCTGCCTGATGCAGGGCCGCTGCAATTGTTCGTCCACGCTGACCGCTGATGGTCTGACCGTTGTACAGGAAGGTAACAATGTCTTCTTGAGGAATATCAAGAATTGGATGTTCGGTGATTTTATACATGGTATCTTCTCTCCTTTCTTTACTCTTTCTCTTCTGTATAGATGTTGATTTTCGGGTGTTTGCTGATAGGAATGTCGGTTTCGGGGAAGTACTCGGCGATGAGGGCATAAAGGCCAGGGTCGTATGCCTTCAGCTCCTCGCGGGTGTTCACGTAGTTGTGCTTGCCGTCGGGACGGGGCATCTCGGCATTGACGTTGAACCAGTTCTGTACGCCCTCAGCCCAGTATTCGTAGATGTCCACCGAGGCGTAGGTGTTTACGAATCGTCCCTCCGCCAACGCCTTGTCGAGCAGGTTCTGCAGGCGGGCGTTGATGTCGGGATGTACCTGAATGATGCCTATCAGGTGGATGGCATGGGAGAACTCGTGGATGAGGATGTCCTCGGCATGGTATTTGTCAATCTGGTACGCAAGGACATTCTCCTCAGCGCACGAGGTGAGCGGCAGCATGAGGTCGCCTCCCAGTCCGCGTGCCCGCAGGTTCCAGTTGAGTGTGGTGTCAGCCGCGAGGTCGGCATGTTCGGGGATGTCCGTCGTGCCCTCGTAGCGCGCCATAACAGCCAGACGGGCATCCTTGCTGATCATCGCCTCCAGAACGGGCTTGTCCAGCATCGACGTCATGGCATAGACCGTCCGGTATGCCTGCACCAGACAGCTGTCGGGCACACGCCACGACGAGATGATGGGGATGCCGTTGCAGTCGATGTACTTCTTGTAAAAATCGGGGTAGCCCTTCTCCTTGGGTACCGTCGTGATGGTGCAGGGCGGAATCTTGAAGCTGCCTTCCTCTGCGACGGACGGCTCAGGCGGCACATCGTCTGTGTAAAGGTTCACCTTCGGATGTTTGCTGATCTGGACGTCAATCTCGGGGAAGTATTTCTCGATGAGTTTGTACAGGCGCGGGTCGTAACGCTTCAGGTCCTCGCGGGTGTTCACCCAGTTGTGCTTGCCGTCGGGACGAGGTACCTCGGCGTTGACGTTGAACCAATCCTGCACGCCCTCGGCCCAGTACTCGATAAAGTTTTCCAGCGCGTAGGTGTTCTGGTACTTGCCTTCGGCAATGGCCTGGTCCATCAGTTTTTGTAACGTCCCGTCGATGGAAGGATCCACAAGGTTGATGCCCACCAGATGAATGGTGTGGGCGAACTCGTGGATGAGGATGTCCTCGGCGTGGTATTGGTCAATCTGATAGGCCAGGATGTTCTCTTCGGCGCAGGTGGTGAGGGGTAACTCCATCGTACCCTCCAGGCCTCGTGCGCGGCAGTCCCAGTTGATGGATGTGTCGGCACGTAGATAGGCATGCTCGGGAATGTCCGTCGTCCCTTCATAACGGGCCATCACCGCCACGCGGGTGTTATGGGCCACCATCGAGTCGAGCACCTGCTGCGAGAGGCACGACGTCATGGCGTAGAGCGTCTTGTAGGCCTGCACCAGACAGCTGTCGGGTACGCGCCAGGAGGACATCAAGTGGATGCCGTTCACGTTCACGTACTTCTTGTAGAAGTCTGGCCAGCCGTATTCGGCGGGGGGGGGCGTGATGGTACACGCAGGGATGTCGTCCCAGGCAAACGGGGTGGTCTTGCGTGGCGTGCAACTGATAATCAGTATCGTTGCCAAAAGAAAGAAGGCAAAGCCGATTTTTCTCATTTTATTCTCTTTTTTCCTTGCGTTAGCGATTTCCTGAAGTTCTGGTTCCGGTTTTTGAAAACTTTGCTGTTAATCTCACAACGTTTGATTCTATTTTCACAACGTTTGATTCTAAATTCGTAGCGTTTGATTTTATTTCATCGTTAGGGAACGTAGACGGTAATGTGGAAGTCGAGCTGGACGGCGTGCTTGCCGTACACCAGCACCATGTTGACGTCGTATTTGCCTGGGGCGCATTGGGTGGGGTGCTTGCCAAGGATGAAGGAAAAATCATCGTACGCGAGCTCCACATAGACTGAGCTGTCGTTGCCGTAGGGAGAGAGCAGTCCTGTGCTGTCGAACCAGAATCCTACGCCCTCGGCATCGCTGGCGTTGGTAGAGAAGTCGAGTGTGCCGTCCTGGTTGTGCGCCAGACGAAGCGTTCCTTCGGCAAGGAGGGTAGGTATCTGCGATATCTCGATACCCAATGCTTTCTCCACCTTTTCGCACTCCTCGGAGGGAAGGGTGAGGTACATGCCCAGATGATGCCCGTCCTGCGGATATTCGGCAGAAACGTCTATTCGCTCCACTATCGTCACCTCATCGTCCGGTTGGGGCGAAGGCATGCCTCCTCCATTCGGATTTTCATCGTAGGCAGGAATCACCCTGTCGAGGTAGTCGAAACGATCGTTCAGCCAGAGGCGCAGCTTCGAGACCTGCTCGGCGGGGTTGTAATTGCTGATTTCCCAAAGGGTGCAGTCAGCCCGCATCCGCGTGGCAATCACCTGGTACGTGGCGTCGATGTTTGTCAGCACGGTCTCCAGCATCTCGTCGCGCTTCTCCTCCCAACGGGCCTTGAAGGCCTTCACGAACTCGGGCATGCCGAACATGCACGAGAAGAAGGGCGAGGGTCCGCTGCCGTAGGCGCCCTTGCCCGTGAAGGGCTGGCTGCCGAGGATGAGCGTGCGGTAGCTCTCGAAGTAGGTGTGGCCCCATCCCCAGTAGTCGTACATGTCGCCCCAGTTGTAGCAGAAGCCGCCGTCGCAGTCCCACACGGGTCCCATCGTCCAGCGTCCACCCAGGTCGCGGTGGATATAGACACTTCGGGCCGAAGGGTTGTTGTCGAGCTCCACGTTGGCAATCACCTCCTGCACAATAAGGTAGTCTATCATGGACGCGACATCCATGAGCTGGCTGACGCGCGGATAGTCGAGGCTGACGATGGCCTGCTCCAGCTGGGCGAACTCGGCGCGGGCCCATTCCAGTTGCGTGGCATCGGGATTGGCAGGCGATTTCACGGCTACGGCCATGCGGATGACTTCGGAGTAGAAATTGTTGGTGGCCGAGGGCGCGTCGGCCGGCCCGTCGTTGATGTCGAGCGCCAGCAGTAATCCGCCATTGGGGTCGATGGCTACGCGGTTGCCGCCCTGTTCCACTTGTTCTGTCACCATATACAATCCCATGTTCCGGCCATTGAACTTGACTGTAGCATAGCGCGAATGGTTGGTATAGGGAAGGCCTAACACATGGGCCAGCGTGAAGCCCACGTTGTTCATCATGTGGGTCACGTCGCGATAGTCGGCCAGCAGCACCCAGTCGCGGTTCTGCGCCATGCCGAGCATGGGTGCCGGCTCGTCGAGCTTGATGCGGTAGGGTTTCTTGGGATACCACTCCCACGTGGAGTTGCCGCGGCCGCGAATCTGCCCGCGCCCCTCGTAGTCGTCAAAGACCTCGCCGCCCGCCACCGTGATGGTGCAGGGGCGGTAATCGGCGGGGTCCTTCGAATCGACGTCCACCTTGCCGTCGGTCGTGATGTCGATGTCGGCCAGGCCGTAGGCAAAGTAGTTCACCGAATCGACGGCTGGCGCAGGGTCTGGATCAATAATCGGCTCTTCCTCGGGCCGACATGAAACAAATAAAAATGAAAAAAGAAAAATGAAGAATGAAAAATAAATGGCTTTGCAAACGGAAACGCCTGCGAACTGGGATATTGATTTGCGAAACATTCTATTTTTCATTCTTCATTTTTCATTCTTCATTGTAGTGACGTCTCTACTTCATATACGTGTACCGGTAGTCCGTCGGGGTGACGAGGGTCTCCTTGATGCAGCGGGGCAGCACCCAGCGGATGAGGTTGAACTCGCCGCCGGCCTTGTCGTTGGTGCCGCTGGCACGGCTGCCGCCGAAGGGCTGCATGCCGACGACGGCGCCCGTTGGACGGTCGTTGATGTAGAAGTTGCCGGCGGTATAGCAGAGGTCGTCGGCAATCTTCTGCACGGCCTGACGGTCGCGGCCGAAGACGGAGCCTGTCAATCCGTAGGGCGAAGTGGTGTCGAGCAGGTGGACAGCCTCGTCCACCTTGTCATCGTCGTAGGGATAGACGGTCAGCACGGGGCCGAATATCTCCTCTTCCATCGTCTTGAAGTGAGGATTGGTTGTCTCGATGACCGTAGGCTCAACGAAGTAGCCCTTGCTCTTGTCGCGTCCTCCGCCCATGACAATCTTCGCGTCAGCAGCCTCCTCGGCATAGCGGAGATACGAGTCGATGTTGTTCCACGAGGCCTCGTCGATGACGGCGTTGATGAAGTTCATCGGGTCGCACACGTCGCCCATCCTGACCTCGCCGGCCATGCGCTTCATCTCCTGCAGCACGGCGGGCCAGAGGCTCTTGGGGATGTACATACGGCTGGCGGCCGAGCACTTCTGTCCCTGGAACTCGTAGGCGCCGGTGAAGGCAGCCCATGCCACCTCCTTGACGGGGCTGGAGGGATGGACGAAGATGTAGTCCTTGCCGCCCGTCTCGCCCACCAGGCGCGGGTAGCTGACGTACGAGGCGATGTTCTCGCCCACGCTCTTCCACAAGCTCTGGAACGTGCCGGTCGAGCCGGTGAAGTGGATGCCGGCGAGGTTCTTGTCGGCGCAGCAGATCTTGCCGATGAGCGAGCCCTGGCCGGGCAGGAAGTTGACGACGCCTGCGGGCAGGCCGGCTTCCTCGTAGAGCTTCATCAGGTAGTAGTTGCTGAGCGTGGCGGTCGATGAGGGTTTCCAGATGGTGGTGTTGCCCATCAGCACGGGCGTCATGTTGAGGTTCGAGGCGATGGACGTGAAGTTGAACGGCGTGACGGCCAGCACAAAGCCTTCGAGCGGGCGGTATTCGGTGGAGTCGATGACGCCTGCGCCGTCCTTGGGTTGGATGGCATAGAGTTTCGAGGCGTAGTGGACGTTGTAGCGGAAGAAGTCGATGGTCTCGCAGGCCGAGTCGATTTCTGCCTGATAGATATTCTTGCTCTGGCCGAGCATGGTGGCTGCGTTCATGATGGGACGGTACTTGGTGGCCAGCAGTTCGGCACACTTCAGGATGATGGCGGCACGAACCGTCCAGTCCGTATTGGCCCATTGCTTGTGGGCCTCCATGGCGGCGTCGATGGCCATGCGGATCTCCTTCTCGCCGGCCTTGTGATAGCGGGCCAGGACGTGTCCATGGTCGTGGGGGCAGACCACCTCAGCCACATTACCAGTGCGGATTTCCTTGCCTCCGATGATGAGGGGGATATCAACGACGGTGTTCATCTGACGTTCCAGCTCTGCCTCAAGGGCGATGCGCTCGGGCGAGCCTTTCAGATACGCTTTCACCGGCTCATTAGCCGGAACAGGGAATTGTACAATGGCATTTTTCATGTGAAACTATTATTTTATAAGGTTGACGATGTTCTTAATGAAAATGAAGAATGAAGAATAAATAGCCTGTCAGCGGAAGAGCCAGCAAAGGAAAGGACTTGCGGATTACAAAACATTTTATTTTTCATTTTTCATTCTTCATTATTAATTCTTAACTCTCAAAAGGTATTCCGCAATCTGGACGGCGTTGAGGGCGGCGCCCTTCTTAATCTGGTCGCCTACGATCCAGAACGAGAGGCCGCAGTCGTCGGTCAGGTCCTTGCGGATGCGCCCTACATAGACGGGGTCTTTTCCGGACAGGAACAACGGCATGGGGTACTCCACGGGCACGCCATCCACAAGGTTCTTCTCCCCCGGGTTGTCCATCAGCACCAGTCCCTCGCCCTTGGCGAAGGCTTCGCGGGCCTCGGCGACGCTGATGGGGCGCTCCGTCTCCACCCACAGCGCTTCGCTATGGCTGCGGAGGGCGGGCACGCGCACGCACGTGGCGCTCACGCGGATGTCCGAGTGCATGATCTTGCGCGTCTCGTTGTACATCTTCATCTCCTCCTTCGTGTAACCGTTGTCGGTGAAGACGTCGATCTGCGGGATGAGGTTGAAGGCCAGCTGATAGGCGAACTTGCTGACGGTCACCGGCTCGCCCGCCAGCACCTGGCGGTACTGCTCATAGAGCTCGGCCATGGCCTGTGCGCCGGCGCCGCTGGCCGCCTGGTAGGTGCTGACGTGGACGCGGCGGATGTGGCTCAGCCCTTCGATGGCCTTCAGCGCGACGACCATCTGTATGGTCGTGCAGTTGGGGTTGGCGATGATGCCGCGCGGGCGCACCAGCGCATCCGCCGCGTTCACCTCGGGAACCACCAGAGGCACGTCGTCGTCCATACGGAAGGCGCTGCTGTTGTCAATCATCACGGTGCCGTGGCGCGTGATGGTGTCGGCAAACGTGCGCGACGTCCCCGCTCCGGCCGATACGAAAGCGTAATCGACGCTCTTGAAATCGTCGTTATCCTGAAGCAGACGGACCGTTACCTCCTTGCCTCGGAAAGAGTATGTGCGTCCTGCGCTACGCTCGCTGCCGAACAGCAGCAGTTCATCGACGGGGAACTCCCGCTCACTCAAAACACGGAGCAACTCCTGCCCCACAGCGCCGCTGGCGCCCACTATCGCTATCTTCATTGCGGTTTCTCTTATTTATGTGCTAATTTCGGCTGCGAAGATAGCATAAAAAAATGAAACGTGTACGCCCTCCCCCAAAAAAACTTTTTATTTTATTCTTCATTTTTCATTTCAAAATGTGCCGCGTGTGCGCTACTTGCTTTGCTTGGCGTCGAGGTGGTAGGTGAAGGTGAGGCCGAGGTAGTGGTGGCGCAGGTCGTGCCAGTGTGTCACCTGCTGGTAGGCGGTCTGGGAGCTCTCGTAGCTGTCCTCGGTGTTCAGGATGTCGTCAAGCTCCAGCTTCACGCGGGCTTTGTTCTTCAGTATCTTCCAGGTGACGGCTCCGTCCCATACGAACCTGTTGCGGTTCATGGCGCTGACGGCATAGCCGCGGCGGGTGCGCTCGGTGAGGCGCGTCTCGAAGACGAACTGCCCGCGCGTCAGCTCGGCGTTGGCGCCGTAGCTGTTCTCCCAGAGCGTGGTGTTCTGCGCAGGCGAGGCCGAGAAGCGCAGGCGGCGTGCGTCGATATCTGCAAAGACGGAGACCTTCAGCCCGTCCCGGTCGTAGGAGACCGCGAGCCGGTCGTGGGGATGGAGCTCGTCCTGGCGGTTCAGCGTCCACGCCGCGTCGGACGGCTGGCGGGTGAGCAGGCCGTACAGGCTCCCCACCGACACGCGCAGGTTGTTCTGCAGGCGGAGGTAGTCGCCGATGCCCTGGTCGTAGCCCATGCGGACGTCCCACGTGCGGCTGCCGCGCACATTCTCGGGGCGGCTGGTATAGACGCCCGTGGCGGGGTCGTAGCGGAGGGCGGTGCACGTCTCGTGGTCGGTCTGCGTATAGCCGGCGCCGGCCGTGAGCGAGAGCTGCCACGGGGAGTACATGGTGGAGAAGTTGGCCGAGGCGCCGTGCGTGTGGGTGTCCTGCAGCGCCGGGTTGCCCTCGGTGATGAAGAGCGGGTCGGTCTCGTCGTGATAGGCGAGCGTCTGCAGCAGCTGGGGCTGCGAGGTGGAGTAGCGGTAGCCGCCTTCTATGCGCGTGGTCTTGCCCAGCTTCCATTCGGCACGCAGCGAGGGGTCGATGAGCGGGCGGCGGCGCACGGCCGTCGTGTCCAAGAGCCCGCGACGGTAGGCCTGCGTCTCCCGCCGGAGGCGGACGGAGAGGGCGGGCATCAGCTGCAGCGGGCCGAGGTTGACGGTCGAGCTGAGCTCCAGCCTGTGGCTGAAGAGGCGGTAAAGGTCGCGATAGCTGTCTGCGGCGTCGGCCGCGCCGTCCGTCTCGAAGGCGCGGAGGCGCAGGCTGCGCTGGTAGTCGGCCTGATACGAGAGGTTCACCAGCCATCTCTCCGTCAGCCAGGTCCCGTAGTGGCCCTCGCCCTGGACGGAGAAGTTGCTCGAAGGCGAAAGGGCGTGCTGGCTTATCAGGCTGTCAAGTCCTTCGGCGGGCCTTTTCAGCTGGCGGTCTGTCCATTGCTCGCCCCAGTCGTCCTTGTACTTCACCTGCATGCTGGCGCCGAGCGACCCGTCCTTGACGTAGTGTGTCCAGCTGGCGTCGGCGCCCAGGGTGGTGTGACGGGCGACGCCGTTGTCGCGGACGGACTGCAAGCTGACGGGGGCCGGGGCCGGCACGGACGACGAGGGGAGCGCGTCACGCTGCCCGGTGTCGGTGGTGCTTGCCGAGCGGTTCCGCGTATGGTTGGCGCTGATGCTGGCCAGGAAGGTGTTCAGCGTGTCTTTCTTCCACCAGAGGTCGGCACGCACGTAGGGGTTGACCTCGTGTGTACGGCGGCGGGTCTCCGTGGTGACGCTGTTTGCCGCCGTTCCCGGCAGGTAGTTGAGTGTCTCGCTCCCGTTGGTGCTCCAGCGGTCGTCGTGCACCACGCCGCCGCTGACGTTCCAGTAGCTCGGCAGCTCGTGGCGTCCCTCCTGCCGTTTCCAGCTGTGCTGATAGCCGCCTGCGCCGCCCTGCTCCTGCCCGTGCCCCCCGTTATAATACATCGCGCTGCCGCCCCGCATCGAACGCCGTTTCTGCACGTTGGTGTTGTTGGCGTTGGCAAAGACGAGGACGGGGTCGGTCTCCGAGAGACGGTTCATCTGCAGCTCGGCGTTGTATTGCTTGGGCGTCTCGTAGCCGGCCGTCACGTCGCCGTACCAGCGGTCGAGGAAGCCGGGCTTGATGGTGAGGTCGAGCACCATGTCCTCCGCGCCGTCGTCGCGCCCCGTCCGCTCGCTGAACTCCGAGGCTTTGTTGTAGGCTTTGATGTCCTTGACGGCCTCGGCGGGCAGCTGGCCCACGAGGTCGTCGCCGCCGAAGAGGCTCTCGCCGCCCATGGTGATGCGGACGGGCTTGCCGTTCCACGTCAGCTGACCGCCTTCATCGACCTGCACACCAGGCAGCTGCAGGATGAGCTCATCGAGGCGCGCACCCTCCTGCAGGTGGAAGGCCTCGGGATGGAACACGATGGTGTCGCCCTGCACGGTGAAGCGGCGCGTGCGAGCCCCCACCTCCACCATCTCCAGCATGTAGGGCGACAGCTTTATCTCTATGTCGCCCACGTCGAGGGTGTCCTTCGGGCTGTCCGAAGGGTTCATCACCCGCTTGTTCCGCGGGTTGTAGCCGAACATCGATATCTTCAGCGTGCACACCCCCCTCATGGGCGGGGCCGTGAAGCGGCCCAGCGAGTCGGTCATCAGCCCGTAGCTGCTGGTAGCGAATTCCTCTCGCATTACATAGGTTACGGTAGCTTCGGGCACAGGTTCTTTCGTGTCGGCATCGACGATGCGGCCTTTCACGACGTCGGCCTGCGTGGGGACGACGCCCGCGAAGAGACATAGGAGGTGCAGGGCGCGGACAGCCCCGCGCCGGCGAAAACACTTTTTCATGTTGTAAATTAGAGTTTAAGGATTAATTTTATTTACTATTTTACAATTTACTATTTACGATTTGATTGATTTACGATTTTAGGGAGCGGAGGACAGGGAAAATCGTCAAATAGTTAAATTGAAAAATAAATTGTAAATCGTCAAATCGTAAATCTTTTTCAGTAGTTTGCAATCAGCTGGTCGAGCGTTACGGTAGGGTCGGTGACGCCGAAGCCCTCCTTCTTGAGTTTCTGCTTGCGGTGCTGCACGGCCGAGACGGAGATGACGTAGATGGCCGAGAGGGCGGTGTTCGAGAGGCGCAGCCGCGTCAGCATACAGAGCCGTATGTCGTCCTCGCTGAAGTCGGGGTGTTCGCTGCGCAGGCGGCCGACGAAGTTGTCGGCCATGTCGAGCGTCATCTCTATCTCGCGCCAGTTGCGGGCGTTGATGAGGGTGCGCTTGCCCTCCTTGGGCGCCAGCATCTCCAGGATTTCGCTCTTGTCGATGATGTGCCCGCGCAGGACGGCTATCAGCGCGTCCTTCTGCCTGAGCTGTTCGGCCAGCCGCTCCGCCTCGCGCCGTCGCTCCGCCTGCTCGCCCTCGTGGCGGCGGCGCATCTGCTGGCGACTGTTCCGGAAGAGGATGACCAGCAGCACCAGGGCCAGCACGAGAATGGTGATCACCGCCATCAGCAGCCGGCGCTGCAGCATCGACGCCTTCAGCACATAGCCCGGCGCAAGGTAGGTGCGCTGCTGCGACTGGAACCTGCTGACGGCAACATCGATGTCGTATTTGAAGGCCCATCCGGGATGAGTACTATACTCACCCTTTTTCTCGGCCATCTCCCTGGCCTCCTCGTACATGGGGATAGGGACGGCGACCTCCGTCTGCCATTTGTAGAGCGGCTCGCCCTTGTCGTTGGAAAAGGCGCCCGTGCTGTTGATGCGGGGATAGGCGAAGGCCACATCGGCCGGGGCGTTCCTGACGCTGTCGATGAGCTGGAAGACGGCGTCGTACTCCGCCAGCGTCATGGGGCTTTGGCGATGGTCGGCCGTCATGGCCGCCGCACGGGCAAGCAGGGGGAACAGGGTGGGATTGACGCCCGACTTCTTCAGGAAGGCGTGTCCGTAGTCGTTCACCAGCATCAGCAGCCACAGGGGATGGTCGCGCTGCTGGTCGAAGTGCGCAAGCGCCTGAAGCGTACACCAGTAGTGGCTGCTCATGTCGTTGTGGGCGTAGTCCTGGTGGCGGCCCATCATGTCGTAGGCGCGATAGGCGGTGGCGTGGTCGTCGGCAGCCTCGGCACAATGTATGGCGAGGTGGAGCAGCTGGTCGCCTTGCAGCAGCGAGTCCTGGTCGCTGAAGTGCTGGCCCAGCACGTAGCAGATGCGGCCGAAGCGGCGCAGGGCCGTCCTGTCGCCCGACGTCCCGCCGAGGCTCGCGCGTTCATAATATTTGAACGTCTCGTAGAGCGCCGCTGGCACCTTGTAGCCGCCGTCGGCGAGGTGACGGTCGCCGACCCTCGTATCCACAAAGAACTTCCACTCGTCGTCGGTGGCCGTGAGGCACGAGGCCGTGTCGGCATGGCGGCGCTGCCAGCGTTCCTCGTCGATCAGGGCGCGCGTGAGGTGGTAGAGAGCGCGGCTGCCCGCCGTCAGGCGCGTCGTATCGACCTGCGCCAGCAGGACGGCTGCGCGGTCGGGGTCGTCGAGGGCCATCGCCTCGGCATCGGAGAGCTGCCTCGCCCCTCCGCACGAGCAGACAAGGGTGAGCACCATGGCGGTCATCGCCGATAGGAAAAGGATTTTTTTCATACGCGTTCTTGTTTTTGACGCTGCAAAGGTACGCCGAAAAAACGGTTCTCCAACAAAAAGAGGTGGAAAACCGCATTTCCACCCCCGAGCGTTCATTTTCATCCGTTCACAAGCATTTTTTCCACCCTCTTTCCATCCTACCAGATGGAAAACCACCTAAAAACCGCCACCATTCACCCTCTCCTCACTCATTCTTTACAATAAAGAACGTGTGGAATACGTTATTCATTCAGAGTGGTCTCATCCATTCACGAAGACGATGAAAAGAATACAATTCCCCTTTCTGCTTTTTGTGGTAGCGACGCTTTTGGTTGGCTGCAGCAGGACGGGCAGCGATGTGGTCTGTCCGAACAAGCAGCAGCTGGACTGGGCTGAGGCTGAGGTGGGCGTGCTCATCCACTTCGACATGCCCGTGTTCGACGACACCTATAATTTCCGCCGCTGGGGCACACACCCTGATGTCTCCGCATTCAATCCCTCCGACCTGAATACCGACCAATGGCTCAAGACAGCCCAGCGCCTTGGGGCGAAGTACGCCGTGCTGGTGGCCAAGCATTGTAGCGGTTTCAGCCTGTGGCCTACGGAGGCTCACGACTATAGCGTGAAGAACTGCCCCTGGAAGGGAGGGCAGGGCGACGTCGTGGCTGACTTCATCGCCTCGTGCCGGAAGTACGGCATCCGGCCGGGCATCTATGCGAGCACTACGGCCAATGGCTATCTGTACGTCGATAATCCAGGCCGTGTGCAATCCGGCTCACCCGTGTCGCAGGAAGAGTACAACGCCATCGTCGTCCGTCAGCTCACCGAGCTATGGAGCAACTATGGCGACTTGTTCGAAATATGGTTCGACGGAGGCGTGCTCTCTCCCAAGGAGGGTGGTGCCGATGTGCTCTCGCTTGTCAAGAAGCTGCAGCCCCATGCCATTCTCTTTCAGGGTCCTTACGGGCACGACAACCTCATCCGTTGGGTAGGCAACGAGTCTGGTACGGCCCCCTATCCCTGCTGGGCCACAGCCGACTCCACGACCAATGCCGACGGCGTGCGCGTGGTGGAGGGACTGCATGGCAGACCCGACGCCCCCTTCTGGTGCCCGGGCGAATCGGACTTCACCCTGCGCTACAACTGGTCGTACCAGGGCGGCTGGTTCTGGCACGAGGGGCAAGACCACATGATGTTCTCCGTCGATGAGCTGATGAAGAAGTACGAGACGAGTGTCGGGCGCAACACGAACATGCTGCTGGGTATTGTCATCGACAACCGAGGGCGGGTGCCCGATGCCGATGTGGAGCGTATCAGCGCCTTTGGCGATGCCATCCGCAAGCGCTACGGCACACCTGCCGCGCAGACCTCCGGCAAGGGTAACGAACTGACGCTGAGCCTCCGCTCACCCATTCGGACGGACAGGATTATCCTACAGGAGGACATCCGTCGGGGCGAGCGCGTGCTGGCGTGGCATATCGAGGGCATACGCCCCGACGGCTCCGTCCAGCCGCTCTGCGAGGGCACGAACATCGGGCATAAGCACATCGCCACCTTCGACCCCGTCGAAGTGAAGGCCGTGCGCCTCATCGTCGATGACAAGAAAGCCTGTCCTCACATCCGCAACTTCTCCGTCTTCCCAGCGGAGTGACCTGTGCCTCCCGCATTTCGTCACCCTGTCTTTAGCCAATACCGCTTCCTCTATATATAGAAAAGTGTGGGAAAAGCCTTTTTCCCTTCATAATCTGTCACAATCTGTCATACATTCGTTGCTCATAATCAATAACTTTGACAGATTGACAGATTGAAAGAAGAAAATAACATTTTTTTCTGCACCCTTGATTCCAGTCAAACAAAGAAGGCACAGCTACGTGTCGCTTTAGCGACAGTCCCGACAGCCCTTGCTTCCCCCAGAATTCCATCAAATGGAAAAAAAGTTCCATAGGCTGGAAAAAAAGTTCCATCAAATGGAATTTAAATTCCACAGGCTGGAATTTTTCCAGCGTTAGGCGTTGTCGTTGCTAAATTTGCTAAACGTTTGCGAGTGTCTTAAAATAATAGTAACTTTAATCCCCCTTTGGGGGCTTTTAGATAGGCTGCGGCTCGGATAATTGCAAATAAACTTGCATTATCGCTCGCCTTGACCTATCTTTGCAGCCTGAAATTATGATTACTGACCCGACGCTCATCTTCGCGGTGGTGCTGGCTATCATCCTGACGGTACCCCTTGTGTCGCGCAAGCTGCGCATCCCCCATCTGGTGGGGATGATTGTGGCGGGTGTGCTGGTGGGCGAGCACGGGCTGGGGCTGTTGGCACGCGACAGCAGCTTCGAGCTCTTCGGCAAGGTGGGTCTCTACTACATCATGTTCCTCGCCAGCCTCGAGCTGGACATGGAGGGCCTCCGCAAGAACCGTCGTCGCGGCATCGTCTTCGGCATCCTCACCTTCCTTATCCCCTTTGCGGTAGGGCTGCCTGTGGGGCTGTGGGTGCTGCGGCTGAGGCTGCCAGCCGCGTTGCTGCTGTCGTGCATACTGGCGTCGCACACGCTGGTCAGCTATCCCATCGCAGGACGCTACGGACTGGGGCGTACGGACTGTGTCACCATAGCCGTATGCGGCACCATGATTGCCCTGCTGCTCGCCCTCGTCATCCTGGCGGTCATCGCTGCGGGTGTCGAGGGGCGGCTGGAGCCCTCGTTCCTTGTCTGGATGGGGGTGAGGACGGGCATCTATGCCGTCATCATCTTCCTTGGCTATCCGAGGCTGACACGCTGGTTCTTCAAACGTTATGGCGATAACATCACGCAGTTCATCTTCGTGATGACGCTGATGATACTGAGTGCTGCCCTTGCCGATGCTGCTGGGCTGGAGGGGCTGCTGGGTGCCTTCCTCGCCGGACTGGTGCTCAACCGCTATATCCCCCACGTGTCGCCCCTCATGAACCGCATCGAGTTTGTCGGTAATGCCCTGTTCATTCCTTATTTCCTGATAGGTGTGGGCATGCTCATCAATATCTCTGCCCTTTGGCAGTCGTTTGCCGGCATTGTTGTCATCGCCGTGATGCTCATTACCGCTCTTGCCACCAAGTGGGCTGCGGCTTGGCTGACGCAGAAATCGCTGCATCTGAAGGGCTACGAGCGGGAGATGTTGTTCGGCCTTAGCTCTGCCCATGCGGCGGGCGCGCTGGCGATGGTGATGGTGGGCACGCGTCTCATGCAGGCCGACGGCATGCCCCTGATGGACGATAACGTGCTGAATGGCGTGGTGGCCATGATTCTGGGCTCGTGCATCGTCAGCTCTGTGGCTACCGAGCACGCCGCCTTCCGCACAGCGAAAATGACCCTCTCCCCACTCCCCCATAAGGGGGAGGGCTCCACTCCATCGCGGGAGGGGCTGGGCCTTCTGGGCGATAACCTGATGGTGGCTATCAATAATCCTGATAATGTGGAGGATCTGATGAATACCGCCATCCTCATGCGTGGCCCGAAGGCGACGGGTGAGATTGTGGCGCTCCACGTCTCCATCGACGGCGCCGACTCTGAGCGCCGGCAGGAGCGGGGACGCGAGAACCTGCGCCGTGCGGCAGCCATTGGAGCCTCTGCCGACGTGCCCGTCGTCACACAGAACCGCCTCGGCACCAACCCTGCAGGCAGCATCCTCCATGCCTTCAAGGAGGCTGATGCCAAGGAGCTCATCCTCGGCCTCCACCAGAAGCGCAACTTTGCCGACTCGTTCCTGGGAACGACGCTGAACCATATTGTCGAAGGTACCCATCGCCAAGTGGTCATCGTGAAGCACCTGATGCCCGTCAACGTCGTCCATCGCCTTGTTGTGGCCATTCCGGCGGAGGCGGAGAGCGAGTTGGGCTTCTGCCGTTGGCTCGAACGCCTCTGCAACATCGGCGAGCAGCTGGGCTGCCGTGCCGATTTCCACGGACATCCCCAGACGCTCCGTCTGGTGAGCGACTACATCCGTACCCGTCATCCCAACATGCGCTTCCAGCTTATCGATATGCCTGACTGGAACGACCTGCTCACCACTACCGAGAACCTCAGCTTCGACCATCTCTTCGTGCTCGTCAGCGCCCGGCGTGGCAGCCTCTCGTGGCAGCCTTCTTTCGATAATCTGCCCACCCAGCTGATGAAGTATTTCATGGGCAACAGCCTGATGATTATCTATCCCGAGCAGCGTAGCGACGCCCTCTCCACCACTTTCACCAACCCCATCCCATGACCTCCTGGCAGCAACGGACAGAACAGCTTTTTGGCCCCGATAAGATGGAGCGCCTGCTCCCTGCTACGCATGCCACTATAGGTCGTCTGAAAACCGATGTCATGCAGGATCGTCTGCTTGCCATCAACCCTGCGTTGACGCTCCACACGCTCCCCGTCTATCTCACGGAGGACGACGTGCCCTCCCTGCTCGATACTCCTTACGATTTTGTTGTCGATGCCATCGACACCATTGCCCCAAATTCTAAAATGTTTCGTATTCAGTTTTTCCCCTCAACGGCTATCTCCGCTTGCAAAGCTATTTATTCTTCATTTTTCATTCTTCATTTGTATGATTTCCCTTTCCCATATTACTAAATCCTTTGGCTCTTTGCAAGTGCTGCGGGGCATTGACCTTACCGTTGCCGACAGCGAAATCGTCAGCATCGTCGGTCCCAGCGGAGCAGGCAAGACCACGCTTTTGCAGATTATTGGCACGCTCGACCGTCCTGATTTGGGCAACGTCGTCATCGACGGCATTGATGTCTTCAGCCTGCGCGACAAACAGCTTTCTGCCTATCGCAACGAGCATATCGGCTTCGTCTTTCAGTTTCATCAGCTGCTGCCTGAGTTTACGGCAGAGGAGAATGTCATGATGCCCGCCCTCATTGCCGGGCGCAGCATGCACGATGCCCGTCGCGATGCCCGTGAACTGCTGGACTTCCTCCGTCTCAACGACCGTGCCGACCATAAGCCGGCAGAACTCTCAGGAGGCGAGAAACAGCGTGTAGCCGTTGCCCGTGCCCTCATCAACCATCCCTCTGTCATCCTGGCTGACGAGCCTTCGGGCAGCCTCGACACGCAGAACAAGCAGGAGCTCCATCAGCTTTTCTTCGACCTTCGCGAACGCTTCCACCAAACCTTCATCATCGTCACGCACGACGAAACCCTTGCCGCCCTCACTGACCGTACCATACGTCTCGTTGACGGGCGCGTCGTTGCATAGCTTACGCCGAAGACCTGTTAGCGCGCGGTTGCCATTAGAGAATGCGTAACCTTGTAACCTTTAACCTTTGTAATCTGAAATGCTTGCGCACGTTATTGCCGGAAGGGGGCGAAGACATCGTCGAATTTTTGGCGTATGGCTTCGGTACAGAGGTTGCCGATGGATCCTTCGTGGGTATGGCTGACGGTACGCGTGGGGCTATAGGTGCCGTTCTGAACGGCGTGGCCGACAGCCTTGTAGGCCTCGCGGAAGGGGGTGCCGTCGAGGACGAGGCGGTTGACGTCCTCGACCGTAAAGAGGTAGTCGTAGCGAGGGTCGTCGAGGATGTCGCGACGGACGCGGATGTGCTGCAGCATGAAGTCGCAGAGCTGCAGACAGCCGGAAAGCTGGCCGAAGGCGGGGAAGAGGGCGTCCTTGAGCAGCTGGAAGTCGCGCTGGTAGCCGAGGGGGAGGTTGGTGGTCATAAGGGCGACTTCGTTGGGGAGGCTCTGCAGACGATTGCACTTGGCGCGCATAATCTCAAAGACATCGGGGTTCTTCTTGTGGGGCATGATGCTGCTGCCTGTAGTGAGCTCGTCGGGGAAGGAGATGAAGGCGAAGTTCTGGCACATGAAGAGGCAGACATCCATAGCGAAGCGTCCGAGGGTGGCTGCAATGGCGCTGAGGGCAGCGGCGATGGCGCGCTCGGTCTTGCCGCGACTCATCTGGGCAGCGACGACGTTGTAGTGGAGCGTGGAGAAACCGAGTAGCTCCGTAGTCATGGTGCGGTTGAGAGGAAACGACGAGCCATAGCCGGCAGCACTACCTAACGGGTTCTGGTCGGCTATGGCGTAGGCAGCCGCAAGCAGACGGACGTCGTCAACGAGCGTCTCGGCATAGGCACCAAACCACAGGCCGAACGACGAGGGCATAGCTACCTGCAGATGGGTATAGCCGGGCATGAGGACATCCTTGTACTGCTCGCTGAGGGTTTGCAAGCGGTGGAAGAGGGTGGCGACGTCGCGGGCGGTGTCCTTCAAGCGGTCGCGGAAGAAGAGCTTGAGGTCAACGAGCACCTGGTCGTTGCGGCTGCGGCCGGAGTGGATCTTCTTGCCGATGTCGCCCAGACGCTGGGTGAGCAGCTGCTCGACCTCGCTGTGGACGTCTTCGACACCGGGCTCGATGGTGAAGCGTCCGGCATCGATGTCATCGAGGATAGCCTGCAGACCATCGAGCAGCAGGGGGAGCTCGTCCTTGCCGAGCAGCCCGATGGACTCCAACATACGGATGTGGGCCATGCTGCCCAGCACGTCGTAACGCGCCAGCTGCAGGTCAAGCTCACGGTCGTTACCTACGGTGAAGTTCTCTATCAGTTTGTCAGGCTCGTAGCCTTTGTCCCATAATTTCATGACTTTTTTAATGAAAAATGAAGAATGAAGAATGAAAAATAAAATGTATTACCAATTACGCGGGTTGGTTTTTGCTGATTTAAGGATGGCTATAAGGAGACGTTGGATATCCTTGCCGTCCGAAAAGATGGACTCGTATTGGATTTGAGTGATGTATTCTGTTGAAACCAATAATTTTAACCAGTAGAGGGATTCTGAACACTCCTTCAAAGCAATCTGTGTTTTGGCAATAAACTCGGCGTGGCTGATAGAATCATTGCTTTCTGTCAGGTTCGCGCCTACACTTGTTCCGCATCGGAGGAGTTGATTCGACATTATCTTTTCGTTTTTTTCTTTTTGTAAATAACGATAGAGTTTAATGATTCGTATGGCATAAGCTTCTGCTTTTGATAAAACGATATTATCTTCGTTTTCCATATTCAGGGCTATTTATTTTTCATTCTTCATTTTTCATTTTTCATTCTATTTCAAGCTGATTGAGCAGCTTGACATAGATTTCTGTGCCTTGCTGGATTTCGCTTAGGCGGATGTACTCGTCGGCGGTGTGGGAACGGGCGGAGTCGCCAGGGCCGATTTTGAGGGTGGTAAACATGGGGAGGACGGTTTGGTTGCTGGTGGTGGGGGAGCCGAAGGGGGTGAGGCCGAGGCTGAGTCCTCGCTGCACGACGGGGTGGGCGAGGGGTATGTGGGAACTGCTGTGACGCAGCGAACGGGGCACGACGTCCGAACGGACGTGGGCTTGTATCTCGGCAAGTATCTCGGGGTTGGTGTACATGCCGTTGGGACGGACATCGACGACGTAGGTGCAACGGTCGGGCACGACGTTGTGCTGTGTGCCGCATTGGATCATAGTGACGGTCATCTTCACCTCGCCAAGATAGTCGGACGTTTGGGGGAATCTGTAGGTGCGGAACCAGTTGATATCCTCGATGGCCTCGTATAGAGCGTTGACACCCTCGCCGCGGGCGGCGTGTCCGCTGCGGCCGTGGGCGGTGCAGTCGAGCACCATCAGCCCGCGCTCGGCCACGGCCATCTGCATCTGGGTGGGCTCGCCGATGATGCCGAGGTCGAAGGGCCCGATGTCGTCGAGGATGCTCTCGATGCCTCCTTGTCCGCAGACCTCCTCCTCGGCGGTGGCGCTATAGACGAAGCGGCAGGGCTGGGGCAGTCGCGACAGCTCGATGAAGGCGGCCAGCAGGGCGACGAGCGAGCCGCCGTCGTCGTTGCTGCCGAGGCCGTAGAGGCGGTCGCCCTCAAGGACGGGGGTGAAGGGGTCGCGGGTGTAGCCGGCGGCGGGGCGCACGGTGTCGAGGTGGGCGTTGAGGAGGACGACAGGGCGGCCGTCGCCCCGTCCGGGCTGCTCGACCCATACGTTGTTTCCCTTACGATGGACATCAAGGCCATGTGCCTTCATCCATGCTTCGAGGCAGTCGCACGCCGCCGCCTCCTCGCGGCTGAAGGAGGGAATGGATATGAGGGATTTGAGCAAGTTAATCATAAAAAATTCTTTTTAATGAAAAATGAAGAATGAAGAATGAAAAATGAAGAATAAATAGCTTTGGCGCAATTGGGAATTAGGAATTAGTGCGCAGCCAAATAGTGAATCGTCAAATAATAAATTATACAGGACA
>JAFXXQ010000007.1 GCA_017542145.1 Bacteroidaceae bacterium | reverse complement strand
TGATAAAACCGAAGTTTAGCTAACTGGAAATAAGTTGTGAAACGATTATAATTTGTAGTTTTCGTATTATTCAAGACACATTGGAATAAGCTGTCCGTCAACTCGTCATCATCATGATACAAGGCAATAGTCCCCATATAAAAGTCGGCATAGCCGATGTTCGCTGAATCGGAATTGCAGGATTCTGTCCGGCGGTAGCGTCCGAAAGCCACCCAGGCGCTATCCACCATATAGTGCTTGGAATAAAGAAGTCCCAAATGAAGTAAGCTATGAGCATAGTATTTGTTGGTCGTATCGGGAAAGAGCGTAGTAGCCCGAAGCTGGGCCTCAATGGCATCCAAATCGCGATGCATTTCTCTGTAGGTGCAGCCGAGATAGTGCTGGGCGAGGGCGGCACGTTGGCTCTTGCGCTTGGTGCCATAGTAGTCCGTAGCAAGAAGGATAAGGGAGTCGGACGTCAGCGGAACGTCGCATTTGTAGTCAGCCTGGGTGCGAAGGAGGGCGTAAAGAGCGGCCTCCGACTTAGATTGAAAATTGAAGATTGAAGATTGAAAATTTTTTCTCGCCTTCTGGCCTGCCTCTTCCGCAGGATAATCTTCAATCTTCAATATTGAATCTTCAATCTCAGCAAGCACCGCGCGTGCTTGCTGGGGGTCTGTCTCCATGAGGGCTTCGGCACGAAGCAGGGCATCGTGAAAAGCGGCATCCCTGCGGCAGGAGGTGACGGAGGCTGTCAGCAAAAGGAGCAGGAATAGAACGATGGGGTATAGGTGGCGAGGGCGATTCATATTATTCAGGTGTGAAGAAGCTGCCGATAATCTGGACGGAGGGATGGGTGGCGATGGCGACGGGATTGGAGCCGGGCTCGCCTTCGGGCACAGGGAGGCCGAGGCTGGCGTAGAACTCCGCCCAGTAGGGGAGGATGTTGCCGTCGGCATCGTGGAACGACATGGGCTCGGGCGTGAAGATGAGCTGGCCTTCGTGGTTGACAAAGGATTTTTGCACCAGCTCAGAGCAGTAGATGTCGTCGTCGGTGGGGCTATAGACGTCGTCATAGCGCCGGCCAAGATAGGACATGGCGTTACGGAGCGAGGCATCGCAGTCGAAGTCGCCCTTGATGCGCCCTACCATCACGAGGGGCTGCCCTGCGGCATTATGGTCGGCATGGACGAGGAAGGTGTCGAGGGGGCAGAGGCGGACGCCATGGCGGGTGGTGGATTCTAAGATAAAGAGCCTCCCCCTTCCCCTCCTGAAGGAGGGGGAAAAATAATGGCTGCGGGTGCAGACGATGGCGACGTGGTCGATGGGGATGGCGGAGCCATCCCCTCCTAAAAGAGGGTTGTCGTGGCTGGTAGCGCCGACGATGGCGCCCGAGAGCGTGCTGGCATCGGCTTCGGAGAGGGTGAAGAGCAGGTCGCCGTTCTCCAGCTTCGGCTGCTCAGGAGCAGACCTGCCGCAACTGAGGAAGAATAATAAAAATGAAAAATGAAGAATGAAAAATGAAGAATAAATAGCCTTGCGAGTGGAGTACATTCTATTTTTCATTTTTCTTTTTTAATTTTTCATTATGCGAAGCATCTCACTTGCAATAGCGTTCGAGGAGGGTGGAGGCGGTGGCGTCGCCCAGGCTGATGGCGCGCTCCAGCAGCGGACGGGCACGACGGATGTCGCCCTTCACGGCGTAGCAGTAGCCCAGCAGACGGTTGCAGTCCATGTCGTTGGGGTAGCTGGCAATGAGACTTTCCAAGATGGGCAGGGCCTCGTCGTTGCGGCCGACGCGGATGTTCAGCGTGGCCTTCTCCAGCAGATAGGCTGCGAGCGGGTTGATGCTGTAGGCGAGATCGATGTCGTCGAGTGCCTGCTGGAACATGCGGGCACTCGCCTCGGCCTGCTCGCGGAGGTAGTAGAAACGGTCGTTGACGGAGGTGCCGGCCAGCTGCTCGTAGAGGTTAAAGTCGGCAACGGCAGGACGGTACTTCTCGTGGCGGGCCTTCATGAGCGCACGCTCAAGGACGAACGGGGCGCTCTGGTACGCCAGATTGGCATCGGGCGTGGCGCCGGCTGGCGAGGCCTTGACGACGGCGCTGTCCATGAGGGCTACGGCGCGCTCGTAGCCGTCGGGGAGCTGTTCGCAGGCGATGGCGGCGTTGTAGTAGTTGTCGGAGGTGGCGTCGGGCATCTGGCAGATGGCGAGGTAGGCCTCTACGGCACCCTCGTCGTCGTTAAGGGCAAGGCGGATGTCGCCCAAATGCTGGTAGTAAACAGCCAGCGGGTTGATGGCGATGGCCTGCTCCATCTCGGCGGCGGCACGTTCCAATGTCCAGTCCTTGTAGTGGAAGGCCGAGTCGCTGCTTATGGCATCGACCATCTGGCAGCCGATCTGGTAGTGGATGGCATCCTTGTCAGGGGAGAGCTCAAGCGCCTTCGCCTGGTCGGCCTCCGCTTGCTCAAGATGGATGGAATCGCCCTTGGCCACCTGGAACGCCGCCCGACGGATGTAGCCCTCGGCGTTATCGGGGAACTGGCTGATGAAACTCTCGATGATTTCGCTATAGTAGTCCGTATCGTTCTGGCTTGCCGCGATGAAGAGATAGACTTGCGCCTGCTCAGCATCCTCGGGCAACGATTTCGGGAAGACGAGGTTGCGGTAGGAGGTCTCGTTGAGCGTCAGCGCCTTGATCTCAAGCTTTGTGCCGAAGCGGGCATCGAGGGCGTAGAAGAGGGTGTCGCCTTCGCTCGACGGCTGCATGACGGCAGCCAGCTGGCCCTCCTCGGTCAGCAGCGGGCGGCCTGCCAGACTGGTTGAGGCAGAGGGGCCCAGCAGCGTGTAGTAGCTGTGTCCGTTGCTCACATCCTCCACCTTGCGGACGGTAAACCAGTCGCCGACTTCCTTCTTGGCGGTAGAGACGGGGGGCATATAAAGCCGTTGGCCGATGCTTAGCGCGATGGAGTCGGCAGCAAGTGACTTCTGCTTCTTGTCCGTCTCGACGCTGAGGCGGATGACGTCGTAGAGCTCGTCAGCTCCCTTGACCTTCAGTACCTGGCGCGTCGTGCCTGCGGCATCGGTAGTCACGGCCGAGCGCGCGCCGAGGAACAGCGTGTAGGGAGCCAGCAGTTCGCCGCGCTCGCCAATGAAAAAGCCCTGGCCGGTGCCGATGAGATTGCCGTCAGCGTCGTAGGTCATGACGGAGCAAGTGGCATCGTGGGCTTTCTTGAGCGTTTTGCTGATTTTGCCTGCGGCTGATACGGGTAGGAGAAATAGAAAGAAGAATGAAAATGAAAGAATGAGTAATTTAATGCTTCGCATAATGGAGAATACTTGTTGACTCGTTGACTAATTAAAGAGGTCAGAGTGATTTGGAGAAAGCCTCCGTCCGTTGACGGACGGCTTCATAGATGAGTATGCCGGCAGCAACGGAGACGTTGAGCGAGCCGATGTGGCCGTATTGGGGAATGGCTACCCAGTCGTCACAAAGGGCGAGGTGTTCTGTGGGGATGCCCGTGTCCTCGGCACCCATGATGAGGCAGACAGGGTCGGTATAGTGGGCTTCGGTATAATTGCGGTTGCCCTTCTCCGTCGCGCCGATGATGCGGAAGCCACATTGCTTCAAGTACTTTATGGCTGTGGCTAGGTTCGCTTCACGGCAGACGGGCAGCGTATGGAGCGCTCCGGCGGAGGTCTTCATGGCATCAGCTCCTGCGCTGACGCTATCGTGGGTGGGGATGATGATGGCATCAGCACAGGCGCAGTCGCACGTACGGGCGATGGCGCCGAAGTTACGCACGTCCGTCACGCCGTCGAGCATGACGAAGAGCGGGGCCTTCCCCTCCTCGAACAACGTGGGAACAAGGTCCTCGATGTGTTGGTAGGTGACGGAGGCGATGAATGCCACTACGCCCTGATGGTTCTTGGTGGTGATACGGTTGAGCTTTTCGACGGGTACGCGCTGGACGGGAATCTGCGTTCCCCGCAGGGCACCGAACAATTCGCGGGCGAGATCGCCCTGCATGTCTCTCTTGACCAACACGCGGTCGATGTCCTTGCCGGCTTCAATAGCCTCGATAACTGCGCGGATGCCGAAAATAAAGTCTGATTTATTCATGGGTCTAAGTGTAAAAGGTCTAAGAGTCTAAGGATTAAGGGTCTGAGGGGAGAATGACTTTTGGGCTTTTCGTCTCTTCGGCACTTTGACTTAATTGCAGTAGCGAGCGGGCGTTGGCGATGGCTGCTTCGGTAAGGGTGGCGCCACTAATCATGGAGGCAATCTCGCTGACGCGTTCGTCGGCCGACAGACGGCTGATGGCTGTGATGGTGCCTGTGGCGGTCTCTGTCTTGCTGACTTTGTAGTGGACGGCTCCACGGGCCGCTATCTGCGGCAGATGGGTGATGCTGATGATTTGGCGGTTGTGTGCGCTCATCTCTTGCATAATGTTTCCCATGCGGTCGGCGATCTGGCCGGAGATGCCGGTGTCAATCTCGTCGAAGATAAGGGTAGGGAGTCCGCGCGAAGCAGCTGTCAGCGCCTTGATGGCGAGCATGACGCGTGAGATTTCACCACCTGAAGCCACATCGCTGATGTCCTGAAGGGCTGTGCCTTTGTTGGCGGAGAAGCGGAAGGTGATGGTATCCATGCCGCTACTGTCGGGCGTGGTACGAGGAGAAACGTCAATCTGGAAGCGGATGTTGGGCATGCCCAGGCCTTGGAGACGTTCGATGATGCCCTTTTCAGCCGTCTTGGCTGCCTTCTTGCGTGAATCCGTGAGTGCCCTTGCTGTTGCAGTAAGGGCATCCTGCGCCTGGGTGAGGGCTTGAGCGAGTTCGGCAACCAGGTCATCGCTGTTGTCGATAGAGGCCATACGCTCACGCAGTTCGGCTTCAATGGTAAGCAGGGCAGTCAGGTCCTTCACATGGTGCTTCTGCTGGAGGGTGTAGAGGAGGTTCAGCCGCTCCTCCACTTCGTTGAGCCGCTCGGGGTCAAAGGAAATCCGTTCGGCTGCACTCTCCACCTCCTCGGCAATATCCTTCAGCTCAATGTAGGTACTCTCCATGCGCTTAGCCCATTCAGTAGCCTTGACGTAGTTCCTTGCAAGGCTGTGGAGCATATTCAGGTGGGTTTTCAGGTTGCCCAAAAGGTTACTGTCGTCGCCCGTCAGTAGGTTGACGGTAGCGTAGAGGTCTGTCTTTATCTCTTCGGCATGCTCCAACACACTATGTTCGGCCTCCAGTTCCTCGTCCTCGCCCTCCTTCAGGTGGGCTTCGTCGAACTGTTGGAGCTGGAAGCGGATGAAGTCCTCGTCAGCACGGTTCTTCTCCCGTTCGGCCTCGGCCTTTTGGAGCGCCAGCTGGGCAGAGCCGAAAGCCTGATAGGCTGAGAGGTAAGCAGCCCGCTCGGGGGCGTTGGCCGCCAGCGTGTCAAGGACTTCCCTCTGGAAACTCTCGGAATTGAGCAGCAGGTTCTGATGCTGCGAATGGATATCGATGAGCTTGCTGCTCAGCGCCTTCAACTGGCTGAGGGAAGCAGGCGAATCGTTGACGAAAGCGCGGCTCTTGCCGCTGGAGAGGAGTTCGCGGCGGATGATGCACTCGTCGTCGTACTCTATGTCGTTCTCGTCGAAGAAAGGACGCAGGTCGCAGACCGTCAAGTCGAAACAACCCTCGATGGTACACTTTGTAGCTCCTTCGCGGACGGCGTTGCTGTCGGCACGGTTGCCCAAGAGCAGGCCTATGGCGCCAAGGAGGATGGATTTTCCGGCGCCGGTCTCACCTGTGATGACAGAAAAGCCGCTTTCGAAATCAATCTCAAGCGACTCGATGAGAGCGTAGTTCCGTATGGAGAGCAACGTCAGCATGGGGGGATGGGGTCAGTTCTTCATCTTCTTTATCTCCTCCCACTCGTTGGCGAGCGAGGGATTGACGCTGGTGAGGATTTTGCTCACATCCTCTTTTTCCTTCGAAGTGCCCTTGGAGTAGATATTGAGTAGTTCCTCCTGCTTGATTTCGGTGAATAGGCCGGGTAGAGCCGATAGGGGCTTATTCTCCTTGGCCTTCTGCAAGAGGGTAAGGGAGGTGGTGATGTTGCTTCGTCCGCGCTCGGCATTCTGCGCCATTTCGTCCAGTCCACCACGATGATAGTCGTATAGTAACTGGCGCAGGGGCTCCAGCGAGCCGTTCATGTAGTCGTTGATGATGGCATGGCGGTTCTTGTCGTCGGCATAGGCCTTCCAACCGCCCACGTCAAGCATCTGCGCATTATTGACGACGTTCTCGGCCTTCTGCAGGATGTCCGTACCACCCTTAGGGGCAAAGGTGTCCAGGTCAAGCCCGATAATGAGGTAGGCGTAGTAGGCCAGCACAGCAGTCAGGTTGTTCGTGACGATGTCGTCGGCAAACTCCAGTTTGTCGAACTCCACGTAGTTGAACGATACGGCAGGGTCGCGGAAGTTGAAAACTACCGTGTTGTAGGAGGTGTTGAAGACGGGGCGGTTGCTCTGCACCATAAGCTCGCAGTCAAATGCCCCCTCGTTGGCGTACTCGTTGACGATGAAGTTGAAACTGCATGCGATTTTCTCCTTGTTGCTGTATTGGGCGTTTGACCATTTGCGCGTGTTGAGGAATTCGCTGATGGCCGTTTCCAGCGTAGTAAAGACGGAGTTGTCTGTTCCTTGGATTTTCGATGCGTTGATAACGACCTTGGCATCGAGTTCCTGCGACGAGGCTGGGGACGCCACCATCAGTCCTGCGGCAAACAGCAGCAGGGCGGGGAGGACAATGGTTAGGCGGCGGAATAGCATGGGTTACTTTTGGGGGTTGATTTCACGAAGGCGTACTTTTGTCAGCACCTGCTTGGTGTTAAGAGGAAAGTCGTTCTTCATAATCCAGTCGTAGTAGCTGGGGTCGTGCTTGATGACTTCGCTCAGGATGCGCCCTTTGTACTTGCCGAAATTGACTACCTCCTCACCCTTGTCGTTGTAGATGAAGAAACCTGAGAAATCGACGTTGCGGGTGTAGTACGTGAATTCGGAGAGCCACTTCACGTCGTTCTGCAGGTCAGCATAGCGGTCGAGCTGGGCTTTCAGCACCTCGTAGGTGGCACGGGTGTCGCCTGTGGCGGAATGGGCGTCGTCGAGGTTCTTGCCGCAGTAGAACTTGTAGGCGGCTGAGAGGGTGCGTTGTTCCATCTTATGGAAGATAACCTGCACGTCGATGAAGCGCGGACGGCTGAAGTCGATGTCGACGCCAGCGCGCAGGAATTCCTCAGCCAGCATGGGCACGTCGAAACGGTTGGAGTTGAAACCTGCGATGTCGCATCCCTCAAAGAATGCCTCTACCTCGCGGGCTATCTGGGCGAAGGTGGGCTTGTCGCGCACGTCGTCGTCGGTAATGTGATGGACGGCTGTGGCGGCAGGCGGTATGGGCATACCGGGATTGACACGATAGGTTTTCTCCTGCTCCTTGCCGTCGGGGTAAACCTTCAGCAGGCAGATTTCCACAATGCGGTCGTTGGTGACGGAAGTACCTGTCGTCTCCAAGTCAAAGAAGACGACAGGCTTGGTGAGTTTCAGTTCCATGGGACGCGCAGATGGATTTAGTCGTTGAGCATCATGGGCATGAGCAGCATCAGCAGGTCGGTATTCTCCTCTTGAATGGTGGGGACGATGACGCCGGCGCGAGAGGGGTCTGAGACTTCCACGCTGATTTCCTCGCCGGAGATGTTGCTGATGATATCCATGAGGAAGGTCGATTTGAAGCCGATGCTCATGGGTTCGCCGTCGTACTGGCAAACAATGCGCTCTTCAGCAGAGGATGCAAAGTCGAGATCCTGAGCAGAGATGTGAAGCTCGCCTGCCGTCAGGCGCAGTTTGACGAGGCTGCTGCTGGCAGATGAGCAGATGCTGACACGGCGTAGGGCACTCAGTAGAGCCTGGCGGTTGATGGTAACCTTATAGGGGTTGCTCATGGGGATGACGGAGTTGTAGTTCGGGTAGCGGCCCTCAATGAGGCGGCAGACCAGACGGTGGTTAGGCAACGTGAAAACGGCATTGCGACTGTCGAACGAGATGTTGATGTCGTCAGCCTCCTTGCTCAACAGGCCTTTAAGCAGGTTGGCGGGCTTCTTCGGCAGGATGAAGGCAGCCTTCTCCTCACCCTTGGCGGCAAGCAGCTTGTTGCGCACCAGCTTGTGGCCGTCAGAGGATACAAGTGTGACGTACTCCGTAGTGATGTCGAAGTAGATACCGTTCATTACGGGGCGAAGCTCGTCGTCGGCTGTAGCGAAAATGGTGCGGTTGATGCCGTCGAACAGCGTAGCGGCAGGCATACTGAAACTGACAGGAGCCTCGCCCAGCAGAGCAGGCGTGGGGTACTCGTCGGCCTGCTGGCCCACCATGCTGAACTTACCGTTCATGTATTCGATGGTGACAGCGACGTTGCTCTCGTTGACGTTGAAGACGATGGGCTGCTCGGGTAGTTCCTTGATGGCATCGAGGATGTTTTTCGACCCGATGGCGAAACGGCCGTCACCATCGTGTTCCACTACCGGCAGCGAGGTCTCGAGGGTGGTCTCATTGTCTGAAGCCGTAATGGAGAGAATGCCGCTCTCAAGATTGAAGAGGAAGCAGTCCAAAATGGGCAGGGCACTCTTGGCGTTTATGACGCGGCCGATGGACTGAAGGCGGTTGCACAACTCTGTGCTGGTAACTACAAATCTCATAATGCGCTTTTTTATTTGAATATTGTTATATTAATAAGGAATATTATCGGCAAAGATAGACATTTTTAGGGATGAATTGAAAAAAACAGCGAAAAAAATAGCATCGTTTAGAAAAAATCAGTAATTTCGCCCCGAAAATCAGACAAAGAATATGGAATTAACAGGAAAAATTATTGCCGTAATGCCTGAGCGCGGTGGTGTCAGCCAGCGAACGGGAACAGAGTGGAAAGTACAGGAATATGTGTTGGAAACTATCAATGAGCAATTCCCCCGAAAATTGGCTTTTGAAGTTTTTGGCTCGGACCGCATAGCGTCCTTCAATATTAAGACGGGCGAGACGATGACCGTTTCGTTTGATATCGATGCCAGCGAGTACAATGGACGTTGGTATAATCGTATCCGTGCTTGGAAGGTGGATCGTAATGTCACCTCCGTTCAGACTGCTGAAGGCGTGGCTGCGGCACCTGCTCCTATGGCAGCACCTGCTCCGGCAACTCCTGCAGCTCCTGCTTTTACGGAACCTACTCCCCAGGCTCCCGGCGAAGGTTCTGTTGATGACCTGCCCTTCTGAGAAGGGCCATTTGAAAAGGATATAGTAATCAATTTATTATATCATTCCCCAAAAAGTAAGCTTTTAGAAACCGGAAAGGGCCGCGACGTGAGTCGCGGCCCGTTTGCTTTTGCCAGTTACAGCCTTTTTTATCGTCCCAACCCGTTAGGGGTAAGCAGTCCTAACGCGTTTGGTGCAATGAAAAGATTAGGAATTCATGCTTAAAAGGAATTCTTCGTTGGATTTCGTGTCTTCCAAACGGCCTTTGACGAAGTCCATTGCTTCGATGGGATTCATGTCTGAGAGGTATTTGCGCAGAATCCACATACGGTTGAGCGTATCCTGGTCGTGCAGCAAGTCATCGCGTCGCGTGCTGGAGGCCATGATGTTGACAGCAGGGAAGATGCGTTTGTTGCTGAGGGTGCGGTCGAGCTGCAGTTCCATATTGCCTGTGCCCTTGAATTCCTCGAAGATGACTTCGTCCATCTTGCTGCCCGTGTCGATAAGGGCTGTGGCGATGATCGTGAGCGAGCCGCCGTTCTCGATGTTGCGGGCGGCGCCGAAAAAGCGCTTGGGCTTGTGGAGGGCATTGGCATCAACACCACCTGACAGCACTTTGCCTGAGGCGGGGGCTACCGTATTATAGGCACGCGCAAGGCGTGTGATGGAGTCGAGGAAGATGACAACGTCGTGTCCGCATTCCACCATGCGCTTGGCTTTCTCCAGCACGATGCCGGCAATCTTCACGTGACGCTCGGCAGGCTCGTCAAAGGTGGAGGCAATTACTTCGGCATTGACGCTTCGCGCCATATCCGTCACTTCTTCAGGACGTTCGTCAATGAGCAGCACCATCATGTAAACTTCAGGATGGTTGGCGGCAATGGCGTTGGCGATGTCTTTCAGTAGGATGGTCTTACCCGTCTTGGGCTGGGCGACGATGAGGCCGCGCTGGCCCTTGCCGATGGGCGAGAAGAGATCGACGACGCGGGCAGAAAGGTTGTCGTTGTTTCCTGTGCAGAGCTGGAACTTCTCATCAGGGAAGAGGGGCGTGAGGTGTTCGAAGGGAACACGGTCGCGCACGATTTCTGGCTCCAAACCGTTAATCTTCTCAATGTAAGATAGCGGGAAGTACTTCTCTCCCTCTTTAGCGGGACGGATGACGCCTTCGACGACATCGCCTGTTTTGAGGCCGTAGTGTTTGATTTGGTTTTGCGAGACGTAGACGTCATCGGGCGAGGGGAGGTAGTTATAGTCGGACGAGCGGAGCAGACCGAAGTTGTCGGGCAGGATTTCCAGTACACCCAAACACTTGATTCTATCGCCAAAATCGTACAGGCGTTCCATCTCGGCCTTGCGTCTCTCCTCTTCCTGCTTGGCCTGACGTTCCAGTTCCTGGCGTTGCTGCTCTTGCTGGCGGCGTTCCTCCTTCTCTTGAGCACGTCGCTCCTGTTCTTGCAGGCGTCGCTCCTCTTCGTCGATGCGCCCTTGACGTTCTTGCAAGCGTCGCTCTGCTTCGAGGATGCGCTGTTGCGTGTCCATGCGGCGGAGAGGCTGCGGACGGTTGGCATCACCGGATTCCGGCTTGGCTGTTTTTCCCTGTTGTGCAGGTGACGGAGCTCCTGTTTCCTGAACGGGAGTATTCTCTTCGTCTTCTGTTGCCTCCATGGCTATTTCATCGCCAAAGAGGGTAGGGACGTTGTCCGTATTGTTTGTGTTGCCTGCAGGCTGGGCAGCTTTTTTCTTCTTTCTTCCACGGGTGGATTTGGATTGCGGCTCTTCCAGTTTGGTCTGCTCAAATTTGTCGATAAGTTCCATAGGAAGCGCAGCAGCTTCAGAAGGCATATCCTCGATGGGCACGAAGTCAGTTTCGTTGTGAACGGGTATGTCGATAGTCGTTGCTTGTTCTATAGCGGTAGTAGCGGCTTCCTCTGCCTCGACAAGAGCCTTCGGCTTGCGCCCGCGACGTTTCTTTGGGGGAGTGACCTCTGTGTCGGTAGAAGTTGAAGGGGTTCCTTCTTGAGCTTTCATCTCCTGCTTGGGCTCTTCAGTCTTTGGCTGAGCGTCGTTCTTCTTCTTCTGCGGTTCGGCGTTCTGTTTTTTCTCTTGTTTTGTTGCCATTTCGGTTGTTGCGTCAGGTTTATTACCGTTGCTCTCTGCGGACTGATTCTTCTGTTCTCGCTGTTCCATCGGCTTAGCTACAGTTTGGGGAATTTCATCGAATTTCTTGCCTTTGTCCTGATTGGCTGAATAGACTTTGCTGATGGTACCCGTCTTGTTGATGCGGTTGCGTTGTTTCTTTTCAGCGGCAGCCTCTTTTTCGGCAGCTTTCTGGGAACCGGCTATGGCTTGCGCATCGAGAATCTGGTAGATAAGGTCGCGCTTCTCAAATGATTTGGCGTTCTTGATGTTGAATTCTGCGGCAATGTCTTGCAGTTCCTGTACTTCTTTCTTGTTGAGTTGAATGATGTTATACATAAAGGTACATGTGTGAATAGGGCATTACATACTATCTCCTCTACGGAAGATAATTGGCAGGCGAAGCCCGAGCCCGATTTTTTCTTTTAAGTGTGGATTTGGTTGGTCTTTACAGACCGTTTCCTAAATTGGATGCGCAAAGGTAGGAATTTTGTTTTGAAAAATGCGCATCCCAACGAGTTTTTTTACGTTTTTTAGCGTTATTCCTTCAGCGAAGCATTGATTTGGGCTATGTAATCCAGCAGCTCCTCGCGTCCTGTCCCCTTCTCGGCTGAGGTGACGAAATGGGGTGGCAGCTCCTCCCATTGCTCAGAGAGCTTTTCAAGGTAGGCTTTGACATTCGATTGCAGGCCGGTACGGCTCAGCTTATCGGCTTTCGTGAATACGATGGAGAAGGGTACCTCATTTTCGCCCAGCCATTCGATGAACTCAAGGTCGATGGGCAGAGGGGCATGGCGGCTGTCGATGAGCAGGAAAAGGTTGGTCATCTGCATACGGTCGAGAATGTAGCTCTCAATGATGTGTCGCAATTTATCGCGTTGCTCCTTGCCTCGGCTGGCGTAACCGTAGCCTGGAAGGTCAACAATGTACCAGGCATTATTGATGAGGAAATGGTTGATGAGCAACGTCTTGCCTGGGGTAGAGGAAGTCATGGCCAACCCGTGCCGACGGGTGAGCATGTTGATGAGGCTCGACTTACCGACATTCGAGCGGCCTATGAAGGCATATTCAGGCAGTCCGTCCTGCGGACAGCGGGAAATGTCGGTGTTGCTTATGACGAAGGTGGCGCTTTTTATCTCCATGAACAGGGAAATATAATAGATTTTCGGCACAAAGGTAGGGTTTTTCTTTGGATTATCCGTATCTTTGCACGCAAAATCGAAGGAAAGACCCCAGAATCGGATGTTAGAGCAGTATTCATCGGCACTTTTGGAGCGTGCAGTAGGCGAACTGGCGAAGCTTCCGGGTATAGGAAGACGTACGGCACTACGGCTGGTGCTCCATCTGCTGCACCAACCTGTGAAAGAAGCCGATGCGTTAGGCTCGGCTCTGACGGAACTACGGCACGGGGTGCGTTATTGTCATGTGTGCCATAATATTTCGGACACGGATACATGCGAGATATGTGCCAATCCGCGTCGCGATAGCTCGATAGTATGTGTTGTGGAAACCGTGCGCGACGTCATCGCCCTTGAGAATACAAGCATCTATCATGGGCTCTATCATGTGCTGGGGGGCGTCATTTCGCCTATGGATGGAATAGGCCCTGCCGACCTTGAGATTGACAGCCTTGTGGAGCGGGTACGTGCTGGAGGGGTAGAGGAGGTGATTTTTGCCCTTAGCTCTACAATGGAGGGCGACACGACGAACTATTATCTCTACCGCAAACTGTCACCCTTTAATGTCAGGCTTTCTGTGCTCTCGCGTGGTCTTTCTGTGGGTGACGAGCTGCAATATACCGACGAGGCAACGCTGGGGCGCTCACTCATCAACCGTACCCCCTTCGATGGCTCATCAAGATAAAATATAAAACTCAATCCTATGACTAATAAACAAATACTTCGTTGCCTTCGCTGGGAATTCGTGGCCTACGTGCTGTTGGCTGTGTTGCTGGTGGTGCTCTACGAAACGCATGTCTTTGTAAAAGGGGAACTGGTAGGCAATGTCACAGCCATTTACATAGCCGAGAGTGCCGGCATCCTGCTGGCTGTTGTCCTTACGCCTGTGGCGCTGAAGTCCTTCCACAAGGCACTCATCCGCATGGTATATATGGACGATGATACGGCACGCCGCCGTCGTTACGTGAAGTGGAGCGAAATACGTCTGGCTATGTTTGTGACCGTTGTGCTGGTGAACATCTCAATCTATTACATGACAGCAGATAATATGTGTGGCTACTGCGCCCTCATCGGCGTTGTCGCCTCGCTCTTCTGCTGGCCCACGAGGGAGGGCGTTGCCACAGAACTGACGATGAAGGAGGAACCTCTGCCCGAATCGCCTTTGGCGGAACCGCAGGAAACGGAGACGATTATTCAGCCAGACGAGGAAACGGAAACGAAAGAGGAAAGCTGATGGATCTCTCGATAATCATTGTCAACTACAACGTCAAGTACTACGTGGAGCAATGCCTCGATGCGGTGTTCCGCTCCGTGTGCCCTTTCGATTACGAAGTGTTTGTGGTTGATAATGTGTCGTCCGACGGCTCTATACCTTATTTGAAAGAGCGCTATCCGCAGGTCCATTATATCTGCAATACGGAGAATGTGGGTTTTGCACGTGCCAATAATCAGGCCATCCGTCAATCGACAGGGCGTTACGTGTTGCTGCTGAATCCTGACACTATTGTTGCTGAGCAAACGCTGGCTGATAGCGTACGTCTGATGGACGGCCATCCTGATGCGGGCGGTTCGGGTACGCGCATGCTGCGTACCGACGGTAGTTTCGCCTTAGAGTCGCGACGTGGGTTGCCCACTCCTTTCGTAGCGTTCTGCAAAATGTCTGGTCTGACGAAGCTCTTTCCCCGCAGTCGCACCTTCGGACGTTACTACATGCGCTATCTCGACGAGAATGTGGAGAATGAGATAGAGATTATCTCTGGAGCCTACATGATGTTGCGCCGCGAGGCACTTGACAAAGTCGGACTGCTTGACGAGAGTTTCTTCATGTACGGCGAGGACATCGACCTCTCCTATCGTCTGCTAAAGGAAGGCTACAGGAACTACTACAGTCCTTCGCCGATCCTTCACTATAAGGGCGAGAGCACCCAGAAAACCTCCTTCCGCTACGTCTATACGTTTTACAACGCCATGCAGCTATTCTTCAACAAGCATTTCCACCGCTATGGTTTGCTGGTTTCGCTGCCTATCAGCGCAGCCATCTGGATTCGCTCAGCTTTTGCCTATATCGGCAATCAGTTCCGCCGTAACATTCGATCTGGGAACGAAACCGTTGCCTATCGCCCCCTGTTCGTGGGAAGTGAGGAGATGCTGTGCGAAGCCAGCGCCCTCTACCAGCATCGTTACCCGTCTGTGCCCTTCGCCTGTATTCAGGGCACGGGTGAGACGCTGCCCGAGGGACATCTCTCGCGTCCTGACCTCTGGGAAGCGCATGATATGGTAGTCTATGATACCGACAGCTACAGCTATGGCACCATACTGCGCAACCTCGCAGTAACAGCCGACAACGATCTGCGGCTTGGCACTTGGTCTTCCCGCACGGGAATGCTCATCAATGAAAGTTTCGTAGTGGGAAAACAATAGATCTTCATTCCTCATTTTTGGTTCCTAATTTTATTATTCTATATGCCCTATTTCCTCCGCGCTCCTGAACCCGAAGACCTCGATTTACTGTTTCGCTTGGAGAACGACCCCGAAGTCTGGACTGTGTCGTCATGCCACATGCCTTATTCGCGCTATGCACTTAAGCAGTATATTCTCACGTGTAAGAACGATTTCTTTGCCGAGAAGCAGCTTCGCCTGATGGTGCAGCCCATCAAGGGTGGAGAAGCGGAGGCCATTGTCGATCTGTTTAACTTCAGTCCCCTTGACGGACGTGCCGAATTGGGGCTGTTAGTCGATAGCTCCTGCCGCGGGCGAGGCGTGGGACAAGAGGCACTCTCGTTGCTCTGCGATTATGCTGCCCACACATTAGGGTTGCGCATGATTTTTTGCCAGATATTTGCTGACAATGCCGCCTGCCGCCATCTGTTTGAAAAAATGGGCTTTGCAGAAGTTGCTGTATTGCCAGAGTGGGTAGTAACAAAAGGCAAAAAGCACGATTTGGTGGTTGTGCAGCGTTTTTTTTGAAAAAAAAACCGAAAAACGCTTGCAGGTACAAAAAAAGTGTGTACCTTTGCAACCGCAATCCGGGAGGACAAGCATATAAGAAAAGTGTAAAAAGCGTTTTCATAATAGTTTTAGATAGTTAGATTGGTGCGTTAGTTCAGCCTGGTTAGAATGCCTGCCTGTCACGCAGGAGGTCACGGGTTCGAGTCCCGTACGCACCGCAGAAGAAGGGAGTTCGTGATGAATGCCCTTCTTTTGTTTATGGTGTTTTTTTGTTTGTCTTACAAAAAAACCATATTTTTGCAGGGAAATTTCAAACAAGCAGTATGAAAAAATATTTGTTCTCAATCGTTATGATGATGACCATGACGACGGTCATGGCGCAAGTGTTAGATAAAATGCAGTGGTTCAACGAACCCGAGAAATGGGAAATCAAAGACGGCACGCTGACGATGGATGTCACGCCGCATAGCGATTTCTGGCGCATATCGCACTATGGCTTTACTGTCGATGACGGCCCTGTGCTTTATACCATCAGAGGAGGAGAGTTCGAAGTGAAGGTGAAAATTTCCGGTGACTATGTGACTCGCTTCGATCAGGCAGGGCTGATGCTCCGTATAGACAAGGAGAACTATATCAAGGCCGGCATCGAATACGTTGATGGCAAGTACAACCTCAGCGCAGTCGTCACCCATCATACCAGCGACTGGAGCGTCATTACGCTCGACAACCCCGTGCCCTCTGTATGGATAAAGGCTGTGCGCCGGCTCGATGCTGTGGAGATTTTCTATTCCTTTGATGACAAGACGTACGTCATGATGCGCAACTGCTGGCTGCAGGACAATACCCCCGTCATGGTAGGCATGATGGCCGCCTGTCCCGATGGCGAGGGTTTTAAGGCATGTTTTGAACACTTTCAGATTAAGCATCTGCCCGATCAGCACCGCTTGGAGTGGTTGGAGAAGAACAAATAACGAAAACGGTTCGGGCATTATGAGTGCCCTTATGGATTTGAAAGTAAAGGATAGAAACGAAAGGAGCGCATGTACAGCTTACATTATAAAGTGACGACAAGCACCTGCGACTGCGAGGGACGGCTGAAACTCTATTCGGCACTCCAGATGATGCAGGACTGTTCCGAGATGTGGATAGATAGTGAGCCTTGCCTGAAGCAATACTTTGCCGAGCAGCAGATGGCCCAGTTGCTGGCTTCGCGTCAGATGGAGGTGCTCCGCGTACCCGTTTTCAAGGAAGAACTGACGGTGACAACCTCGGTGTATGACATGAAGCCGATGTTCGGCTTCCGCAATACGTTTATCTATGATGCCGATGGCCGTCCCTGCTACAAGACGTGGAGTACAGGGGCTTTTGTGGATAAAATGACGGGCAGGCTCAAGCGGGTGGACAGGGCGGCAATTGCCTCTATGACGTTGGACCCTCAGCTGGAGATGAATTACAAGGACCGGCGCATCATCCTCCCGAAGGAAGGAGGAAGCCATTGCTCGCCTATTTCTGTAATGAAGGCTGACATCGATTACAACCGTCACGTCAACAACGCTAACTACGTCCGCATGGCGATGGAACTGCTTCCCGAAGGCTTTGAAGTAGGTGGTCTGAGGGTTGAATATCGCATTGCTGCCAAACTGGGCGATGTGCTGATTCCTACGCTATTTTGTCTGGGCGATGTCCTTGTTGTCGCACTCTCCGTGGGCGATGAGGTATGTGCCATTGTCGAATTCACGGCTTTTTCCTGACGTGATAGAGGCGGGCTGTCTATGCTGTTAACCTACAGCCAACAGAATAAGGCAGACAAGTTGTCATTCCCTTATTCCGTTGAGTAACCATTGCGATGAATGATTAAAATCATCGCGATGAACGTTCGCTCATTGCCCTTTCGGGGCACGGAAGATGGTGGGGGGCTATTTTTTCTCGGTTGCTAATCTGCGTTGCAGGGTGGGGAAGAGCATGCGCGCATTAGCAGCAGTCTGCTCGGCAACAGCTTCGGGGGTGACGCTATAGATATCGGCAAGATGGCGAATCGTATCGACGATGAAGGAAGGCTCGTTGCGCTGCCCGCGATGTGGAACGGGAGCCAGATAGGGCGCATCGGTTTCCACGACAATGCGGCTGAGGGGGACGGACTGGCGCAGTACGTTGGGTAGTGTGGATTTCTTGTAGGTCACCGTACCGCCTATGCCGAGCATGAAACCAGGGAAAGAGAGCAGCTTCTCGGCTTCCTCCGCTGTGCCGCCGAAGCAATGGAAGATGCCTTTCAGGGCCTCGTTGCGGTATTTCTCCATGAGGGAATAGAGTTCGTCAAAGGCGGCTCGCTGATGTATGACAACGGGCAGGCGATACGTTGCAGCCCAGCCTAACTGCTGCTCAAAGGCGCGCAATTGTTCTGCCTTGTAAGTTGTGTCCCAGTAGAAGTCCAGCCCCACTTCGCCAATGCCGATGAAAGAGTCGACAAGTCTACAAGTCAACGAGTCGACACGCTGTGAAAAGGGGACATCCACTTGTTGACCTGTTGACCTGTTGACTTGTTGTCCAAAAAAGAACCTTTCCATCTCTGCCAGCACGTCGGCGTAGTCCTCGCGGACGTCCTCGGGGTGGAGACCGATGAGGGGGAAGCAGACGTCGGGCCACTTGTGGCAGGTGTCCAGCAAGGGGGCGACGGACTCGGCGTTGATGTTAGGTAGGAGCATGATTCCGACGCCAGCCTCGATGGCGCGCGTAACGACGTCGTCGCGGTCGGCATCGAAGTCATCTGTGTAGATGTGCGTATGGGTGTCGATAATCATGTGTGGAATCCTCTCAGACGATACGCTCCATCAGCGAGGCCAGATAGGCACAGAGTACACTCTTCGTCTCGTCAGAGGCAGATACCTTATTCAGATGCGCGTGCGCGAGGCGGTAGAATTCGTCCTCGTGGGTGCGGCAGATGGCAGGTAGGCCAAGGTCAGTATAGATGCGGGTGACGGCAGCAATCTTTGTCTCGGAGAAGAGCGGGTCGGGGTCGGATGTCGCGAACCAGTGCTGCAGATTGCGGCGTTGCAGGTCGTCGGCAATCTGCATGGACTTGACATAGAGGAAGGTCTTCTTGTTGCAGAGGATGTCGCCGCCCACCTTCTTGCCGAAGGTGGCAGGGTCGCCATAGACGTCGAGATAGTCGTCGTGCAGCTGGAAGGCTAGTCCCATCTGCTCGCCCGTCTTGTAGAGGTTGTCGGCATCGTCGTCGGATGCGCCGGCAAGCAGGGCACCGATTTTCATGCTGCAGCCGAGCAGCACGCTGGTCTTCAGCCGTATCATCTCGATGTACTCGGCCTGGGTGACGTCGTCGCGCTGCTCGAAGTCCATGTCTAGCTGCTGTCCGTCGTCGATGTCGATGGTCGCGCGGATGAATGTGTCCATGACAGGGCGCAGCCGGTTGTCGTCCACGTGCGTCATGTAGTTCATGGCGAGTGAGAGCATGGCGTCGCCTGAGAGGATAGCTGTATTGTCGTTCCAGCGTCGGTGCACAGTGGGCTTGCCGCGTCGCATGTCGGCACGGTCCATGAGGTCGTCGTGCAGGAGGGTGAAGTTGTGGTACATCTCGATGGCGCAGGCGGGGTCGAGGATGACATCGACGTCTGTGCGGTAGAGGTTGTATGCCATCAGCATCAGCACAGGGCGCAGGCGCTTGCCGCCCATTGAGAGGACGTAGCGCACAGGCTGGTAGAGGTTCTCGGGCTTGTGCAGATAGCCGAGGCTGTCGAGGTGTGCGTTCACTTTCTGAAGCAGTTGCTGGGGAGAAAACATTTTATGAATTATAGGATTAGTAATTAGTAATTAAAAAAACAGGGAATGATTGGAGTGAAAAAGGAATTAGGAATTAGGAAATTGCTACATGTTGCAGGGTCAATTCCTAATTCCTAATTCCTGAATTTCTAACTTATGCAGTTGGTTTAGTTGCTCAGCTTGAACTGTACGGGGAGGGTGAACTTCACGCGCACGGGTTTGCCGCGCTGCTCGCCGGGTTTCCACTTCGGCATGGTGGAGACGACGCGGAGGGCTTCCTTGTCCAGATAGGGATTGATGGGCTTGATGACCTCGGGATCGACGATGGAGCCGTCCTTATTCACGACGAACTGCACGACGACGCGGCCCTGGATGCCCTGCTCCTGGCAGATGGTCGGGTACTTGATGTTTTTCTTCAGGTACTGCAGCAGCGCCTGTGTGCCGCCTGGGAACTCAGGCATGTTCTCTACGACTTGGAAGATCTGCTGTTCCTCCTCGGGCTCTTCGACTACGATGGGCACGTCGTCAGAGATTTCGACGAACTCGGCCTGGTCGTCGGTAGAGGCGATGGTGGTCTCCTCGATTTCGGCATCGTCTTCCACGATGTTAAGCACCTCAGCCTGCGTGACAGCCTGGGGGGGGGGGGGGACGGTCTTCTTCTCGGGCATGGTGATGGGGATGACTTCCTCTTCGAGCACGATGTCGCCGGCATCGAGGATGTCACCGTCGAACTTCTTCTCGTGCTGCGTCCATTCGAACGCCACATACAGGAGGGCGAAGACAGCCACAAGGCCCATCAGAACCCATGTTCCCTTCTTGTTTTCAAGATTGGCACTTTTCGATTTTTTTACTTCCATAGTTGTATTTTTCTTTTTAGCTAATTTTCGTTGTGGCAAAAGTAATACTTTTTTTTCGTTGGTTGCACACTAAAAAGGTTTTTTTTTCATAATTCGGGCGTTTTTTGTTTTTTTCGCATAAAAAAGCACTATCTTTACGGCCGAAAACTGAGAAATATGATGAAACGTTGCTATTTTTTCCTCCTTGCGTCCGTCCTGTTCGTGTTGGGCGGTGCTGCCCAGAACAGCTCGGCCTTCCAGTTCCTGCGTCTGCCGCTGTCGGCCCATGCGTCGGCGCTGGGTGGCGACAATGTGAGTGCCGATGACGACGACCCCACGCTGGCGTTCCATAATCCGGCGCTCCTCATTGGCATGACGCCTGGCACCATGGGCTTGCAGTATATGAGCTACATGACGGGCAGCAATCTGGCAGGGGCCACATACAATCTCGCCCCTACGGACCGTTCGGCGCTGGCTTTTGGTGCTGAGTACTTGGGCTTCGGTTCCATGCGTCGCACCGACGTCGAGGGCACCGACACAGGCTCCTTCACGGCGAAGGACATGGCGCTGGCGGCTACCTACAGCTACGCCCTCAGCGATGCGTGGTCGGGCGGCGTCACAGGGCGATTCATCTACTCCAACTACGACCTCGTCTATTCCCTCGCCCTGGGTGTTGATCTCGGCCTCAACTACTTCAATCCCGATGCCGACTTCAGCTTTTCCCTCGTCGCCCGTCAGCTGGGCGGGCAGGTGAAGACCTACGACGGCACGCACGAGCCGCTGCCCTTCAACCTCGTGGCAGGCTTCAGCAAAGGGTTGGCGCATGCCCCTGTGCGCTTCTCGCTGACGGTGCCCAACCTCACCCGCTGGAGTGCCGGGGATTTCTACAGCACCGAGGGGCTTTCGACGAAGGAGCTGCTGCTGCGCCACCTCATCGTGGGCATCGACGTGTTCCCCACCGAGACGACGTGGCTGGCGGTAGGCTTCAACGGGCAGCTCAACCGCGAGCTTTCCTCCACGTCGGGCGTGCGCTCGCTGGCGGGCTTCTCCCTCGGTGCGGGCATCAACGTCAGCCGCGTCAAGGTAGGCGTGGCCTACGGGCGCTACAACGCCGTTGCCAACTCCCTCTCCATGAACTTCTCCTACTCCCTTTAGGAATCAAGCTAACAGAAATACAGTATGAAGAAAATCATTGTTGCTATTGACGGCCATTCGTCGTGCGGCAAGAGCACGATGGCCAAGGACCTTGCGTCGAAGATAGGCTACACGTACATCGACACGGGCGCCATGTACCGCGCCGTCACCCTCTATGCCCTGCGGCACGACATGTTCTATCCTTGCGGCACCATCAAGCTCGACGAACTGGAGGCAGCCATGCCCGACATCCACATCACGTTCCGCTTCAACGAGGAGACGCGCCGCCCTGACACATACCTGAACGGCGAGTACGTCGAGAACCTCATCCGCGGCATGGAGGTGTCGACGCATGTCAGCCCCATTGCCACTGTGGGCTTCGTGCGCGAGGCCATGGTGGCGCAGCAGCAGGAAATGGGCCGTGCAAAGGGCATCGTCATGGACGGGCGCGACATCGGCACCGTCGTCTTCCCCGAGGCAGAGCTCAAGGTGTTTGTCACCGCCAGCGCTGAGGTGCGTGCCCAGCGCCGCTACGATGAGCTGATGGCCAAGGGGCAGCCCGCCTCGTTCGACGAGATTCTGGAGAACGTCCGTGAGCGCGACCGTATCGACTCCTCGCGCGAAATCAGTCCCCTCCGTCAGGCCGACGATGCCATCCTGCTCGACAACAGCCACCTCACCATCCCCCAGCAGAACGAATGGCTCATGGAGCAGTACCTGCGTGTTTGCCAAAGTAAGGATGATTGTTGAGATTGACCAGGGCAGCGGCTTCTGCTTCGGCGTCACCACCGCCATCCGCAAGGCCGAGGAGGAGCTGAGCCGCGGCGTGCCCCTCTATTCGCTGGGCGACATCGTCCACAACGGCGAGGAGTGCGAGCGCCTGCGCCGGCTGGGGCTTATCGCCATCGACCACGAGCAGTTCCGTCACCTGCGCGACGTGCGTGTGCTGCTGCGTGCCCACGGCGAGCCGCCCGAGACCTACGCTATTGCCCGCGCCAACAACATCGAGCTCATCGACGCCACCTGCCCCGTGGTGCTCAGCATCCAGAAGCGCATCGCCCGCGATGCCCGGGCAGGCGACGGCGCCCAGATTGTCATCTTCGGGCAGAAAGGCCATGCCGAGGTACTTGGCCTCGTGGGGCAGACGGACGGCGAGGCTACCGTCATCGAGAGCATCGACGAGCTGGACCGCATCGACTTCACCCGCCCCGTGCGCCTCTACTCGCAGACCACCAAATCGCTTGCCGAGTTCCGCCGCCTCGTCGAGGTCATCCAGCAGCGCATGGCGCCCGGCGTGGAGTTCCGCTACTCCGATACCATCTGCCGTCAGGTGGCCAATCGTCTGGAGAACATCCGCCGCTTCGCTGCCTCGCACGACCTCGTCTTCTTTGTGTGCGGGCGCAAGAGCAGCAACGGCCGTGTGCTCCTCGAGGCCTGCCGCGAGACCAACCTCAACACCCACCACGTCGAGGACGCCTCGCAGATTGACCTCTCCCTCATCACTCCCGCCGTGCATTCGGTGGGCATCTGCGGCGCCACCTCCACCCCCGCCTGGCTTATGGAGGCCTGCCGCGAGAAGATCTCCTCTCTTCCCTTTTAATTACCACACACCCCGCCCCGCCCGTCCTTCTATTGCGTGCGAAGGCCCTGCTGTGCGAGCTGAAGGCCCTTCTGCCGCGCGCGAAGGCCCTGCTATTTGTGAAAAAGTAAAGATTTCGCTTGCTTTTTGCCCTCCCCGTTCAGGCGGATTCCGAAAAGGTCAAATGGCTTTGAGGATGTCGAGGGCTTCGCCGACGGAGTGGACATCGGCAATGAGGAGGTTCTGGCGTCCGCCCGATTCGCGGAACTGGCACTCGTGGGAGCAGAGGGCAGGGTAGCGCAGGATACGGCCGAAGGTGTCGCTCTGGTAGTAGGGGCTCTCGGTGTCGCTGACGAAGTAGAGCACCATACGTCCGGCCTTAAGGACGATTTTCTCGATGCCGAGTTCCTTGCCGATGCGGCGCAGGGGAACAACGTGCAGTAGTTCCTGCCCCTCGTCGGGGATGGGGCCGAAGCGGTCTTCCAGGCGGCTCTGGAAGGCGGCAAGCTGGTCGTCGGTCTCGAGGCTGTCGAGTTCGCGGTAGAGCAGGATGCGTTCGCTGCTGCCGGCGATGTACTCGTCGGGGAAGAGCAGCTCGAGGTCGCTGTCGAAGGCGCACTCGGTGACATAGCTCCAGTCGCCTGCGACAGCATTGGCGTCGGCGTTCTGCTGGGCCATGAGGTCGGAGAACTCCTCGGTGCGCAACTCGTGGACGGCCTCGGCGAGAATCTTCTGATAGGTCTCGTAGCCGAGGTCGGCAATGAAGCCGCTCTGCTCGGCACCCAGCAGGTTGCCTGCGCCGCGGATGTCGAGGTCCTGCATGGCGATGTGGATGCCGCTGCCGAGGTCGGTGAAGTTCTCGATGGCTGTGAGGCGGCGACGGGCCTCGTCGGTGAGGGCGCCTAGGGGCGGCGCCAGCAGGTAGCAGAAGGCGCGCTTGTTCGTCCGCCCTACACGCCCGCGCATTTGGTGCAGGTCGCTCAGGCCGAACATGTGGGCCTGGTTGATGAGGATGGTGTTGGCGTTGGGGATGTCGATGCCGTTCTCCATGATGCTGGTGCAGATGAGCACGTCGTAGTCGTAGTTGATGAAGCCGAGGATGACGCGCTCGAGGCTCTCGGGGTCCATCTGCCCATGGCCGATGGCCACGCGAGCGTCGGGCACGAGGCGGGTGACGAGCGAGGCCAGCTCGGGCAGGTTCTGCACGCGGTTGTTGATGAAGAAGGTCTGCCCCCCGCGGGCCATCTCGAAGTTGATGGCGTCGCGGATGATGTCCTCGTTGAAGGGGTGTACCTCCGTCTGGATGGGGTAGCGGTTAGGGGGCGGCGTCTGGATGATGGAGAGGTCGCGGGCGCCCATGAGCGAGAACTGCAGCGTGCGCGGAATGGGCGTGGCCGTCAGCGTCAGCGTGTCGATGTTGACCTTCAGTGCCCTAAGCCGTTCCTTGACGCTGACGCCGAACTTCTGCTCCTCATCGATGATGAGCAGGCCGAGGTCCTTGAAACGGACACGCTTACCGATGAGCTTGTGGGTGCCGATGATGATGTTGATGGTGCCGTCAGCCAGCTCGGCAAGGATGCGGTTGACATCGGCGGTACTGCGGGCACGCGAGAGGTATTCCACCTTGACGGGGAAGTCGCGCAGACGCTCGGTGAAGGTCTGGTAGTGCTGGTAGGCAAGGACGGTGGTGGGTACGAGGACGGCCACCTGCTTGTTGTCGGCACAGGCCTTGAAGGCGGCACGGATGGCGACCTCGGTCTTGCCGAAGCCCACGTCGCCGCAGATGAGGCGGTCCATCGGGCGCAGGCGCTCCATGTCGGCTTTGACGTCCTGCGTGGCCTTCAGCTGGTCGGGGGTGTCCTCGTAGATGAACGAGGCCTCCAGCTCGTGCTGCAGGAAGGAGTCGGGGCTGTAGGCGAAACCCTGCTCCTGCATGCGCTTGGAATAGAGCAGGATGAGGTCGCGGGCGATGTCCTTGATCTTGGCCTTCGTGCGCTGCTTCATCTTCTCCCAGGCACCGGTGCCGAGGTGGCTGATGCGAGGCGTCTCGCCGTCCTTGCCCTTGTACTTCGATATCTTGTGGAGGGAGTGGATGCTGACGAGCACCACGTCCTGGCTGCCGCCCTTGCCTTCGTAGAACAGCTTGATGGCCTCCTGCGTGGTGTCGCCGACGGGTATGCGCACCAGGCCGGCAAAGCGCCCGATGCCGTGGTCGATGTGGACGACGTAGTCGCCCAGCTCAAACTGTGCCAGCTCCTTCAGGGCGATGGAAACCTTCCCCTGGCGCGCTTTGTCGCTGCGCAGGCTGTACTTATGGAAGCGCCCGAAAATCTGGTGGTCGGTAAAGAAGCAGACGTGGAGGGTGTGGTCGGCAAAGCCTTCGTGTAGGGTGTGGTCGACGGGGGTGAAAGGGATATCGTCGCCACGCTCGTCGAAGATAGTGCGCAGACGGTCGGTCTGCCCCTTGTTGTCGGCAAGGATGTAGAGGCGGTAGCCCTTCTGGATGTAGTCGGTCAGTGTGGAGGAGACGAAGTCGAAGTTCTTGTGGAACAGCGGCTGGGGCGAGGTGTCGAAGCGGATGACGGCCTCAGGAGTGCCGGTAGGCCGTGCACCGAATTCCACACGCCGCAGTTCCGCGCACTTGCGCATAAAATCGGACTTGGAGATGATGGAAGGGCTGCCGGGGCTATTGGGTTCATAGGGTTCTTGTTTTCCGATTGCCTCAATGCGCTCGCACACCCACAGGAAGTCGTGGAAGAGCAGCGTGCTGCCCTCCGGCAGATAGTCGAGTAGCGATGCCTCTCCTGCGCAGCTCTGCTCGGGGGTGATGAACACTTCGTCGACGCGTTCGCGGCTCAGCTGGCTCTCTACCTCGAAGGTGCGGATGCTGTCGATGTCGTCGCCGAAGAAGTCGATGCGGTAGGGGTATTCTGACGAGAACGAGAAGACATCGATGATGCTGCCGCGCACGGCATACTGCCCTGGCTCATAGACGTAGTCGGTACGGTGGAATCCTGCCTCGCCCAACCTTGTTGCCAGCACGCCGATGTCGGTCTGCTGCCCTACACGCAGCGACAGCGTGTTCTTTTCCAGCCGTTCCTGCGAGGCTACCCCTTCGGCAATGGCATCGGGATAGGTGATGATGAAGCGAGAAACCTCTCCTGCCTCATGGGAGGGGCTGGGCTTCAGTCTTGTCAGCACCTCCGTCCGCAGCACCTCGGCGGCATCGTCGCGCTGCCCGTACTTGATGGCGCGCTTGAAGGAGGAGGGGAAGAAAAGGGATTGCTTGCCATCAGTCAGCTGCATGAGGTCGTGGTAGAAGTAGCCCGCTTCCTCGGCATCGTTCATCACGGCAACTATCGTTAGGGAAGCTGATTTCTTTAAGGATTCTGATGTCGAAAACCCTGCAAACAAGACGGGTGCGGCAGAGCCGGTTAAACCTTGCAGGAAGACGGTTTTCGCTCCGCTCTCCCATACCTTCAGGAATGCCTCTGTGCCCTTATGCCGGGCGTAAAGCTGGGTTAGTTCGTCAATTCGCATGAGGTGTTCAATTGCATCAGTGAGCGGAGTCCCTGCAAGCCCTGATGGTTGGGGTCGAGAGCCTCTGCTTCAGCGAGGTAGCGCCGGGTGTGGGCTTCATCGCCCAAACCATAGTAGCCCAGAGCGAGCATATAGCGGCAGTGTATCTGATTCTTGCTGTCGAGCGAGTCGTCCCAGATGAGCAGGTCGGGCAGCGAAACGGCGAAGTAGTCCATCGTCTGGTGCTCGAAGATGTGCTGCCGACCATAGTCCGTGAGGCGGTGGAAGAGGCTACGAGCCTTGTCCTCCTGCCCGAGGGCACGATAGCAGAGCCCCGCGTAAAAGATTTTGTCGGGTTTCGCATCGTTGTAGTACATGGCGGCAGCTGGCTCCGTGGGGCCTACGGTGCCCAGCTCCCAGCACTTTATGGCCTCGTCTTTCAGTCCGAGTGCGTTGCTGACGATGCCCAGCAGATAGTAGATGTCGTTCTCCTGGGCACCGTAGAGTTTTCCTTCGCCCAAATGGAGGGGGTAGGTGAGACACTCCTCCAGGAGGCGCTTTGCCTTTTGCAGGCTCTCGCCCCCTTGGACAATCAGCTGCTTTGCTATTTCCATACGGCAGATCTGGTATTGTGCCGGGACCTTGCCTTCGCCGCCCTCCCAGGGGTGGAACGTATGGGCATCGAGTTTCCTCATAGCCTCCTCGAAGCGCCCCGTCTGATTCAGCAGGGTGATTTCCTCCAGCACCAGGTCGTCGCGCTGCTGGATGAGCGCGGGGTGTTGCTGCAGGAACTCAAGTCGCTCCTCATGCGGGCGATGCAGGCGTTTGTAGAGTTGGTCGAGTTCCATGAATATACGGGCGTCGCTCTCGTCAAGGTGGAAGGCCTTCTCCATGTATTCCAGCGCCTCGTCAGGCCTGTTCTGTTTGTTGAAGCGAGCAAGGGCGAGGCAGCGCCAGACGGTGGGGAACGAGTGGTCGAGACGGGCGGAGAGTTCCCAGTTCTCAATGGCGAGGTCGTACTGACGCTTGTCGTAGTAGAGGCAGCCCAGGTAGTAGGGTGCAAGGGCACCTTGGGGATTGACGCTTTTGGCAACGTTCAGGACAACGACGTCCTCCAGGCGGTTGGGGAAGCAGCAGTAGCTGTCTGTCTGCTCGGCCTGGCGGAAACAGGCTTCGGCCTCTCCCATTTCGCCCTGCATCACGCTGAAGTACCCCAAATAATAGCAGGTCAGAGGTGAAGGGGTACTGGCGTTCAGCAGCACCTGTTCGGCCTCGTGCCAGAGTCCCGCCTGAGCATAGTCAAGCGCCAGCTCGTGGTAATTATAGACATTGCCGTGCATGAGGTCCTTCATCCTCTCAAGCACCGCACCGTCCTTCGTGAGCAGATACTTTTCAAAGAGGGTGCCGTAGTTGAAGAGGTCCAGACCGAGTGACTCATCGATAAGGGCAAAAACTTTGGAATCTTCGACACCCTTTTTGCGCAATACGGCAGCCTTCAGGGCACGGGCCTTGTGGTTGCAACTGTTGAAAATGAGGCAACGGTTCAGCTCGTCGAGAGCTGCGTCGTAACGTCCCTGCGCCGTGCTAATGCAGGCAGCTTCAAAGTATCCGGCATCGGCCCACGCCTTGTTCCACGTCGATTTCCAGAAGAGTTCATAGGCTTCATTCAGGCGGCTTTGGTATTTGAGGGCGAGGGCGAGGTAGAAGATGGCCTCACCGTCGTAGGGGTTGGGATTGCGCTTTTGCCAGATGCGCACGGCTTTTCTCAGGTTCGTCTCCGCCTTGTCGAAACGTCCTCGGCGCAGATACCAGAGTCCCATTTGGTTCAGGCAACGCACGTCGCTCGGGTCGCGACGCAGGGCTTCCTCATAATAGTCGAGGGCGCTCCATGTGGCATGGCGGTATTGCTCCAGATGCAAACCTGTGAGGTAAAGCTGGTCGTTCGTCTTAGTTTCCGATGGGGGTAGCGCAGCCTCGGCTGCATCGGGGATAGGGCGGATTTCGTCGGGCTCGGCCTGCCAGGATAGGAGGGAAGAGGAGAGATAGAATACAGAAGACTCCTCGGGTCGCAAAATGTGAAACTCCAGTTCATTAAGCTTGGCTCCCTTCACATCAACCACCTGTTCAAAGACTTCCTCGGGCGAGAGCGTAACCATCTTATTTACATATTCCTCGCCATTCGTGCCAAGCAGCACAATGCGTACTATCCTCTTCGACGTAGCAAGCAGCATAACCCTTACTTCTGACGTCCCGGCATCTCTCACCTCTTCCATATTGAAGATGAAGTCGCGCGTAGCCTGTTTGACGATGCCCAGTTCGCGGTAGGGCATGAAATATTGCGTAAACTGTTTTTCTTCGTAGGGCATGAGCCACGAGAAATCGGGCTGGTTCTCGGTATAGACGCCTGCCATTAGCTCTATGTAGGGACGATAACCCTCACGGGTGAGCCCCCACTCTCTGGCTTCTTTCTGCGAAAGGGCATCAGTCAGGTTGCGGTCCCAGGCGCGCCCGAAGTCTCCGTTGCCCCATGTCCATTGTTTCTTGCCTGGAGCGAGGTGGTGCGAGGCCACGTGGAGCATTCCGCCTCGCGTGTCGTTCTCATAGCCCCCTTCGAAGTCGTACTTCGAGCCCGCAGCCATATAGCTGGTGGGGACTTTGATGTTACGGTAGTTCGATATATCCACTCCCGCTGAGTAGTCCATCTTGTAATAGGTGCCCGTTGCAACGGGGAACGAGGCTACAGCACGTTTGCCGTGGTCGAACACCGCATTCACATCGGGAGGAAACGCCGTCTGGTAATCGTCGTTTACTTCTACGGCAGGGTTTGCCCACCAGAGGAATGTCTGCGCCAGCGGCGTGCGGTTATAGACAACTCCCCTGACCTCCAGATAGGCGCATCCGGGCCGAAGGGTGAAGCCTGCCCGCCCTTTCTGGTGCGTCATACGCTCCATTTCGTTCACCCATACCGTCACAGCCCCGTCGGCATGCTCCTCAATGGTGCAATCGACGGGCAGGAATGTCGAGGGACGGTGATGCTGAGGCCAGTTGAACTCAATGCCTCCGCTTATCCATGGACCCGTCAGCCCCACAAGTGCGGGCTTGATGACGTGGTTGTAGTAAATGAAGTGACGTTGCTTGATTTTGTCGTAGGCCATCTGGATGCGTCCGCCCAGTTCGGGCAGTATCATCACCTTCAGGTATTCGTTCTCTATCCATACAGCCTCGTAGGGGACATCTGTCCTCACATCAGCCACGCTCTCCACCACAGGGTAGGGATAGACGGCTCCACTCGAACCCTGATAGACCCTTCCCTCTAAGAAAATAGGATTTTTCTCTGCTTTCCCGATGCAGTACGTCGGGATAACCCTCGTTTCTCTCCAAGCCCTCGCCATACCCCTTATTTTTTAATTCTTAATCCTAATTATTAATTCTCCAATTTCTTCCCCTTTGTTTCCGGACAATGGCGGAACAGAAAGAGAAAGGCACAGAGGCAGATGCCGCTATAAATCCAGAAAGTGCCGCTTGAACCTAAGGCTGCATTCATCGAAGGGAATGAGAACGTGAGCGTGCAGCATCCTACCCAGAGCGCGAAGGTACAGGTGCCCATGGCTATGCCGCGCACCCTGCTCGGGAAAATCTCTGCCAGCAATGTCCAGGTGACAGGTCCGAGGGTCATGGCATAAACGGAAATGGCTGCTACAACCAGCACAACCATCATCAATCCTTTCACTTCGAAGAAGTAGCAGGTGCCCAGCGTCAGATAGATAAGGCCTAAACCACTTGCTCCCAACAGCATGAGCTTACGGCGCCCCCATTTTTCAATCGTAAAGAGGGCTACGATGGTAAAGACCAAATTGGCGATGCCCGTTATTACAATGTTGATGAACATGGCATCGACGTCGAAGCCTGCTCCCACAAAAATCTCTTCGGCATAATTGAAGATGACGTTTGTGCCGCACCATTGCTGGAATACGGCAATGACAAGGCCCAGTAGCAGCACCTTTGAATATTTGTGACTGAACAACTCTTTCAGCCCTGCCTCTTTTCCCCCTTTTGACTTATCGGCTTGCAGACTTTTTGACTTTAATTGTAGGAATACAGGACTTTCTGGGATGAAAAAGCTCATGATAAGGAATAGTGCTGCAGGTAGTGTCTCAGCCCAGAACATCCATCGCCATCCCCACGCCACGTTCCATGTCTGGCTTTCGACTATCGATGTGTCGCGTGCCAACAGCATGTTCACAATCTGTGCCGCAAGAATGCCCAAGACGATAGTCATTTGGTTTAACGAGACCATACGTCCGCGAATTTCAGCAGGGCTGACTTCGGCAATGTACATCGGAGATAGCGCCGACGCTACACCAATACCAATGCCTCCCACGAAACGGGCAAGGTTGAACAAGGTGAAGTTACCGAAGGCTCCCGTTCCGATGGCCGACACAGTAAACAATATGGCTGCCGTCGTCAACAAAGGCTTTCGTCCGAAACGGTCTGCCAAAGCGCCGGCAATCATGGCACCTATCAAACAGCCTATCAGGGCTGTGGACATGGCAACGCCTTGTAGGAGAGGATTATCTGAGATGCTGAAAAAGAGCTCGTAGAACGGCTTTGCACCACCTATCACCACCCAGTCGTAGCCAAAGAGAAGGCCGCCCATTGCCGAAACGGCGCAGATGAAGTAGAGGAAGGATTTACGGTGGGCTTTTGTGAGTTCCATTAGTCGGGTATTAAAGTAACTTTTGTACGGATGACAGTGAAGGAATACGCAGGCAGGGTGAGCCGTGCGTGATGGTCAAAAGTCGTAACGTAGGATGCGGCGGGCTCAGCTTTCGTGTCGGCTGGCGCGCCGCTCAGCGTAGTGACAGAGGCATGGGAATAGGTATCCCCGAAGGGCGTGAGGTCGATGTCTGCGCTAACCTCTACGGGCAACAGGCTTGCTATTTTGACGATGACGTCGCCCGTGTGGCTGTCGGTGACGCAGCTGTAACTGATGCGATGTCGGACATTCTCGAGATTGTCCTCAGATGTGAGTGTGCCGCTAAAGTAATGGTCTCCACTATGGGTGCCAAACATTTTCTGCACATAATATCCTGGGGTAAGACGGATGCTAGTGCCATTAAAGTAAATCATGTCGGGGTCCCAGTTGGAATGTCCTTCGCGACTGAGCAAGGGGGCGTAGCTGGTCATGCGGACGACATCAGCATTACGCTCGACGTTTGTCAGATAGAGGGCTTCGCAGAGTGCGCTCTCCATGCAGTTTTTTCTTCCGCGGGCATGGGCGGCGTATTCGCCCAGATAGACATGGGGGCGAGAGCGGTCGTAATGATCATAGTAGTCCTGATTGTGAATCATCCAGCCCGGACTGACGTAGTAGTGCTCATCAACCATTGGGACGCCAAGTCCTGTAGCCAACTTCCAGCCCCATTCGTAGTCGCTGCCTTCGTAGAAGGGACCCACCGTACCGCAAATCTCAATTTCGGGGTAGCGCTCATGTACCTTATTATAAATGTAGGTGAATCGTTCGGTGAAAACGTCGGAGATAAGATCCTCGTTGCCGATTCCGATATGCTTCAAATGAAATGGCTCGGGATGTCCGCTCTGGGCGCGGATACGCCCCCAATAGGTGGAACGTGCATCGCCATTTGCCCACTCGATGAGGTCGAGTATGTCTTGCGTGAAGGCTTCCATTTCCTCCATAGGAACGCCTCCCTGTTGCCCGGGACCGCCGTCGCTGCTGTTTTGGCAGGGTACTCCAGCAGGGATGACGGGAAGAGGTTCAGCTCCGATGTCTTCGCAGAACTGGAAATACTCGTAGTAGCCGAGGCCAAGCGTCTGATGGTAGTTCCAGATGTTGCGCATAGGCTTGCGGGCTTCGAGGGGGCCGATGGTGTTCTTCCAGAGATACATGTTGTGGAGTCCGTCGCCGTGAGCCACGCAGCCGCCCGGGAAGCGGACGAACTTTGGATGGATGTCGGCAATAGCTTGGGCAAGGTCGGCACGGAGCCCGTTTTTCCGTCCCTTGAAGGTGTTACGGGGAAATAGTGACACCATGTCGAGGTGGATGCTTCCTTGTTCCAATGGTTCAATGACAAGGCTTGCCGCGGGGTCGGTATCCGCCCCGACGATAACAGCCTTTTGTTTTTTCCAAGCAGTGTGGTTCACCTTAAGAGTCGTCGTGCCGAGGGTGTTTCCTTTAGAGCCGAGGAGAGATATTTTCAGCCGTATGGCGCCCCGCTGGTTGGGGACTTTGCGGGTGAAGAGGGAAAGGTCGTACGGCTCACCTTCGCGTATGCTTATGCCGTCGTAACCCGTGTTGACAAACAGGACTGAGGAAGAGGTGGTCTTATTCAGAATAGCATAGTGGGGGTTGTTGGGATGGATGGGGTTTTCTGTGCCTATGGTGACGGAGAGGGCAGAGGCGTTTCCCCCATGGATCTCCCACGATGTGAGAGGCCCCCAATCCCGACGAGAGCGATTTTCACCAGGGAAGTATTCAAAATCACGATTCTGGATTAGCTCAGCATAGAGTCCTCCGTCGGCGCCGTAGCTGATGTCTTCGAAAAAGACGCCGATAAGTTCGTCAGAAATGGCTTTTGTGTCGCTTGTGTCGAAGGTTAGCTGGATACCGAAGGACTGGAGGTCGGGAAAGAGCTTGTCATCTTGCAGGAGACTTTCGGAGTGGCGTTTGTCGCGTGTGTCAAGGTATTCGCAGCGCAAACGGAGTTGTTCGATGAGGCTCCATGGAATGCGAATGGCGGTGCGTCGGCGTTCCTGCATAGTTCGTTCGATAGCTGGCGTAAGGGGGGGGTAGTCCTGCGGTTTCCAATGTATAAGGTCGGGACTGGAGCAAATAGCGTATTGATTGTATCGCCTGTTGGGAATCCACATCAGCGTCCAGAGGCCATTTTCATCCTGGAAAAGGCAGGGGTCGGCCATCTTTTTCTCGGCGCCCCAGGTGCCGAAATCGCTATCAACAAAAGTGCGTCCATGCCCAAGAATTTGCCAATGGATGCTGTCGCTGCTATATTCAAAGGCAAGTCCTCGTCCGTTGACGTAGGGTTTCAGCCATCCTTCAGTAACGTTATCTGCAAGGGTAAGGGTGGGGAATAGGAATAAAAGTGAAAAAAAAATAGTCCTGCAAGGAACGGTAGTGACACGGCATACCGCGGTGCTGCACAGCCAATGAAACCTCATGTCCTTCATTATCTGAATGCGCTGGTGATGATGCGAATCTCTATGGGGTCGGTGCCGCCGCGCAGGCGGGCTGACGAAAGGCTGAAATCGTGGCGCAGCGTGATGATGCTGCCAGCGTTATCCGTGGTGACGGTGACGGGTATGAGTAGCACCTTGTTCCAGTCGGGGTGGGTGGCCTCAAAGTCGTCGTCGCCCGTCCAGGCATCGCGTTCGTTTCGGCAGGTAATGATGAGACGGGCTATGTTGTCGAAAAGGTATTGATTGTATTTTGTAAGATAGATGTCGTCATAGCCGTTTTCTTTCTTCCTTGTGTGAAGGAAGGAGGTAACGCCATCGGGGATGTGGTTCTGCTCGAAGAAGGCATGTGCCTCGCTCTTGCGGATAAGTAGCAGGTTGGTGGGGGCGCCGAAGGGGGTGCCGTCGGTGTCGTCGGAGTTGTATTTCTGGAAAATGATACGGGCTGAGTTGATGGTGTCCTGCTCGGCGCGGGTAATCTCGTCGATAGGCAGGGTGACCTCGGTGAATATGCCTGCAGGTGTCTTCAGCCACGAGCAGGTGTTGTCGCCCACGAGCGGCTCGAGGCCCTGATTATCGAAACTGTTTACCTGAAGCACCTCCTGCGAGCCCATGAACTGGGTAGTGTAGGTGCTGTCTGTTCGCGCCATATTGAAGCTGACGTTCAGACTGACATGGTCGATACAAAGCACGGTGCCGTCGCCAGCCGTACACTTAATATAGAAACCTTTACAGACATTCTCAATAAAGCTTGTGGCACCAGAGAAATGCTCAGGATGAAGGCGATAGTCTCGGATAATATCCGTACCCATCTTCGTGGGAAGGGGAATGCAGACGTTGTGGTAGTGGTCATCGTCGGAGAGGACGTCGTCGCCGATAGCATAGTCGAGGGCCGTATAGGTCTTTCGGGCAATGGGCTCAGCCCCTTCGGCAAGGTAATCCGTGGGGCTGAGGTTTGTGTAGTAAGGCATACCCTCGACGAGCGTGCGTTCCAACGGATAGACCTCCAGTTGCATGGCATTGTCGTCGGCACCATAGTGACTAGAGAAAAATAGGCGGAGTTCCAGACGTTGGGCAGAATCTCCCTTGATACTGTCGGCAGGCGGGAACACGTTGCCGCCTTCCACGCAGTTGAACTGGGTGATGAAGTCGGAGGTAAAAAGGCTTTTTGTCTCCGGGTCGGTGTATCGGCCGAAATAGACGGTGCCCGTCTTACCCAGCACGGAATCGACCAGCACAGAGCGTGAGTAGGCTTGATACGTGGCGGTACGTATAGTCAGCGAGTCGTTTGTGGGAGTTGTGCTTATGCCCAATGAGCCTGTGTCGCTATCGCACGATGCCAACCCAAATATTGAAACAAATAAAATGAAAAAAGAAAAAAAGAAATTCTTGATTTTCATAATCCTTAGCTATAAACTGTACGGGCGCGGGATGCCGCGTTTGTTTAACCTTTATTCTTCGGTATAATGAAGCTCTCCTCTTCCTCTTCCTCCTCGCCGCCGCCACAAATGAGTTCGTAAAAGTCGTGACAGGCGCGGTAGTAGTCTTCTTCACCAGAGTATTCGAGGATAGGCTTCTCAATGTCATGGGCGTATGCTACGACCTTTTCATCGATACCTGAGGGGGAATTAATGATGACTCCGTCGGAGTACTTGACGGCAAGCTTGAATAATTCGGTGCTGTTTACGGGGGTATTGATGCCTTCGGTATCAAATTCCGGCATGGCCTTTGTGCGTAGCCGCTCGAAGAAATCGTCGCAGAAGAGGGCATCGAAGTCGTCGTCAGCGTAAAGCGAGACCACGATGCGGGAGTTCCGATAAGCCGGTTCTTCCTTATAGAGCACTTTAACGTAAAGTCCGATAAGAGCTCCCACCCATCCGTGCAGATGTATGACATCGGGATACCAACGGAGTTTCTTAACCGTCTCCAATACACCGCGGGCAAAGAAGATGGTGCGCTCGTCGTTATCCTTGAAGGTCGCACTGCGCAGATCAGGGTCGTCAAGACGGATGCGGCTAAAATAGTCGTCATTGTCAATGAAATAAACCTGCATTCGGGCCATTTGCAGCGAGGCGACTTTGATGATGAGAGGGTGGTCGGTGTCGTCAATAATCAGGTTCATGCCCGACAGTCGGATGACTTCGTGCAGCTGGTTTCGCCGTTCGTTGATACTTCCCCATTTGGGCATAAAAGTGCGGATTTCATGTCCCATCTCTTGGATTGCCTGAGGCAGGAAGCGACAGTTCTCACTCATCGCAGTACTAGAGGTAAAGGGTACGACTTCCTTCGCTACGTACAAAATTCTGTTGGCCTTCATTGTGTTCTTTTGCAAATTTGATGCAAAGATATAAAAAATCTGTGTCAAAAAAGCAAACTACGCGACGTTTTTTTCTCACAAAAAAACTTAAAATGCTGAAATATAACAAAATAAATTTTCTCTGTTTTTGGCCAATCTTTACATGGAAACGTCTTTCAGTTCAACAAGGCCGTTTATGATGGCATAGATGGTAAGTCCGGCAGGGGAGTGGATCTCAAGTTTTCGGGCAATGTTACGCCGGTGGGTGAGTACCGTGTTGAGGCTGATATAGAGTTTATCGGCAATCTCTTTGTTGGTAAGTCCTTTGACGACATGTATGATAACCTCTTTTTCGCGTTGCGTCAGGGTAGAGGATGAATCCTCGATATCGCCCTCCTGTTCTATTTTCTCATTTTGAGCAGACGTTTCCTGTTCCAGCAATTTGACTGCAGGGACAAGCAGGTGTTCCTCTACCAAGCCATGTGCTTTCAGTTCCTCCTCGCAGCCGAAGATGTCGAGCAGCACATCGTGCAGGGCATAGCTGCCGGCTGGAGCATCGTAGTAGCGGATGATGATGTTTTTCAGCTCCGTGAGTTTTTTGGCAGCAGAGTCGTGCTGGGCAGAAAAGGTGTCGATGTTGAATGCCGAGGGGGCATGGGCGATGAGGGCGTCGATGTAGGGGAATACGATGGCGTTCTCGTACTCGAAGTGGTCGCGCACCTCGCGGACATAGGTGTCGAAATATTGCAAGATAAGCAGGGCACTCTCGTTGTCGCTGCCATCGTTGACGGCGTCGATGAGCTTACGTCGTATGGCGGGGAAGCTGAAGTCAAGGAAGTAGTTATGTGCCTGCCGCAGATAACTCATCAGTGAGGGGAGCGAGAGGAGGGCAGGGTCGGCGATGTACTTATGGTTACAGCCGTTGCCTATGAAGTTGAGTACGGCAAGGAATGTGTCTGTATCAATGCCGTTTATGCGGCACACTTCGTCAACGCTCTTCTCCTTGACGCCGAGGGGGATGTTGAAGCGGCTCATTACTTGCAAGAGGCTATAGTCCTGGCTGATGAGCTCTGCCATTTTATCGGTGGGGAGGTAGTTGTGCATAGTGGAAAGGGGTTACAGGTATAAAAGGATGTCGTTAGGGATGTCGGCAAGATGATTGGAACCGTTTGCTGTCAGCTCGCTGATAGGGCGGAAGCCCCAAGTGACGCCTACGGACTCTACGCAGGCGTTGGCTGCCGTTTGCATGTCGATGCCCGAATCGCCCACATAGAGCACCTCGCTCGTCTGCACTCCTGTTTGTTGGCAGATGAGTCCGACGATAGCAGGGTCGGGCTTTAGTGGGAAGCCGTCGCGTTGTCCGAGGACTATGGCAAAGGGTATCGTAGGGAAAAAATGGCGAATGAGCTTCTCCGTAGCCTGTTGGTATTTGTTGGATGCGACGGCAAGGGTTAAGCCCATTTCAGCTAGCGTGCCCAATAGCTCAGAGATACCTCTGTAGGGATGGCTTCTGTCGGTGTTATGGCAGTTGTAATAAGGTATGAAGAAGGTGCGCATTCGGCTGATGTTCTCATCCGTACGTTCCTGCTCGGGCAGTGCGGCGCGGAACAGGTTGTTGATGCCCCTTCCCACGAAGTTGTAGTAGGCTTCGGCAGAATGCGTCGCATAGCCACAACTTTCGAGAGCGTGATTGGTGGCAGCCGCAAGGTCCATCACCGTGTCCAGCAGCGTGCCGTCGAGGTCAAAGATGACGAGTTTTTTCTTCATCGGCAAATCTCCTTCTTCCATTCCTTCACCCATGTGAACCACTCATCGGCACTATGGAACGATCCTGTCCACTCCTCGGCAGCTGAGCAGAAAGCCAGATAGTACGTGATGCTGTACTCCTCCAGAGAGGGGGCTGCGGTATAGGCCTTCTTTGTCTTTGAGTTTCCTGTGGTCACGGGAGGGGCGGGTTTGATAAGGAAGAGCTTGTTTTCTTTGTTGTCCGGCTCACCTACTACGTAGCGTGGCGGAATGCAGACGGCTACCCCTACTGTTGCCTTCTTACGGGCATCCAGCGTATCCTTTGGGCCGTAAGCCCAGTTTGAGCCCCATGTGGCACAGAGGCCGTTGTGGTCTGTGAACTCCATACCTCCGGGGAACTTTAGCACTCCCGTGCAGAACGGAGCGGGCATTTCGCTGAGCCCTTCGAAGGTGACATCCACACGCACATCGCGGTGCTCGGCATAGAGTGTGAAGCGTTGCGTCATGTTGATGCGCTTGCCCTGATATTGCCAGCCCTCAACCTTCACTTCGACGACTGCCTTGTCCGGCCCATAGTCAAGGATGCTCTCCGTGCGTCGCTCCACGGGTTCAATGAACGTAGGCATCCCGTCGATGAAGCCTCGCAGCGAACCCACGGACACCGTTGTTCCCGCCCACAATACATCGTCGCCATAGCCGTGGCGGATGTCTTCATCCGTCGGGTAAAACTGTGTATGATTCAGCTCCAGCCCCTTGTGTCGCTTTCCGTAGATATCTACCGTTTGACGGTGGTCGAAATAGACGCGGTAGCCTACCAGTTCGCTTTCGAAGGCTGGGCCGTGATGGTGGAGCTGGTTATAGACATCCACATGACCAGGCACAGTCAGCGACTGGATCTCCTTGCGCTCAGCCCGTTCTTTGCCAGCTAGCAACATCTCGGCATACACTTGTGCCTGCAGAGCGGGCGTTATGGCTAATGTCAGTAAAAGTGCAATGACAACTTTTCTCATCGTTTTTTGATTTGATTTTGCAAAGTTAGGGTGAGCCGAGCGAAAAAGCAAATATATTTGCATTTTTCCGAGACGACCTGTAGCGAAAACAATAGTTAAAGATAGTGCAAATTCTCTGTTATTTCAAGAAAAAGCTTTATTTTTGCATTTCAAAACCATTTTTTCATTCTTCATTAAAACAATGTCCCTCTACCTCATTCCTGTTCCGCTGGGCGATACTCCCATTGACCACGTCCTCCCCCCGTACAACCGCGATGTCATCCTCTCGCTCAGTCATTTTATAGTAGAGAACGTGCGCTCGGCACGTCGGTTCCTAAAGAAAGTTGAATCCTCTATCGACATCGATGCTCTCACTTTCTACGAGCTCAACGAACATACTCCTGCTTCAGCCGTCGAAGGTTTTTTGCGGCCGTTGATGGAAGGCCAGTCCATGGGTGTCATCTCCGAAGCGGGCTGCCCTGCTGTCGCCGACCCTGGTGCCGATGTCGTCGCCCTTGCCCAGCGTCGCGGCATCGAGGTGGTGCCCCTCGTGGGGCCTTGCAGCATGGTGCTTGCTCTTATGGCCAGCGGCTTCAATGGTCAGCGCTTTGCCTTTCACGGCTATCTGCCCACCGATGCCCATGCCCGTCGTGCCCGATTGCGCGAACTGGAGAACCGCGCATACGCCGACGATCAGACGCAACTATTCATCGAAACCCCCTATCGTAACATCCGCATGTTGTCCGATATCCTTTCCGCTTGTCGCCCAAATACCCGTCTCTGCATAGCTGCCGGCCTCACTTGTCCCGAACAATATGCCGTCACCAGGACCGTTGCGGAGTGGCATCGCACACTTTCACCACCCATCGACAAAGTCCCTTGTATTTTTTTGCTCTATAAGGGTTAAAAATTTTTTCAAAAATTAGTATTTTTTCTTTAAACCTTTCTTTTTTCCTGTAGTCCCATTATCGACTAAAATATTTTTTTAGTTGACAGGTTAAAAAGGTTAGTTAATTTTTTAGGACGCGGCGCGATGTGAATCGTGCCGCGTTTGCATCGGAATAGTACGCTGGAAAAACGACGTAAGACGTTACGAGCGCCGCGTTTGATTCATAAAAAATGGGAATCGGAAAATAAAAAATGGGACTTGGGACGAAGAAATTAGGAATTATTCGCTAACTTCGCCGCGCAAAAGAAAAAACACCACACAAAATGAAAAAGATTGTCTTCTTACTGCTCACGTTCTGCTGTGTCTCGGTATGGGCCGAGAACCTCAGTGTCGACCAGCTTGTCGACGGCACCTTCAGTCCCCGTTCGCTGGGGCGTATCACCCCCCTTGCTGATGGCGAACACTATGCGCAGACGAACTCAGAGGCCAACGCCATCCTGCGCTACTCCTTCCGCACGGGCGAGGTGGTGGACACGCTGTTCAGCACGGCCACATGCCGCGGCTGCACGTTCAAGCGCTTCGACGGCTATATCCTCAGCCCCGCCGAGGACCGCATCCTCATCCAGACGGAAACGAAGTCCATCTATCGCCGCTCGTTCACCGCTACCTATTATATATACAACGTGGCCAACCGCCGCATGACGCCCCTCTCCGAAGGCGGTCCGCAGCAGATACCCTCCTTCTCGCCCGACGGCAAGATGATAGCCTTTGTCCGCGACAACAACCTCTACCTCATCAAGTTGATGTTCAACAATGCCGAGGTGCAAGTGACGGCTGACGGTGTCCGTAACGAAGTCATCAACGGCCATGCCGACTGGGTGTACGAGGAAGAGTTCGGCGAGACGAAGTACTATGCCTTCAGCGCCGACAGCCGCATGCTGGCCTACATGAAGAGTGTCGAGCGCGACGTCCCCCAGTACTCCTTCCCCCTCTTTGCCGGCGCAGCCCCGCGGCACGACGAGTATGCCCTCTACCCCGGTGCCTACACCTACAAATACCCTGTGCCGGGCGTGAAGAACAGCGTCGTCACCGTCCACTCGTTCGACATCAAGTCCAGCGTCACCCGCAAGATTGACGTACCCCTCGATGCCGACGGCTATATCCCCCGCATCGCCTTCACCGGGCAGACCGATGCCGATGGCAACCAGAACCAGCTGGCCGTCGTCACCCTCAACCGCCACCAGAGCCGCATGGACCTCTACGTGGCCAACGCCCGCAGCACCGTCTGCCGCCTTGCCCTGCGCGAGGAGTGCGACACGTGGCTTGCCGAGCCCACCTACGAGGCCATCCGCTTCTATCCCACCTGCTTCGTGCTGCAGAGCGAGCGCACGGGCTACAACCACCTCTACCTCTACGACCTCAACGGCACCCTGCAGCGCCCGCTCACCAGCGGCAGCTACGAGGTCACCGCCTTCTACGGCTACGATGAGAAGACGGGCGACGTCTTCTACCAGAGCAACCAGCCCTCGCCGCTGCGCCGTGCCGTCTACCGTGCCGACAAGAAGGGCAAGGTCACCGCGCTGACCGCCGAGACCGGCACCCACGCCGCCACCTTCTCGAAGAACCTCCGCTACTTCATCCACACCGCCTCGTCGCTCACCCAGGCCCCCGTCACCACCCTCGAGGCCGTCGGCGGCAAGACCCTCGCCACCCTCATCGACAACAGCGCCCTCTCCGACCGCCTCTGCGCCCCCGGCATGCCCACGCGCGAGTTCTTCACCTTCACCACCGCCGACGGCGTCGAGCTCAACGGCTGGATGGTGAAGCCCGCAGGCTCGGGGTCAACAAGTCAACAGGTCAACAGGTCAACGGGCTTCCCCGTCGTCATGTACCAGTACAGTGGCCCGGGCTCGCAGGAGGTCAAGGACGAGTGGGGCTCGGGCTTCTACCCCGGCATGACGTGGGAGTGCCTGCTTGCCCAGCAGGGCATCGTCAGCGTCTGCGTCGATGGCCGCGGCACCGGGGGACGTGGCGCCGACTTCAAGAAGTGCACCTACCGCCACATCGGCACCCTCGAGGCGCGCGACCAGGCTGCCGCTGCCCAGTGGCTTGCCCGTCAGCCCTATGTCGACGGCAGCCGCATCGCCATCTGGGGCTGGAGCTACGGCGGCTACATGACGCTCATGGCGATGTCCGAGAGCCCCGCCCCCTTCTGTGCCGGCATCGCCGTCGCACCCCCCACCGACTGGCGCTTCTACGACAGTGTCTATACCGAGCGCTTCATGCAGACGCCCCAGGAGAACGGCAGCGGCTACGATGCCTCGTCGGCCCTCGTCCGTGCCCCGCAGCTCGGGGGCCGTCTGCTGCTCGTCCACGGCATGGCCGACGACAACGTCCACTTCCGCAACACCGCCGAGTATGCCGAAGCCCTCGTGCAGGCCGGCAAGCAGTTCGACATGCAGGTCTATACCAACCGCAACCACTCCATCTACGGCGGCAACACCCGCCGCCACCTCTTCAACCGCATGCTCGACTTCTGGCAGCAGCAGCTGGTGAAATGACGAAAAAGGATACAAAGGATACAGGATACAAGGATACGCATTAACATTCCTTAAAAAATGGGAAACACCCCGCGCTGTCGCAGCGCAGGGCGTTCCTGACGTAATCAACCCTAAAACAATTATGAAAAACGGAAAACGGACTTCACACGATTGCTGAGAGGTTCCACACTCGCGCCGACTGGTAGCGGCGGCCGTTGTGGGTGTGGGTGGAGAAAGCCACGGTGTAGTTCAGCTTCGTGCGGTTGTTCACCATGTAGAGCAGCTCGTCGTCGGTGGCTTCGCCGAAGTAGTCGGCCACGATGTTGTCGTACTTCTCCTCGCCGCGGTCGGTGTAGAAGGGCACGAGGAGCGAGAGGCTGCGGCAAGTCCATTCCTTGCCGGTTGCTTGACTGATGCCAGACGTGTGCTGGCCAACTTCTGAAATGTAACCTTGTAGTTTCATTGTTTCAAAATTTTTGTAAAAGTTAAATCGTCGTTTTTCTTGATGAGGCCCGCATTCTTCCACTTGTAGATGACTACCCTCGGGTGGGATCGGTGGCCTCGTTTCTGTAGCTGGGCGATGAGCTCGCCCACGGAGAAGGTGTCGGGCAGCGACTGTAGCAGTCCTTCGCGCTGGGGCTGGCTGCTTGGCTGCGGGGTGTCGGTGAGCATCTGTCCGAAGGTGCGGACGCTCTGCATGGCGTCCTGCCCGGCAAACCACAGGCAGAAGTCGGCAATCTTCTGGAGGATTTTCGGGGCGGGCGTCTTGGGCAGGTACATGCCCACGCACACCATGCCCAGGCGGAAGGCCTTGACGGCCGAGCGGCGGCGGAAGACGTCGTAGGCCACGTCGTTGTTCTTCAGCGCCTCCACCCTGGTACGTTCCAGCCAGCGGTCGAGGGCGTCGGCGATGGGCTTCATCTTCGTGTCGATGTTCACCTCGGGCTGCACGGTGTACTCGTCGCTCTGGGCGTTGCGGCGGCGGTAGGTCAGGGCCTCGAAGCGGTTCATCACCTTCGTCACCTCCTCCATCTGCTTGTCCGTGAGCGGCTGGAAGTGGGGGATGGGGGCGAACTCCTGGTTCCGCAGCTCGGCAAAGGCGCAGCGCGAGACGAGGCCGTTCTCGGCGTCGTTGAAGAACTTGTACAGCTGCTTCGGCGTGCCCAGCATCAGGATGTTGTAGTAGAGCCGCACGCTCCCCGTGAAGGTATCGACCGAGATGTAGTCCTGTCCGTACTCGGCATTGTCGAACGCCTGGCGGTAGAGGTCGCTCTTCTGGGCGTACGAGCCTCCGGCGTTCGACTTCGTGAGGGTGTCGATTTCCTCGACGAACGACAGCTGGTGCAGTCCGCAGGCATCCTCCTGCCGCTGCAGCAGGCGGGGCACCGAGATGACGGCCTGCACCATGCGGTAGGGCGTGTGGGGGTCCTCGGGCAGCTGGTCGCTGTTCTTCTTCAGGCGCAGCTCGGCCTTGTACTGCTTCTCCTTGAGGATGCTGATTTCGTCGTGGCGGCGGAGGTCTTTCGTCAGCACCCCCACGAGGTCGCGGGCGAACGACTTGCCGGCACTCTGCGGGGCGAAGATGACGCCGATGAACGACGTGGTGTGCTCGCGGCCGTCCAGGTAGTGGGCGCGCAGGCGGGTGGCGAGCGTGCCCAGCACGGGCAGCAGGGCGACGATGGTGGGATAGACGAAGTCCGGCGGGCAGTTCTTGCAGAACTCGCGGAACACGGGCGGCAGCCAGGGCAGCTGCACGGGCTTCACCTCGTCGTCCATGTCGGCGAGGTCCACCCCGGGTGCGGGCTCCGTCTTCTTCTCCACCACGATGATGCCCGTGTCCACAAGGAACTTGTAGAACGTGTAGGGAATCTGCGTGCCCATGGCGCGGCGTGTGGCGTGCTCGGCCTCCTTCTCGCGCTCGGTGATGCCGAGGCCGAAGTCGGGCAGCTGCGCCAGCATCACCCCCACGTCGCCGTCGGTGATGTAGCGGAACATGTTGCACAGCCGGTAGTAGTAGGTGTGGCGCTCGCCCTGCTGCGGCTCGCCGTGCTTCTCCACCCACATGGCGGCGATTTCCGAAATGAGGTGCTCACGGTACTTGAACGTCTTCTGCTCCTCCGTAAACGTCCTCTCCTGCGGCCCCTGTTGACTCGTTGAGCTTCGCTCTTCGTCCGTCGCGACTCGGCAAAGATTGTGCAAGCACATCTTTGCTCTCGCTGCTCCGTCCGTTGACTTGTTGACTCGTTGACTTGTAGACCCGTTGACCCGTTGACCCGTCGCCCCGTCGACCCGTTGACCCCCATCAACAGCCAGGCTGTTGATGGGCTCCCCCTCCTCCTCGAAGAGCCCCACGGGGTCGAGGTAGTCGTACGCCGCGAGGGGCACGGCAAACGAGCCGCGGGCGAAGTCCTTGCACGTCTCGTCGTAGGTCATGATGCCCAGCTGTGCCGTCAGCCAGCGCTGGCAGCCCTCGATGGTGGTCACCCCCTGCGGCCACTTCGCCACGAAGTGCCACCCCCGCTGGCTGGGCGAGAGGTGGATGGCGACGATGCCCAGCTGCCTGGCGCTGGCGATGGCGGGCTTGATGACGCTCTCGCGGAAGTCGGCGGGGTTCTCCACCTTGTCCACGTCGAGCATGAAGAGGCCCGAGGGCAGGGCGTTGGCGTTGCTGCGGCGGTGGTCCTTGAACGATGCCTGCCAGGTGATGAAGGGCAGCTGGCGCTTCAGCTCGTCCACCCGCTTCTTGTCGCCCCGCGCGGCAGCCTCCTGGCACCCGCGCCAGAGGCGGTTCACCTTGTCGCCGTCGGCGACGTTCATGAAGACGTCGCGGGTGCAGGGGTAGCCCGTGGTCTCGGTCAGGCGGTCGAAAATATCAAAGTTCATACTCTCTGAGTTTGTAAAGGGTTAGGATGAAAAGTTCGCGAAGCCGCGTCTCAACCTCACGGGCATCCCCACGCGGCACGAGGATTGCCACTTTCACTTTCTCGTCGGAACGGTAGGCGGCGAAACGGAAGTGCTCGCCGTCCACCTCGAAGACCTTTCGCATGGCGTTCTCTGCCTCTCCCTGACGCTGGTAGGCGCGGAAGTCAAACTCGCCATACTCGTTCAGGACTGCGCTACCCCGGTAGCGGCGGCCCACCTCAAGCTGTTGTTTTTTACGGATTGCTTTTGCCATAGTGTCTGTTGCTTTACGATTGTCGATGCAAAGATACGGCGATACTCCTATACAAGTGAAAGGAATGGCCGTCTCCCCAGATTGCAAAACTATGTTAAACCGAGCATTTTTCGGGTCTTTTGAAGTTTGTCTGTCAGCGTGTTATGTTTTGGCGAAAAATTGCTGTGGCGTGGGTCTGTGAGGTACCGGGCGAAGGCCGCCAACGACACCTTCAGCACCCTCTTGTCCTTGTCGCCAAACAGGAATACGGCAAGGGCAATATAGACCATCTTCCGCTGTCCCTCCAGCTTCGCGAGGTCGAACGTCAGGCAGGGGCTGCGTGCCGTCCTTGCGCCGTCGGCGAGGAAGGGCTGCAGCTCCTTCATCAGCTGCCTCAGGCGGAGGTAGTGCTCCGGCCTCACCAGATCGACGAGGCATGTGCTGTCGGAGTACGGCTGCCGTCGCTTCGCTTTTCTCGACTCTGTTTTCCGGCGGGCTTTTGCCGCCCGCGCATCACGTTGTTTCTTCCGCTGTTCAGCGGTTTCTCTCGCAGTGGTTTTGTAGTTCTTTTGCATGGCTTTGCGCATTTCGTGCATCCACCATGCGTGCGAAACCCTGTCAGGGGTTTACCGGTGCGATGGCGGACGCGCTGTTTCAGCGCAAAGAAACAATCAAAAGAAACCCCCGTCAAGGGCTGGCCTTGACGGGGGGAGGGGGAACAGATTTCGTTGGCTGCAGCGGCGGGTTCGCCGGGCTTTCCGGGATTTCCGGATTATCCGGAGTCTCCGGAATTTCCGGAATTTCCGGCTTCTCTGAGCATCTCTTTCAGGCGGGCGTTCTCCTGGCGAAGGGCGGCTATCTCAGCGGCCTGGCGCTCAATGGTCTGCCGTTGCGTCTCGCGCTGGCCGAGCCTGGCTGCGGTCATGCGCTCGCGGATGCCGCCTTCGGTGGTGAACTCGCGGTCTTTTTTCTCGATGTATTTTGCCATCGCCTTGTCCACCTGATGACACAAGCAGATGGCCATGTTGGCCAGTTCCTCGTCGTTCATACGCTCCGTCAGGGGGCGGTAGTCGTCCCAGTGGGTGTGGTCTTGGCAGAAACGGTGCAGGCGGTCGAAACGTTCGTTGTGTCCGAACCATTCCGTTAGGCCCTTCCGTTTCAGATAGTCCTGATAGTCTTCCAGCAGTTCCTGGTTGCTGCCGCGGGCTATGCCCAGCAGCTTCAGCTCTGTCTCGGCGGATGTCTGCCCGTCGGTGCTGCCCTCTGCAATGTTCTGCTTGGTGCTGCGTGCGGCCTGCACCATCTGGTCGACGGTGCGGTCGCCATAGCGGGGCAGGTAGCGCTGACAGAACACCTGCGTCAGCTGATACAGCACATCGCTGCGCTTGTAGAACCGTAGTTCTGTATATACTACGGCCTTGCGCATCACGCTTGCTGTGCCGTCGGCATAGTGCTGTACGGTGGGCTGCTTTTTGTCTGTATTGTCGCTCATCGTCTGAAATTTCTGTGGGCCACGAGTGTCTCTTGCATCAAGGGCGGTCTCTTACACAACAATTATCTGCTAAAATATATCCTCCTTGAAAAAACCTTATAAATCATTTATATTCATCTCCTGGGAACTTGTAGACTTTTAGTAATTCTGTTATCAGCTTTTTGGTACGTTCCTTAATGTTGTCTATTGTCCATGTCTCTTTCTCGGCTATTTCTTTGTTGATTTCTAAGCCATTTTTGTACCCGATATAACGCTGGCCATCCTTACTTTTTCTGTCGCGTTTCTCGACAAAAGATTTATTTCCCAAAGAACTGTTATATCCTGTTATTGTCAGATTTCCTATCTTATGCGTATAATCTTCCCGGTATTTATTTGCCAAAGCCGTATCTCCATTAGCTATCATGTCAACCCAGCACTGGGGTACATTTTCTCCTTCGGGGAAAATATGCTCTATTGTCCATACATAGACTTTTTTATCAGTTCGTTTCCAAAGATCGGTCCACGACTCTTGTGTCATGGCACGTTCGGCCAATTCGCAAAGGATATAACGGGTAGCACCAACATTGTCTTTATAGATGTCGCCTTTAAGACTTTTCTCGAACTGTTCGTTAGAGGCACAATTTGAGTCGTTACTTAAGTGGTCAATTATTAGATTAAAGACGGCTTCTCCTTTTGGATTTGTTCCTTCAATTTTGTTGATGATTTCCATAAAGATGCGCGTTAAATCGCGCGTGTTGGGATAGTCGGTTATATTTCTACGAACAAAATACTTTGCCAGTAAAAGAATTAGTTCATTGATTTGGTCATCATTTATCTGCAGTTCTACTTTGTTCTTAATTAGGTACAAAAGAAGCAGGTACGATGGCGCCCCTTGAATGTGATCTAGTTTTTCCAAAGCTTTCTTGTAGGTGTTCTCTTCGTCATCATCATCATTAAGAATCAGCCATGAATAAATCTTGCCACACTGAAGGACGTCATCAAGGAAAACGGGTAGATTTTTATTGATAAGGGATTCGAAGATATTTAGCAAGTTTGATCGTGTGGCAATTACGCCCAGCGGGTCTTTCCTCCTTTCATTTGGGCTTTGGAAGGGTTCATTCAGTTTATGCTTGAATGCGTTGTAATACTGACGGAAGAAGCGCTCTTGAATTCCATAGTCTTCCGAAAGGTTGGAAAGCAACTGCTTCCAGCGGTTGAAGCAATCATCTACGGTAAGATTATTGCTTTCTGCACGAGCCATAATCAAGTTCTTCATCAGGTCTATGGCCGTCAGTGGAGTACCTCGGTTGTTTAGGGACTCAAACAGAACATAAGCGTCGGAATGGGTCGACACCTCTATCTTGACAAGCATGGCTTGTTTTACTTTTTCAATTTTATTCTTTAGAAACTCTATAGATGCTTCAACATCATATCCTTCCATTTCATTGCTGATGCGAGAAAGGAAATAGTTTAAGCAACGGTATATTTTTCTTGAAGAATAATATGGGTGTTTTGTTGCTAAACTTCTTTTCAAGCCAATTTCATTCATCACCACATCATAGTCATCTTTGTTCCAGCTCTGAATTTGTGGAACAACTTTCATTTCATTAGGAGAAATCCTGCTTGTGAGTGCCTTTCTTATTGATGGCAATACATCTTCGTCATCTTCACTGATACTTTCCTTGAAAGTGTACAACTTGCGATATAATGCCGCTAACAACAAACTGATGGTAGTCAATCGCTGCTGTCCATCTATAACTTCCATGTACGGTTTTATCGTATCGCCAAGGGGGATACAGATAATGGAACCGATAAAGTATTCATTATTGTTTTCACTGATGTCATCGTAGAGAGCTTCCCATTCTCTTTTGTTCCATGTATATTCACGTTGATATTTCGGAATGGAATAATAAAAAATCCCTTCACTTGAGAAAATCTCATAAATGTGGCACTTTGTAACGTCTTGTATCATAGCGATTTATTTAAAGTGTAAAGTTCCCTATAGCAGGTGATGATGATTCGTACATACGGGTTTTTCGTTGGTTTGAGACTGCAAATATAGTGATTTTGCGGGAAAATGCAAACGCTTGGCGGGGAGAAATGCAAACTTTTTTAGTTCATAGTTCATAATTCACAAGTCATGGTTCATAACCTGAACGATTGCAGATTAACAATTAGAAGGGGGCGTGGCGGGCGTAGAAGGGGGCGTGGCCACTGCCGCCGTAGGTCCTTCGCAAGCCGCCGTAGGGCGGGCCGGTGCGGCAGCCGGGGGCGTGCACGCGGTAGAAGGACGGGCGCGGCGGGGGGAATGTTAAAGCGTATCCTTGTATCCTTGTATCCTTGTATCCTCACCCTTTTGCACGCGCGCGGTATTATAATATATTGGAAAGAGGTAAGTATTATTTATATATAATATATATATAATATATTTCCATATATATAGATATATATACTGCGCGCGTCGCGTGAGCCGAAAGGATACAGGATACAAGGATACAAGGATACGCATTAACTATTGTGAAAATTTATAAAATTCCGCGATATTTTAACAAAAAATGGCGAAAATGTTTGGTAGATATTGAAAAAATGACTACCTTTGCACCGTGAACGTTCATCGAGAGAGTTGTTAATCCGATTGTCTAACTATCTAAATCTTGTGTGCCATGCCAGTTACTTATCAGATTGTGGGGTGCAGTAACCCCCGCGGTGCCCAGGGCGTCGACTACGCCACCAACCGCGCCGTGAAGACCGGCGACTACGACTTCAAGAGCCTCGCCGACGACATCCAGTTTGCCACTACGGTGACGAAGGCCGACATCGTGGCCGTGCTGACCGCCGCCAAGGAGTTCATCAAGCTGCACCTGCTCCAGGGCCAGCGCGTGGTGCTCCAGGAGATCGGCGCGCTGCAGGTGAACCTCAACTCGAGGTGCTTCGCGCAGAGTGTCATCCCGCTGGAGACGTTCGAGCCCAGCACGTACATCCGCGGCTGCGGCATCCGCTTCCGTGCCGATGCCGACCTGCTCCGCTACGTCCGCACCAACCGCCAGCTGAAGCGCGTGCCCAGCGAACTGCTGGCGTAAAAAGAGTATCCCCCTCGACGGGGGAACTCTTTTTAGTTCATAGTTCATAGTTAAGAGTTCATAGTTAAGAGTTAAGAGTGCATAGTGCATAGTTAAGAGTTCATAGTGCATGGGTTTGCTCGGGGCTCATCGTCTTGTGCGGCTGGACTCCCCCGACTATGAACTATGAACTCTTAACTCTTAACTATAGTTAAAGCGTATCCTTGTATCCTGTATCCTTTGTATCCTTTTTCGTCATTTTGGATACACACCCCCGCTCAGAAGCAGGCGGAGACGCCGACGTTGAAGAAGGAGAAGCCGTCGAAGCCGGCCTCGGCAGTGGCACCGAAGTTGGGCGTGAACCAGTAGCGGCAGCCCACCTGCACGCCCGGGCGGTAGAGGTTGCGCCAGCCGCCGGGCACGGTCTCGTTGCCCTCCTTGTTGTAGGCAATGTCGTTCGTGCGGGCGTCGCGGTAGGTGTGATGCTCGCGCTCCATGCCGAAGGAGACGGTGGCATAGGTGTCGACATGGTCGGAGTGCATGCCGAAGAACTCGCCGAGGATGTCGTAGTGGGCCGTGGCGCGGAGGGCATACATGAGGTTCTTGTAGGCGTGGTAGAAGCCGGAGTAGGCGAGCGTGCGGCGATAGCTGCGGAAACCGAACTGGGCGCCGGCACCGAGGCAGAGGCTCTCGATGTCGAAGGCGTCCTCGAGGAACTCGTACTCGTAGGTGACGCTCAGCGTGGGGGTGCCGGCATCGGGGCTGGAGACACTGTTGTCGCCCACGCGGAAGGTGACGACGTTGAGCCCTTCGCAGACCTGCGCCGACAGGCCGGCTGCAAACAGAAGGGAGAGGAGGGAGAGAATGATTCGTTTCATAGGATGAAAGATGATGAATGGAAAACGGGGTGGTGGGGGACTTAGCGTAGTCGGGCAACGGCCTCGCGGATGCGGCTCATGGCGCGGCGGATGTTGTCGTCGGAAGTGGCATAGCTGAGGCGGATGCACTCGGGGGCACCGAAACTGTCGCCGCCCACGCACGCCACATGCGCCACGTCGAGCAGGTAGAGGGCAAGGTCGTCGGCGGTGCGGATGACACGGTCGCCGTCGGTCTTGCCGAACAGGGCGCTGCACTTGGGGAAGAGGTAGAAGGCGCCCTCGGGGTGGTTGACCTCGAAGCCCGGCACCTCCCTGGCGAGGCTGACGATGAGGTCGCGGCGACGCTGGAACGCCTGGCGCATCGCCTCGACGGGCTGCTGGGGACCGGTGTAGGCAGCCTCGGCGGCCTTCTGCGACACAGAGCACGGGCCGCTGGTGTACTGGCCCTGCAGCTTGCTGACGGCCTTGATGACCACCTCGGGGCCCGCGGCAAAGCCGATGCGCCAGCCCGTCATGGCATAGGCCTTGGAGACGCCGTTGATGATGACGGTGCGCTCGCGGACGGCAGCGAACTGGGCAATGCTCTCGTGACGGCCGAGGTAGTTGATGTGCTCGTAGATTTCGTCGGCAATAATCCACACCTGCTCGTGGCGGGCAAGGACGTCGGCCAGGGCTGCCAGCTCGTCGCGGGTATAGACGGAGCCGGTGGGGTTGCTGGGCGAGCAGAGGATGATGGCCTTCGTGCGGGGCGTGATGGCGGCCTCGAGCTGCGCGGCGCTCACCTTGAAGTCGTGCTCGATGTCGGTGGGGATGGCAACGGGGCTGCCGTCGGCCATCAGCACCATCTCGGGGTAGCTGACCCAGTAGGGCGCGGGGACGATGACCTCGTCGCCGTTGCCGACAAGGGCCATCAGCACACCCGCCACGCTCTGCTTGGCGCCGTTGGAGACCACAATCTGCGAGGGACGGAAGTCGAGGCCGTTCTCGTTCTTCAGCTTGGCGCAGATGGCCTCGCGCAGGGCGGGGTAGCCGGGCACGGGGCTGTAGCGGCTCCAGTTCTCCTCGACGGCACGCACGGCGGCAGCCTTGATGTGGTCGGGGGTGTTGAAGTCGGGCTCGCCGACGCTCATGTTGATGACATCGACGCCTTGGGCCTTCAGCTCGGCACTGCGGGCTGACATGGCCAAGGTGGCGGAGGGGTGGAGTCGGTTGACTCGGTCGGATAGGGGATTCATGTTCTTATTCTATTAGTTTATGTAATTGTTAATCAATCGTCTTTCAAGAAAAATCTGCTGCAGCTCGGCATTGGTCTTGACGATGGCAGCAAGGTTGGAGGCCCGGCGACGGGTGAAGAACGTGGCCCGCAGCCATAGCAGCACCCCGACAGGGACAAGGACCGCCGCTGCCACTGACAGCCAGCCGGGGGGCAGGGGACAGACGTGGTCGCGGGAACTGAACAAGGGGTAGTCGTTGACCTTGTTGATGACAAAGGCGTCGCGGCTGTTGCCAAGCGTGTTGACAAGACGCTCCAGCTGTTCCGAAACGGCCTCCAGCGCATTGTCGCGGTGGTCGCCCGTGAAGAAGCGGACGTAGTGGGGCGGCCGCCGCCAGTCGCGATGGGTACGCCATGCCTCACAAGCCGCGGAGAGGCTGTCCATCTGGAGGGAGCAGGCGGCATAGTCGGGGTCGTCGATGATGACCTCCTTGCCGCTGACGTGGCGCTGCTCGGGCTTGGCAATGAGCCAGCGGACGGCGGCTTTGTAGGCATCGGCATTGAAGACGGTGCTGTCGCGGTTGGCCTTGATGGTGAAGAACGCTCCCATCGGCGCCAGCACCATCGTGCTCATCCAGCGGCCGAACCACACGGTCATCTCGCCCTCGCGGGCCATCTTGCCGCCGTTCGAGTCGAGGATGTAGTAGATGATGAAGATGAGCACCGACACCAGGATGGAGACGCCCAGCCCACCCCTGCGGATGATGGCACCCAGTGGGGCACCGATGAAGAAGAACACCATACACGCCAGCGAGAGCACAATCTTGTTCCACCACTCGATGCGGTGCTTGCGGATGTTCTTGTCGGCCAGATAGACGGAGCGTTTCTTCAGCGTGGTCTCGGAGTGCATGTTCTCAATCTTCGACTTCTCGGTGGTGCGCCATCTCAGCTGTTGGTCGCGGGTGGCAGACTGATAGACGCTGTCCATGTTGAGGCGGGTGACGCGCTGTTCCTTCATGCGGGTACTGTCCTGTGCCGTGATGGAATAGACGTTGTAGGTGCCGCTCTTGAGGGTGCTGAAGTAGGCACGGCCGATGCTGTCCTGGTCGTGCAGAAGCGAGTCGCGGTCGATGACCAGCTGCCGCATGGTCTTGGTGGAGGCGCTGGCGCTCAGGAACCCCGCCTCCTGAACGCTGAACTCGTCGTTGAAGGCGATGAGCATTGTCTTTGTGCCGAACACCTCGCGGCGGTAGGGGATGTTCTTCCGGTTGATGTTGTCCGTCTTGAAGTTCTCGAACTGCTCGCCGTGGTAGAGCGTCATCTTCAGAAAGTTCTTGTCAGCGGTGGTCTCCAGACGTCCTGAGTCGGCCTTGATGATGTGGGCATTGTCGAAGCCGTCGGTGAAGTTGTAGATGATGACACCGTAGAGCATGCCCGTGTCGCGGTTCTTGTGGTCGACGAAGAGGTTGTAGCCTTCGATGCCGTCGTAGAACGCCCCCTCGGGAATCTCCAGTTCGGGCGACTTCTGTTTCATGGAGACGAGCAGCGTGTTGAGCTTCAGCTGCGAGTCGGGGATGATGACATTCTGGAAATAGAACGACGCGAAGCAGAGCGGGATGCAGAAGATGATGAGCGGCCGCATGACACGCAGCAGGGGGATACCCGATGCCTTCATGGCCGTCAGCTCCACACGCTCGCCGAAGTTGCCGAACGTCATCAGCGCCGCCAGCAGGATAGCAAGCGGCAGCGAGCGCGGCACCAGCGTCAGCGTGGCATAATAAAAAAACTTGCCCAGCACGTCCAGCGACAGCCCCTTGCCCACCATCTCGTCGACATACAGCCAAAGGAATTGCATGACGAAGATGAAAAGACAGATGAAGAACGTCCCGATAAACATGATACCGAAACTCTTCAGCACAAATAGGTCAAGTCTTTTCAAGTGCACGCAGAAACGGGTTAATTTGTTTCAAGCTGCAAAATTAACACAAAAGAAAGGGAGAAAAAAGAAACAAAGGATTTATTTTCGTTTAACGTTGAATGTTTAACGTTTAACGTAGCTGACGGATGGATGTAAGCGTGGTGTGAATGAACAGAAAAAGTTCAATGAAGGCTGAAGTTCAATGAAAGCTGATGTTTAATGAAGGCTGAAGGAGGTGTTCGTTAAGTCTTATGCGTTGCATGAAGCGCATTTCCTATATCCCTCCACGTCGCGTAAGTTTCTCGGCGAAGCTCTCCCAGAGCTGGGTCAAGCCCTCGATGTCCTCGTCGTTCGTCTGTTCCGTCACTTCAAGAATAAAGGTATTCGTCAGTTCGTTGAAAGAAATGCGCAGTTCGAAGAAGGTCCTCGGCGGTTCGTCAATCCAGTGGAAACGAACGTAGGTTCCGATGCGTTTTGACACAAGTACTGCCTGCCGGGTTTCGTTGCGACCCCAATGGAACGTATAGACGCCTTCCTCATCCTCTGTTACGCGGTCGGCCATCCAGACTTCCAAACCGCCCGTTGTTCCCACCCTATCCCAGATCATGGAACGGGAGTTGCTGTTCAACGGAAATTCTAAGTGAATTTTCTCCATGGTCTTGCGATTGATTTTGCCGCGAAGATAAGCAATTCTGTTAAGGAAAACAAATTTTCTTCAAGATTATTTCTGAAAAACATCAAAATCGTCCGTCCGCCATAAAAAAATGGAAAAAAAGTTGCACGTGTCAGAAAATCCCTGTACCTTTGCGCCGCTTTTCCAGAAATGGACGCGATGGCGGGATAGCTCAGCTGGTTAGAGCGCATGATTCATAATCATGAGGTCCTCAGTTCAATCCTGAGTCCCGCTACAAAGGATAGGCGCAAGCCAATCCTTTTTTATTTCATATTATTTTGCTTTTTCGCTCGGCTCTCACTATCTTTGTAGCCGATTTTGTGTGGACAATCGACGATGAAAAGAAAGTTTTTCACTTTTTTGCTGTTAGCTCCTTTGCTGATGTCCTGTGACCCAGGCTTTCGTCAGAACTACGTGTTTCAGAACGACTCGTCGCACGACGTCACTATTGTAGCCCTGACGGACACCGCCGACATGTATTTTGTTTCACCCATCGACAGCATCCGCCATTGCTACTTCCTCAATCCCGACGGCATCACCATCCCCGCTGGCGAGAAGGTCACCCTTTATGAAGACGGCGGACTGGGACGCGCAGGAAAAGAGAATACGGGCGTCGTTCTCAGGAACTACATCTATAGCGACAGCGTCCGATTCGTGTTTGACGACGGGCGTTACCTTATTTTCTACTACGACACTCCCGCCACGCATAGTCCCTACGACGATGACAGTTACACCTTCAAGGGCGAGTTCCACCGCTTCGGCTCCGAGGGCACATCGACGTACGTCCTCACCGACACTGACTATGGCCATTCAATAACCGATTAACCGAATGAAATCATTTTATATTGTCAACGGACATAAAACAATCGTCAGGTAACATGAAAACCAAATCACCTTCCAAACGTTTAGAGTCGTTGGATGCCCTCAGGGGCTTCGACATGTTCTTCATCATGGGCGGTGCCGGACTTCTGGCAGCGCTCGCCCAATGGTTCCCTGGCTCGTTCACCGAGGCTCTCGCCCGGCAGATGGAACACGTGGAGTGGAACGGCCTTGTCCACCACGATACGATCTTCCCTCTCTTCCTCTTCATTGCAGGCATCTCGTTCCCCTTCTCGTTGGCTAAGCAGCGCAATCAGCACAAGTCCGAGGGTGCCATACACTGGAAAGTCATCCGCCGCGGCTTGACGCTCTTCGTCCTCGGCTTGCTCTACAACGGCCTCCTCGATCATCTTGACTTCGCCCACATCCGTATTCCCAGCGTATTGGCTCGCATCGGCATCGCCTGGATGTTCGCTGCCCTCATCTTCATGCACAGCCGCTGGCAATGGCGTGTCGTCATCACCTCTTTACTCCTCATCGGTTATTGGCTTGTGGCACGCTTCATTCCTGCCCCTGATGCTGCCGGCGCAGACATCCTCACCGCTCAGGGTTCTATTATCGGCTACCTCGACCGTGTACTCCTTCCGGGCCATATCTATACCCCCACTTACGACCCTGAGGGCATCCTCAGCACTATTCCCGCCATCGCCACCGCCTTGCTCGGCATGTTCACCGGCGAATGGGTAAAGAGCGAACGCGCTGGTCTCACCCCAGGCAAAAAGGCTCTCGGCATGGTCGTGGCAGGGGTGATCCTCCTAGGTCTCGGCCTCCTTTGGAGCCTCGATTTCCCTGTCAACAAAAAGATCTGGACGAGCAGTTTCGTTCTTGTCGTCGGTGCTTATTCCGTGCTGATGTTTGCCCTTTTCTATTGGATTATGGATGTCCGGGGGCATCGTCGGTGGGCGAAGTTCTTCACCGTCATAGGCATGAACTCCATCACCATCTATCTTGGCCAGCGCTTCATCAATTTTGGTTACACCTCTAAGCGCATTTTCGGCGGTCTCGTCGGTCTTATGCCCGAAAACGCACAACCCTTCTTTACTGAGGTCGCCTATATCGTCGTCTGCTGGCTCTTCCTCTATTTCCTCTATCGCAAAAAGATTTTCCTGAAAGTATAACGCCTTGCGCTGAGCCGATAACGTACTGCGCTGAGCATGCAGAGTTAAGGGCCGCGAAAAAATGCTGTGGTTCCTAGATTAAGCAAGTTCGCTGAGTTCGAGCCAGCGCATGGACTTCTCGTCAAGTTCGGCGTTGAGGAGGGGGAGGCGCTTGGAGGCAGCGGTGAGTGCTTCGACGGTGAGCGTGCCGCTGCAGAGGGCTTCTTCCAGTTGTTTCTTCTCAGCTTCGAGAGCGGCGATGTCGGTGTCGAGCTGCTCAAACTCGCGCCGTTCCTTGAAGGTCATGCGGCGGGGTTTGTCAGACTTCTGACTATCAGATGATGACTCTCCCTTTGTGGCGCATTTATCTGCCGGTCTGTTAGTCTGATAGTCTGTCGCTTTTTTATTTGTCGATCTGTCAGTTGCCTCTTCTCTGTACTGGCTGTAGTTGCCAGGGAAGTTGCGGACGACGCCTGTGCCGTCGAAGACGAGGAGGTGATCGACCATCTTGTCCATGAAGTAGCGGTCGTGGCTGACGACGATGAGACAGCCTTTCCACGAACGGAGGTATTCTTCGAGTATCTGCAGGGTAAGGATGTCAAGGTCGTTGGTCGGCTCGTCGAGGATGAGAAAATTAGGGTTCCGCATGAGCACCGTGCAGAGGTAGAGGCGCCGTCGTTCGCCTCCGCTGAGCTTGTGGACGTAGTCGTACTGCTTTTTTGGCGTGAAGAGAAAGTTCTGCAGGAGCTGCGAGGCAGAGAGGGTCGAGCCGTCGCTCATGGGGATGTAGTCGGCAATGTCGCGGACAACGTCGATGACCTTTTGCTGGCCGACGGGGATGAGACCCTGCTGGCTGTAGTAGCCGAAGCGGACGGTGGTGCCTACGTTGATGGTGCCGGTGGTGGGGGTGAGTTCGCCCATCAGCAGGCGGAGGAAGGTGGTCTTGCCCGTGCCATTGTCGCCCACAATGCCGAGCTTCTCGTAGCGCGAGAAGGTGTAGGTGAAGTGGGAGAGGATGGGCTTCGTTTCCTTATTATTATAGGAGAAGCTAACGTCGTTCAGCTCGATGATTTTGTTGCCGATGTAGCCGGCTTGGGTGCGGAGGTCGATGTGCTCGTCGCGGATTAACTGATGGGCTTTCTTCTCCAGCTCGTAGAAGGCTTCCTGACGGTAGCGGGCCTTGTGGCCGCGAGCACAGGGCATACGGCGCATCCAGTCGAGCTCGTAGCGGTAGAGGTTATTGGCGCGGGCAATCTCGGCATTGCGGGCATCGATTCGCTCCTGGCGTTTCTCCAGATAGTAGGAGTAGTTGCCCGAATAGGTGTAGACGGTATTGTCGTCAAGCTCCATGATGACGGAGCAGATGCGGTCGAGGAAATAGCGGTCGTGGGTGACCATGAGCAGCGTGGAACTGCTGTGCGAAAGCTCGCTCTCGAGCCATTCAATGGTGGAGAGGTCGAGGTGGTTGGTGGGCTCGTCGAGGATGAGGAAATCGGGCTTGCCGACGAGCACCCTGGCCAGCGCCACCCGCTTCTGCTGTCCGCCGGAGAGCTGGCCGACGGGGAGCGAGGTGTCGGTGATGCCCAGGACGTGGAGCAGCGCCTGCAGCTCGTGCGAGGGGCAGAGGTCGGCGATGGTCCCCGCCGGAGCGAACGTGGGAGTCTGGGGGAGGTAGCCGATGCTGAGTCCGCTGCGGTAGACGATGGAGCCGCTGTCATAGCCCTCCACGCCGGCTAGGATGTCTAAAAGGGTGCTTTTGCCTGTGCCGTTCTTGGCGATGAGGCCGATGCGTTGCCCCTGTGCTACACCGAACGAGATGTCCTCGAAGAGCACATGCTCGCCGAAGGACTTCGTCAGGTGGTCAACTTGCAGATAAGGGGAGGGCATTTTAGGGCATAGTTAAGAATTAAAAGTTAAGAGTTAAGAAAAATAGCTCTGTAAGCCTGGCCGCATACAGGACTTTTTTTCTTAACTCTTAACTCTTAACTAAGGAAGAGATTATTCCTCCATCAGGAGTTCGCAGATCTTGGCGGCGGAGGTGCAGACGTTGGAGCCGGGTCCGAAGACGGCGGCGACGCCAGCCTTGTAGAGGAAGTCATAGTCCTGGGCGGGGATAACGCCGCCGGCGATGATCATGATATCCTCGCGGCCCAGCTTCCTGAGCTCCTCGATGACCTGCGGGATGAGCGTCTTGTGACCGGCAGCCAGCGAGCTGACGCCGAGCACATCGACGTCGTTCTCCACAGCCTGCTTGGCGCTTTCGGCGGGCGTCTGGAACAAGGGTCCCATGTCCACGTCGAAGCCGCAGTCGGCATAGCCGGTGGCGACTACCTTGGCACCACGGTCGTGGCCGTCCTGACCCATCTTGGCAATCATGATGCGCGGACGACGACCGTTCTTCTTGGCAAACTCTTCGGTGAGGGCGCAAGCACGCTGGTACTCGCTGTCCTTCTTGGTCTCTGAACTGTACACTCCTGAAATGGTTCTGATGATGGCATTGTAACGGCCCACGACAGCTTCGCAGGCATCGCTGATTTCGCCCAGGGTGCAACGCAGGCCGGCGGCCTTGACGGCGAGGTCGAGCAGGTTGTTCTCGCTGCGCTTGCCGTCGTTGAAATCCTTGACGCACTTCGTAATCTCGGCGAGGGCGGCCTTGCAGGCAGCCTCGTCGCGCTCGGCACGCAGCTTCTTGAGCCCTTCAATCTGCTCAAGACGCACGGCGGTGTTGTCGACTTCGAGGATGTCGATGGGGTCTTCCTTCTCCAGACGGTACTTGTTGGTGCCGACGATGGTCTGCACGCCGCTGTCGATGCGAGCCTGCGTACGGGCAGAAGCCTCCTCGATGCGCATCTTGGGCAGTCCGGTCTCGATGGCCTTAGCCATGCCGCCCAGCTTCTCGATCTCCTGGATGTGCTCCCAGGCCTTGTGGGCGAGCTCGTTGGTGAGGCTTTCGACGTAGTAGCTGCCGCCCCACGGGTCGACGTTCTTGCAGACGTAGGTCTCTTCCTGGATGTATATCTGGGTGTTGCGGGCGATGCGTGCGCTGAAGTCCGTCGGCAGGGCGATGGCCTCGTCGAGGGCGTTGGTGTGGAGGCTCTGGGTGTGGCCCAGGGCGGCGGCCATGGCCTCGATGCAGGTACGGCCCACGTTGTTGAAGGGGTCCTGCTCGGTGAGGCTCCAGCCAGACGTCTGCGAGTGGGTACGCAGGGCGAGTGACTTCGGGTTCTTCGGGTCGAAGCTGTGGACAATCTTTGCCCAGAGCATACGGGCGGCGCGCATCTTGGCAATCTCCATGAAGTGGTTCATGCCGATGGCCCAGAAGAACGAGAGGCGGGGAGCGAAGGCATCGACGCTCATGCCAGCCTTGACTCCGGCACGGAGGTCCTCCAGACCGTCGGACAGCGTGTAGGCCATTTCGATGTCGGCTGTAGCACCAGCCTCCTGCATGTGGTAGCCGGAGATGGAGATGCTGTTGAACTTCGGCATGTTCTTCGAGGTGTATTCGAAGATGTCGGAGATAATCTTCATGGAGAACGCGGGCGGATAGATGTAGGTGTTACGCACCATGAACTCCTTGAGGATGTCGTTCTGGATGGTCCCGGCCATCTCCTCCAGCTTGGCACCCTGCTCAAGGCCGGCGTTGATGTAGAAGGCGAGGACGGGCAGCACGGCACCGTTCATCGTCATCGAGACGGACATTTTGTTCAAAGGGATGCCGTCGAAGAGCACCTTCATGTTTTCCAGCGAGCAGATGGAGACACCGGCCTTGCCGACGTCGCCGACGACGCGCTCGTGGTCGGGGTCGTAGCCGCGGTGGGTGGGGAGGTCGAAAGCGACCGACAGACCCTTCTGGCCCGAGGCGAGGTTGCGGCGGTAGAAGGCGTTGGACTCCTCAGCCGTCGAGAAACCGGCGTACTGGCGGATAGTCCAAGGACGCATGACGTACATCGTTGAGTAGGGGCCACGGAGGTTGGGGGCGATGCCGGCGGCATAATTCAGATGCTCCATGCCCTCGAGGTCTTCCTTTGTATAGACAGGCTTCACGTCGATGAGCTCAGGCGTGCGCCAGTTCGCCTCGATGTGATTCTCCTTTTGCCATTCGGCACCATTCTGAGCGGTGAAACCGGCACAGATATCGATATCTTTGAAATTTTTTCTCATAGCTCAGTCCTCCTCATTATTTGATGTTCAGAATAGCGTTGAAGTTCTTCAGCGTGTCCAGCACGTTGCAGCGGACATGGATGAAGTGCTCGATGCCGGCGGCCTTGAGGTCGTCCATGCATGCGGGGGCACCGGCCACGATGAACATGGCCCGTCCGTTCAGGTACTGGAAGGCGGGGATGGCATACTCGGCATACTCGTCGTCGCTCGAGCAGAGCACCACGATGTCGGCCTCGGCCTTCAGCGCGGCGTCTACGCCTTCTTCGACGGTCTTGAAGCCGAGGTTGTCGATGACCTGATAGCCGGCGCAGGCGAGGAAGTTGCACGAGAACTGGGCGCGGGCCTGGCGCATGGCGAGGTTGCCGATGGTGAGCATGAACGCCTTGGGACGGCGGCCGCTCTTCTCGGTCTGCAGACGCAGAGCCTCAAACTCGCTGGCGGCGCGATGGAAGTCGAGCTTCTCGTAGGCGGGAGCTTCCTCTGAGCAGCTGCAGCAGCAGGGGCTGACAGGCTTCTTGCCGTTGGCCAGTTCGTTGAAGTTGGGGTACTGGTTGGTGCCGAGCAGGATTTCCTTGCGCTTGCTGACAGCCTCGTGACGGGCCTTGCCGCTGGCGTTGACAGCCTGCTGCACCTTGTTGGCCTTGGCCTGGGCGAGGAAGCCTCCGTCCTCTTCGATGGCGAGGAACAGCTTCCAACCCTCCTTGGCGAGGTTGTTGGTGAGCGTCTCGATGTAGTAGCTGCCGGCCGACGGGTCGACAATCTTGTCCATGTGGCTCTCTTCCTTGAGCAGCAGCTGCTGGTTGCGTGCCAGGCGCTCGCTGAAGGCGTCGGGGGTCTCGTAAGTCTTGTCGAAGGGGCAGACGGTGATGGAGTCCACACCGGCGATGGCAGCGCTCATGGCCTCCGTCTGGCTGCGGAGCAGGTTCACGTGGGCGTCGAATACGGTCATGTTGAACGTGCTCGTCTCGGCGTGAGCCACCATCTTGCAGGCGCAGTCGCATTTCGGCTCATATTGCTTCACAATCTGAGCCCACAGCATGCGGGCGGCGCGGAACTTCGCGATTTCGAAGAAGTAGTTGCCGCTGATGCCGAAGTTGAATTTGATGGCCCGTGCAGCCTTGTCGGCAGGCACGCCTGCCTCAGTCATCAGCTGCATGTACTCGTTACCCCAGGCCAGCGCATAGCCCAGCTCCTGGTAGATGTAGGCACCGGCGTTGCAGAGGTTCACGGCATTGACAGCCACGGGGCGGAAGCCCGGCATCTCTTCGCAGGCCTCCACGACGGCCTTCAGCGTTTCCGTGAAGTCGCTGACATCCTTGCCGCGGCTCACGATGCCGTTCAGCGGGTCGAAGTTGATAGAGCCCTTCACTTCCTTCAGGTCATAGCCCTTCTTGGTGAAGTAAGCCTTCAGGATACCAGCCAGTTCCACGGCGCGGCGGGCGCAGGTCTTGAAGTTCAGTTCAACGGCTGTGCACACGATGCCGTCCAGCAACGTCTCGATGAACTCGGCGCTGACGTCCTTGCCCTTGAAGTGGAAACCCAGCGAATCCACGCCACGCTCCAGCACGTAGAGGGCCTTCTCGTTGGCCTCCTTCGGGCACGTCACCTCGATGTTCTGGCGGATGAACCAAACGTTGTTGTTTTTCTTGGTACCGCGGACGTAGGGGAATTCGCCCGGCAGAGCCCGCGTCGTAGCCAGTCCCTCGATGTCTTCCAACCGATAGAACGGCTGCACGTTGAATCCCTCGTTTGTGCGCCAAACGAGTTTCTTCGCAAAGTCGGCGCCTTTCAAATCGACGGTGATTTTCTCCATCCACTCTTCGGTGGTAGTCGGCGCAAACTCAGCGAACAGTCTTTCTTTACTATTTGCCATAGTCTTTTGTGAATAAAACGTTTATAAAAACAATAATCTTTTCTTCGTAATAGGGGCTGCAAAATTACCTCTTTATAATAGGAAAAGCAAGAAAAAATATTTTTTTTTATGATTATCCGTAAGAATACCCCCTGACGGCTTGGACGGTGGATATAGAATACAGATTTCAGTATTTTGTATCCATGCCGGCTATAGGGCGTGGCTTATTCCGGTGGACTGGCGGCACGACGCAGTGGGCTGCGTTCCCAGTCCACTGGGCTGGCATTTTATTCCATTGGGCTGCGGAAGAGCAGTACAGGAAACGGGAGGCCATACCCTGAAAAACCTGCCGAACGCAACGAGAACACGCTGTGGGGTGAAGTGGGAAAAACGGCAAACGGTATGTCATATCTTTGTAATGTAAATTCCAAAAAGACTCGCGAGTGAACATAGAATAGGTGTTTTTTGCGTATAATCATAATTTTTACGCTTTTCTTTTGGTTCATCCGACAAATGCATAGGAAATCAACAAATAAATGAACCATAAGAAAGATAGCTAAGATAAAATCACTACCTTTGGTTACCCCTAACTAAAGCATAGTAATATGAATCCCAGCTATCTGTATCATGCATTTGGTGTCCGCCACCAAGAATGTACCAAAACAGAGTACAAAGGTAATCAAAATATTCATTATATTCAGACACGGAAGGATGAATTGTGCTGTCCGGAATGTAAAAGTCGTAAGATTATCCGTTCTGGCAGCATATACAGGGATATACGGAGTGTTCCCGTTGGCCATAGAGAAACGATTCTGCGAATGAAGGTACAGCGTATAGAATGCAAGTCATGTGGTTGCATCCGCCAGGAGAAGATCCATTTTGTGACAGGCAAGCGAAGCTACACGAACAAGTTTGCCCGCTACGTCGTTGACTTATCCCGCATAGGCACTATCAAGGATGTTGCACTGTTCCTGAACATCTCAT
>JAFXXQ010000006.1 GCA_017542145.1 Bacteroidaceae bacterium | reverse complement strand
TCTCTACAGGAAAAATCGAAGGCATAAACAATAAAATCAAAACAATGAAGCGACAAGCATACGGATATAGAGATGAAAAGTTCTTCGAACTCAAGATTCTGTCGTTACATCACAACAACTACGCATTTGTCGGATGAACCAAAAACATTACTTATTTGTCTTTGTTTCTTTGATTTGTCTTTCAATCCATTTAATTGGCTGTCAAGCGAATGTTGAAGGGAGTGAAAGGCTACGTTCAGTCGTATTCTACTACAAGTACATCCGTTTCAGCCCCCAGAAGGCTGAGGCGGCAAAGTTCCTGATAGAAAACATGAAGTACCATACCTCGACGGGTATGGTGGTTTCTGTGGATTCAAGGGTTGAGACATGGAGGGCAGAATCGGATGCTTTGTATGGCTCCGTAATAGATGGGCATTCATTGAGCGACTTTCCGAAGGATTCACTTGAAAGGATGCAAAAGGAGCATCGGGTGGAAATGGAAAAAGACTCGCTACCCGAGGTGATATGCGACATGAAACCACGCCGGGACACGGATATCATCACGCCCAGTTTCCTCGTCCGACATATTGACCATGCCTTTAAGGTGTGGCGCTCATCGCCCTTTGCACGGAAATTGTCGTTCGACGAGTTCAAGGAATACATCCTTCCTTATCGTGCCATTGAAGGATATGGCTTCAATATGACGGGAAAGAAATACGGGGAGGTGTTTGAGAAGTACGTCCGTAGCGATACGGCAAGCACAGTCCGTAATGCTGTCCAAGCGTACAATCAGGCTATCTACTGGCTGCGCGGTATGAACGGTAATACGAAGCGCGAGGGGAAGGGCGGCATCTATGACCTCTATACGCATGGCAAACACGATTGCGTGGACGTCGCGTCATACGGCTGTAACATCCTGCGGGCTTGCGGCCTTCCCGTAGTGGTGGAGTTCAATGTCTGCTATCGTAACTTCAGCGGGCGTCACTATCATTGCAGCGTGTGGAACAATGCCAAGGCCGGATGGGAGGAATTTAACGCCGAGAGTTCACTGCCTGGCAGTAGCGACTTGGCATTCTCTGAAACAATGAATGTCTATCGTCAGCTCTACGGTGCACAACGGAACACGCCCTATTTCCTTCGGAACGATGGGGAGCCGATTCCTCCGCTGCTGGATAATCCTTGCATCGTGGATGTCACTTCGCGCCTCCGCACAACGACCTCCGTCACACTGCCCATCACAGCAAAGACAGACAACCGACTGGCTTATCTGGCCACGTTCAGCCGTGAGTTCGGGGGGACATTGCCCGTTACATGGGGAGTCATCGACCCGGCGGCTCAGACGGTGACCTTTGAAAACGTTGTTCCCGATGCCATCTACTTTCCGGTGTATTACGAAGGCCAAGGTCTCGTCCCGTTCGGTGCTCCGTTCTGTGTATCGCTTCCCGACACGTCTGATGAAAACCCCGTCATCTCTCCTGTTCCCTTTACGGATTACGATGGTCAGGATTGCGATACCTTGTCCACACTAACACTCACGCGCAAGTTCCCACGCAAGCCGAACATGATACGGCTTTCGGAAGAACTGATTGGCAGCCGCATCCTCGGTGCGAACAAACGCGACTTCAGTGATGCCGTCACACTGCTCACGTTGAAACATCCCCTCCCACCCAATTTCGTGGATTATCCATTGGAAAGAACGGGACGCTACAGGTATTACCGTTTCCAAGCCTCCACAGAGCATCCTCACGCTAATATCTCCATGTTGGAGTGGATTACCGAATAGAAATACGGCTATGAGAATGTCCTTCCTCCTTCGCGTCCGCATATCCTTGTTCCCTCTGATACCTTGAAGCTGAAGGAGGAAGGGAGATTGGTGAAACTGTTGGATGATGAATCGTGGGAGAAGATGAGCTGGAAAGCCGAATATGACGGCAATATGCAGACGGCTCCCGGAGCTTACCCGAACATCACCCTTTGGCTGAAAGAGCCGCAGGTGGTGACGCGGGTACGCATGGCTCCCAAGAATGCCGATAACGGCATACAGGGCGGCGACAGGTTCCAGCTCCTCTATTGGGAAGGGGACTGGAGAAGCGTGGGAATTGTCCGTGCTGACTACGAGTATGTTACATTCCAGAATATCCCTAAAGGCAAACTCTATTGGCTCCGTAATCTTGATAGGGGACAGGAGGAAATGCCGTTTGTGATTGACGACGGAAAGCAAGTGTTTATTTATAACGACAATATTAACCATTAAAAAAGAAGAAAAATGAAAAAGAAAAAAAACGTTAGTTTTGTTTTGGTTTCTATTATCTTCCTTGCAGCGGCAATCATTGTTTCTTGTTCTTCCGAATTCAAGAATGAGATGATTGATTACACTTCTATTCAACAAAAAGAAAGAATAGAAGAAATGGCAAAAGAATACGGACTATCAGTTGTGGTTCGTGATGACATCTTTGCTACAAGGGCAGGGAACGACCAAGACATTGAAAATGAATTTGCTATGATGTCGTCATTCTTGGGCGATTATGAGATTTTTGGAGAACAAAATGGAGATTCCATTATTCTCTATGGATTGGGAAACAACATGTTCTCTATAAGTAGCATTCCGCCTTATAACGAAACCACAGGTAATGTAAATTTAACAACAACCGAGTTCGTACATGCTAGTGATTGTGGAATCGTAATTAATTATTGCTTCGAGATTTCGGTCAGTCTCCACTGGGATTTTACGAACCATAATTTTGCTGATATAACTGGTGCCACAATTACAGAATTCAATTGTGGTGTCACATTTATTCCCACCATATCAAACAAACATGTTTATGTCGTAGGAAGTCTCCCAACCATTGTATTCACTTGCGATTTAAACATGACGGGCTTTTGTGGCACTTATTATTATAGTGTTTCAGGGGACTATTGCATAACCACAGGTGTAGGCTCATTGCACATTATTTAATAATTTATAATGAAAAGCATAAAACCCTTTTTATTGATTCTTTTATCTCTATTGCTATGCGGGGCGGTGGACAATTACGCTTCTAATGCTTATTTGAGAACAGCAGAACAGGAAGAGGCTCTTTCACGCGATAAGGTATCTGTCCAAATTGACAGCATTACTTACTCTGGGGGAGAGGTCATTTGGTATTCTGCCCATGTCATTTCTACAGACAGCTTACGTACGAGCCGCGTGCTTTATATTGACCTGCTCTCATCAGACGGGATTCTTCTCGAGCAGCAGAAACTGCAAATCACAGACAGCCAATCTCACGGTTCCTTCCTGCTCGCCAAAAGAGTCTCCTTAACCCGGCGGGACGTTAACATACTTTATCCCAAAGGTTCCTATCAACTCCGTGCCTATACTTCGCAAATGCTTAAGGGGAATGAAATGGGCGGACTGGTACTCGACGGATGGGTGGTCGATAGGAGAGGCCATCCGTTAGAGGGCGTGACTGTGATGGCCGTCATTGATGCAGAAGCGGGTTCTGAGCGAAGGGAAGTCAAGGTGAAAACTGACCAACGGGGATATTGGCACCTTCCTATGGAGGACTTCTTTGGCACCCGTCAGGTTTTCCTTTCGTTAGACTGGAAGAGGAAATATGGCAGGCACATTGTCGTGCGTCAATCTCCCTGCCACGACCTGTCTTCACAGTTGGCTGAGTATCGCGCATATCACAAGGGCGGATCTTTTGGCGGCGGAGCCATTCAATGCTTTGATATGCTAGATGAAGAGAATGCTCGCCTAAACCTTGGATTGAAACCGGTCAACGTTGCTGGCTTTTTGTCCGACAAAGCGCTTAAAACCAACGTAGAATATAGCGAAGCGTCGTATTCTCCCAATCAGCCGCCCACCACCACACGGTTTTATTCTGAAGAAGATTACGGCATTATTAACACCCAACGTTTAGATCAGGCGGATGCCCGAAGATTCAGGAGTTCAACCCCAGCGGCTATGACGCGAACCTATGTGAACGGGCATCTCGCGCGCTGGAACATCAATGTCCCTAAAGACTTTCCTGCCAAAATCTATGACAAGGCTATCACGTACAAGTACACGCGGGAGATTGACATCAAGTATGTCAAGTCTATACTTCTTTTCGACTATGAACCTACCACGCATCCCTTTGTAACGGTCTCGGTGATAATGCGTCATGCAGAAGAGATAGGGAAAAACGATTCAAAGCACAGAACCGTCCGTTTTGCCGGATACAGCACCCCCATGGAGCCTTATGTCTCTGCCCACTCCGATGACTCTGCGGCAGACGACAAGAATAACCGCCGCTCCATCTATTGGGATTCAGAGAGTACCATATGTAGTGCAGGTTACACTACCCTAATGTTCCATATCGGTGACCAACTTGTTCCCTCACCATCAGCGCCGAAGGACTGACAAAAGACGGCGTACCGATTATCAATAAATAAGAGCTAATCCTCATTTACTTACTTTTTTTCGATACGATGTATCTCTGTTATCCCCGCTGCTCGCGATGAGAATATCTATCAGTTTTTGTCGTTAACACAACATACTTCTGGGGTAAGTCAGTTGGGCACTAGAAACGTTAGTCCTGTAGGCAAAGAGTTTACAGGACTTATTGTTTTTTGATATTTCAAGGTCATAGTCATACGATTTTTCCGTAAAAATTTGGAACATTCGTTGCGATGTTTTACCTTTGCCCCCAAATGTGCCTATGTTAAATTAAAAACAATATTGTCTATGAAGAAAATTTCTACACTGATTACCATCCTTGTGGCTGCTATATTGGCCACAAGCGCCCAGCCTGCGCGTGCACCGCAGCAGGTGAAGGAGCGCATGAGCACTGCCGCCCAACGTATGGGGCAGCAGAAACCCAACCGCATCACCGAGGAGGACATGATGGCTGCCTGCCCCGACAGTGTGGTCTCGTGGGACACCAACGGCGAGGGCGTGCTGGAGCCTTCCTTCAAGTCCGTCTATACCTACGATGCCAAGAAGCGTATCGCCACCGAGACGGAGTATGAATGGGACGACGATGAATGGGAAGTGCTCACGAAGACCACCAACACCTACGAGGGCGACAAGTTGGCCTATGCCATGATTGAGGACTCCAAGGACTGGTTCGGCACGGGTCTGAAGAAGGTGTCCTACACCTACGACGCTGCCGGCCGCGTGACGGTGGAGCTGACACAGAATGTGAAGAGTGACGGCAGCCTTACGGACGACTACCGCCACACATACACTTACGATGCCCAAGGCCGCCTCACCGAGGACCTGGACGAGAACTGGGACGGTGACAACTGGAAGAATTCCAGAAAGAATGCCATCACCTACGAGGGCGAGAAGGCCTTCACGACCGAGTATGTCTGGCAAGGCAGCCAAGGCTGGGGAGCCACTGACTACTACGTCATCTACACCAATGCCGCCGGACAGATCTATCGCGAAGACGACTACGAGCTGGACGACGAGACGGGCGAGTTCCTCCCCACCATGGTGATGGAGCTGACCTTCCTGTCCAACGGCCTTCCTGACCTTATGACAATCAAGTATGACATGGGCGAGGGCGAGCTGATGGATATGGGCACCGCCAAGTATGAATACGAGTACAACGCCAAGGGCCTGCCCACGAAGGTCACCACCACGACAGACATCAACTACTTCGGCTTGTTCCAGGATACGACCGTCTCCGTCACCCGCTACTACTATGGCGATGGCTCGCATGTGGACAATGCCGCCACGGAGCCCGTCGTGACCTCGCGCCGCTTCTACGGCATGGACGGCAAGGAGACCACCGGCGCCAGCCGCGGCCTCTACATCGTCGTGACCGAATATGCCGACGGCACACGCACCACTGTCAAATCCGTCCGGAAATGAAGACGCTGCGTTCAACCGTCATCGTGACGATTCTCATAGCGCTTGCTGCATGCACCCCAGGCAGCAAGCGTGTTGCATGGGACAGCCCCAACCCGCTGGACGTGAAGCTGGGCGACCCGTTCATCCTGCACGCCGCTGACGGACGCTATTACATGTACGGCACCTCGCTCGCCGACGGCTTCGAGGCATTCGTCTCGGACGATCTGCGCGAGTGGAAGCCCTGCGGACAAATCTACAAGGGCGGCACTCCCGGGCAGTGGAACCTCGACTGCTTCTGGGCGCCCGAGGTGTATGAGCGGGGCGGCAAGTACTACCTCTTCTACAGCGCTAACAAGCGCGACAACCCCGAGGGCGACCTGGAGGTGTTCCGCATCGGCGTGGCCGTCAGCGACAGCCCTGCAGGGCCGTTCCGCGACCTGATGAACCGCCCCGTCTTCGACCCGCCTTATCCCATAATCGATGCCAACGTGCTCTTCGACGATGCAACGGGACGCACATACCTCTACTTCTCGCGCTGCTGCTATAAGCACGCCGTGGAGAGCGAACTGGCGCAAAAGGAACGTGCCGCAGGCGGCTATGCGGAGATTGAGGAGAGCTGGGTGTACGGCGTGGAGATGAAGCCTGACTTCAGTGGCGTTATCGGCGAGCCGCAGCTGCTGCTACAGCCGCCTATGAAGCTCAACGACGTGCAGGCAGAGTGGGAGAGCCAGTCTGTCACCGCCCACGAGGCTAACCGCCGTTGGACGGAAGGTTCGTATATCTTCCGCCAGGGCGATACGTACTATATGATGTACTCCGCCAACTGCTATCAGGGCGCCCATTACGCCGTAGGCTATGCTACGTCCGATAACCCCCTCGGCCCCTTCCGTAAGTCGGCCGATAACCCCGTACTGAAAGAGAATGTTACAGATGGCGGCACCGTCATGGGCACGGGGCATAACATGATGTTCCGCGATGCCTCAGGGCGTATGCTCACCGTCTATCACGGACGTCTTACATCCAATCCCGATGAGCGCGTTGCCTTCATCGACCTGATGGAGATAACGCCTGACGGCCACCTCGTCATCCACGGCCCCACGGTGAAGTGACTTTAAGTATAGACTATATTGACTATAGCTCCAATTACATCAACGGGGAGAATAGTCGTGTGAGGGACTCGGCGAAGCGGCGGAGGAGGGGACGGCGGCACCATTCATCGTAGGTGACGTAACGGGCATGGCGTTCGTCTGCGAGAAAGACGTCGCGCTGTGAGCAGGCAAAGGCGGCGTCGTAGATGAAGGCATTGATTTCGAAATCCTGCTCGAAGCTCCTGAAATCGAAGTTCGTGGAACCGATGGTGCAGAAATGGTCGTCGCTGACGAGCGTCTTGGCATGGAGGAATCCGGCCTCGTAGAAGCAGACGCGCACGCCAGCAGCAAGCAGTTCGCGGAGGAACGAATAGGAGGCGAGCTGCGTGATGGCTCCCTTGTCGCCGTGCGAAGGGAGCATCAGACGGACATCGACGCCGCCCAGCGCAGCATTGCACAGTACGGTAATTATCGGCTCGGACGGCATGAAGTAGGGAGTCTGGATATAAACGTACGAACGGCTTTGTGCGATGACCTGAAGCAACCCCTGCATGACGTTCCTCCATTCGTCCATAGGCCCTGCCGGGACAATCTGCACGGGCAAGGTACCCGTCGGAGGGAGAGGCGGGAAGAGGGCCTCGTCGGTGATGAGTTCGCTTGCGGCAAAACGCCAGTCGGTGAGGAACGAAGCCTGCATTTGTCCGACGGCTGGGCCGGTGAGACGGATGTGGGTGTCGCGCCAAATGCCACCGTGGATGCCGAGACGGTAGCGCTCGGCGATGTTCATGCCGCCCAGATAGCCTATGTGCCCGTCGACAACGACCACCTTGCGGTGGTTGCGGCAGTTGGCGTAGGGGCGGATGAAGGGAAGGTGGAGACGCATGAATGAGATAACCTGTACACCCCTCTGGCGCATACGACGGTAGAAGCCTGCCCCGACGAAGAAGTTGGCCACCGAGTCGTAGAGCACGCGCACCGATACCCCCTCGGCAGCCTTGCGGATGAGTAGCTGGCTGAGCTCGCGCCCGATGGCGTCGTTCTCGAACTTGAAGAACTGCACGTGAATACTGTCCGTAGCTGCGGCGATGTCGCGCTTTAGCGTGGAAAACATGTCGTCGAAAGCGGTGAATACCTGCACGTCATTGCCTGCCACGAGCGGGACGCGCGCGGCATGAAGCATCATGGTAGGCAGCAGAGTGTCAGAGATGGAAGGTGGAAGGTCTACTGGTTCAGATGCAGGACTATTATCTGAGGTCTGAAGTTTGAAGTCTGAAGTCTTATCTGATGTCTGACCAATGGCTTCGGCAGCTAAGCGGGCGAGCGTGTCCTTGTCCTGGTCACTGACAAGGATACGCCCCTTGCCGCGGGTGCCCATACCAAAGAGAAAGAAGAGGACTAATCCTACAACAGGCAGGAACACCAGCACCATCATCCAGGCAAGTGTCTTGACCGGATGACGGTTTTCCAGCAACACCAATACGATGGTGCTGATGACCCAAATGCCGATGAGGATTTCCCAAAACATTTACTTCTTGCAAACGCTGGGCAGCTGGTGGAAGAAGTCGTTGCCCTTGTCATCGACGAGGATGAAAGCGGGGAAGTCCTCGACCTCGATTTTCCAAATGGCCTCCATGCCGAGTTCGGGATACTCCACACACTCAATGCTCTTGATATTGTCCTGTGCCAGAATGGCTGCAGGGCCTCCGATGGAGCCGAGGTAGAAACCGCCGTGCCGTTTGCAGGCATCGGTGACGCACTGGGCACGGTTGCCCTTGGCTAGCATGATGAGCGAGCCGCCATGATCCTGGAACTCATCGACGTAGGGATCCATTCGTCCTGCTGTCGTAGGACCCATGGAGCCACAGGCCATGCCTGCGGGTGTCTTAGCAGGGCCGGCGTAGTAAATGGGATAATCCTTCATGTACTGCGGCATGGGCTCGCCAGCGTCCAGACGAGCTTTCAGTTTAGCATGAGCGATGTCGCGGCCCACGATGATGGTACCGTTGAGTGAGAGGCGCGTGCCGATGGGGTACTGGGTGAGAATCTTGCAGACGTCCTTCATGGGCTGGTTGAGGTCGATCTTCACGGCATCGCCTTCGCCGGCTTTGCGCAGCTCGGTGGGAATGAGCTCGTAGGGTTTGTCGTCCATCTTCTCAACCCAGATGCCGTCGCGGTTGATCTTGGCCTTGATGTTACGGTCGGCTGAGCAACTGACGCCGAGGCCGATAGGACAGCTGGCACCATGACGCGGCAGACGGACAACACGGATGTCGTGGGCCAAGTACTTGCCGCCAAACTGGGCGCCCAGCCCAATCTTGTGTGCCTCTTCCAGCAGCTGCGCCTCCAGCTCGATGTCGCGGAAGGCGCGACCGGTGGCGTCGCCCGTAGTGGGCAGGCTGTCGTAGAAGTGGGTGGAGGCAAGCTTCACGGTGAGGAGGTTCTTCTCCGCCGACGTGCCTCCGATGACGAAGGCGATGTGGTAGGGAGGACAAGCGGCTGTGCCAAGGCTCTTCATCTTCTCTACAAGGAAGGGGATGAGGGTGCCGGGGTTCTGGATGCGGGCCTTGGTCTCCTGGTAGAGGTAGCTCTTGTTGGCTGAGCCGCCACCCTTGGTGACGCAGAGGAAGCGGTACTCCATGCCCTCGGTGGCTTCGATGTCGATCTGTGCGGGCAGGTTGCAGCGGGTGTTCACTTCGTCGTACATGGTGAGGGGGGCGTTCTGCGAGTAGCGAAGGTTCTCCTCGGTATAGGTCTTGAAGACGCCGAGCGAGAGCGCCTCTTCATCGCCGCCGCCTGTCCACACCTGTTGGCCCTTCTCAGCATGGACGATGGCTGTGCCCGTGTCCTGACAGAGGGGGAGTTTGCCCTTGGCAGAGACTTCGGCGTTGCGCAGGAAGGTGAGGGCAACGTACTTGTCGTTGTCGCTGGCTTCGGGGTCGCTGAGGATCTTGGCTACTTGCTCGTTGTGCGAACGGCGCAGCAGGAAACTCACATCGCGGAAGGCCGTGTTGGCCAGAATGGTAAGGGCTTCCTTTTCTACTTTGAGCATTTCGTGTCCCTCGAAGTTGCCCACGCTGACGTACTTCTCTGAGCCGGGGATTTTGTAATACTCTGTTTCATCTTTGCCGAGCTGGAACATCGGCGCATACTTGAATTCGACCATAGTAATTTACGATTTGACGATTTACAATTTATAATTTATTTTGCCATTGTGTCATTTATAATTTCGTGGAATAGGATTATTGACCATCGACCATTGACTCCCCATCGGAAATGGGGTAAAGGAAATCGTTATAGGGATACTTCTGGACATGGAGCTCGCGTACCTTATTATATAGTAGGGCTTTCAGCGCGTCGATGTTCTGCTTCTGGGCGGCAGAGATGAAGAGGCAGTCGTCGCCCATGCGAGCCATCCATGTAGTGCGGAGCTCCTCGAGGGTGATGTTTTCCTTCGTGCGAGGGGTGAGGTCGTCGGGAGCTTTGGGCGTAAACGTGTAGGCATCCATCTTGTTGAAGACGGTTATGCTGGGCTTTTCGGCACAGCCGAGGTCGGCTAACGTGGTGCCCACTACGCGAATCTGCTCCTCGAAATCAGGGTGCGAGACATCCACCACATGCACCAGCAAATCGGCTTCGCGCACCTCGTCGAGGGTGCTTTTGAAAGAATCTACCAAATCTGTAGGCAGCTTGCGGATGAAGCCGACGGTATCGCTCAGGAGGAAGGGCAGATTCTCGATAATAACCTTGCGGACGGTAGTGTCCAGCGTGGCAAACAACTTGTTTTCAGCGAATAACTCGCTCTTTGCCAAAAGGTTCATGAGGGTTGATTTGCCGACGTTGGTGTAGCCGACAAGGGCGACGCGGATGAGTCGTCCACGATTCTTGCGCTGAGTAGCCTTCTGACGGTCAATATCTGCCAGCTGACGCTTGAGCAACGACATGCGGTTGAGGATGATACGGCGGTCCATCTCCAACTGCGTCTCACCTGGGCCACGAAGTCCTACTGAGCCTTTTCCGCCTCCAGCACCTGAACCGCCGCCCTGACGTTCGAGGTGCGTCCACAGACGTTGCAGACGAGGCAGCATGTACTTGTACTGCGCCAGCTCCACCTGCGTCTTGGCTTCGGCTGTACGGGCACGCATGGCGAAGATGTCGAGGATGAGGCTGGTACGGTCGAGAATTTTCACGTGGAGCGCTTGCTCGATGTTGCGGAGCTGCTTGGCCGAGAGCTCGTCGTCGAAGATGACCATGCCCACCGGCTCCTCGTCGTTGTCGATGCGGGCTTGGAGGTATTGTTTGATTTCGTCCAGCTTACCGCTACCTACGTAGGTGACGCTGCTGGGGCCGCCTACCTTCTGTGTGAAGCGCTTCACCGTCTGCGCTCCAGCCGTATCGGCAAGGAACTCCAGCTCGTCAAGGTATTCGGTGGTCTTCTGCTCGTTCTGCTCGGGGGTGATGAGGCCCACCAGTACTGCCAGTTCGGTCTGCGCTTCAGAGATTACGAATTCTTTCAATAGTTCTTTCTTTTAAGATTTATTTGCTTGGGCTGCGCTCTCAGCGTTTGATTCTAATTTCGTAGCGTTTGATTCTGTTTTCTCAGCGTTTAACGATGCGAGCGCCGTCCATTGCGTACTACTATTTGATATAAACTTTCTTTCTGTTGCGGATGTAGAGCCCCGAAGCGGGAGTCTCGATGCGACGGCCTGTGAGGTCGAAACAATCCCCTTCCTCTCCGTCTTCGAAAGGTGAATGAATCCCTGTAATCTGGTAGGTACCGACGGGGACGAATCGCCATTCGGAAGGCGTCTTGCGGATTTGGGCATACATCTGGCCAGAGGTCTGTGTTGTCCAGTAGCTGTCTCCGTTGGCGATGATGAAGCCGGTCTCATCCTCGTTGAGCGTCAACGTGAACGGCGTAGCCTCCTTCTTGCCGCTGATATCGATATAGCTGCTGTTGATAGCAGCGGGATGGAAGGTCTGGAGGTTGTAGATGTAGTACTGGTCATTTTCTTCCATAAAGTAGAACCAGAATCGGTGGTCGTTTTCGTCGAGTTCACCTGTGCAGATATTGCCGGCGTAACGCCCTGTGCCGTCGTCAAGGTAGCAATACATTCGGGTCTTGAGGTTTTGTATGGCGTAGCAATAGGCCGTGCCTTCGCCATTGGTAGTAATCCAAGTCATTTTCGGCATCGTCTGTTTGACGAGGTAGGCATCCTTGACGGCAGCGATGGCGGCCTCTAACTGAGGCAGTCGTTTCTCAAGGGCTTCGATATTCTTCGAAGAGAGGAATGTGATCACATGCCCGAGGAAACCATAGAGAGTGTGGATGTCCTCCTCAAAAGTTTCTGTTAGCGGAACGATGTTGGAGGCTATGCAGATGCAGTTGAGTATGGGATCCAATACTTCGCCCAGTATGCGCTGAGCATCTGCTACATCCTTCTTGGCGCGTTCGAGTAAGGCATCGGAGTAGTTGTCGCTGACAAGCTTGAGCATCCAGAGGGCGTCCGTCTCGCTGGCTTTGCCCACGATGTCCTTGTTGCTGGCATAGCCCATGTAGAGGTTTTGGCTCTTGCAGTAAAGTGCAAATCGACCAATGCCGTTTTCCACCAGGCTAAAGAGCAGGGCGTTTTTCGTGTCGTCGGCTTCGGCCGTCACGCGCTTGCCGGAGGCGATAAAGGAGATGAGCTTCCCGGTCTCGAAGTTCTGAATATAATAGGTGTTTTCGGTTGTGCCGGGGACAAATACCCATTGCTTGGAAAGGTTTTCAGCGGGGTCGAGCATGTTGCCCTTCAACCCGGCCGACAGATTGGCAGCGCAGTAGTTGCTGTAGGTGTAGAGATAAAGGGCGTAGCAGTTATTGGGGCGCAGGGCTACCTTGGCGTTGTTGTCGTTGAGCAGATTGCTAACGGCATCGTCAACCACGATGGACCATTCACCATAGGTGTGCTCCGACTGGTCGGCATTGTCCATAGCTGCCTTCGCTTGGTCATAAACGGCTTGCAGCGGCTCGATGGCAGAAGCAACGAACCAGCCCACGACGGCGTTGGTAGAGTCTGTCATGGCCAAATAGCTCTTGGCGGTGCTGAGGGACGATTTGAGGGCTTCCAGCTGCTCGGCCTCCGTACCAGCAAGGGCTGAGGAGAGGACTTCAGCATCGTTGTTGCCCACAGGAGCGGCAGCCACGACACGGATTTTCTTTCCGTCGAGCGACTGCGGGAGCGTGATGGTGTAGGTGTTGGCGATGGCGCTGAGCGTGCCGTTCTCATCATAGACCTTGAAGCCTACGGCTCCCTTGCCCTCGGCATGGTTGATGGTCAGCTTCTGCCCCTTGCGGGTGTAGGTGTAGCCGGAGGGGACGAGCGTCTCGTCCTCATAGTCGAGGTACTGCCCCACGTCGCCCATCTTGCCCACGGGCCACTCGTTGCTATAGTCGATGCGGAGCTTGTCGGGGCTGCCCCACGGCTCGCGTCCGTAGGCGGCATAGATGCGGTCCTCCACAAAGACGAGGTTGCCGAGCTTCTTCTCGTAGGCCTGCATCTTCTCGCGGAACTGCTGGGCTGTCCGTTCTGTCATGGTAACGTAGGAATTGCTGTAGTCTTCCACAAGGCGATTGCTGACGGGGACGAAGAAGCCGTAGCTCTCGAAGAACTCTGAGAGGTCGGCATTGGCAATCTGGCAGCACTTGAGGGCAAACTTCAGCCAGCTGTCTTGTCCGCTGACGTTGGAGGCGTTGTGGCTCACCATGGGGTCGGCACGCAGGGCTTTGAAGAGGTTGGGAAGGAACTCCTTGTCCTTGCCCAGCTCATAGAAGTAGAGGTAGAGCTGGTAGTACATACGTGTCTGCTGCCAAATGTCGCGGTCGAACCAGCTCTTGCCGAAATCCTTGCAGACGCCGTCGCGGACACCCACACCACGCGAGGTGCCCTTGCCGCCGCTGTAGGTGACGATATTGGAGAACATGTTGTTCGAAACCTCCGTGCCACCCGGGAAGGTGATAAGGTACTGGTTGTTGTGTCCCGTCTCATGAGCAGGTCCCCAGTAGGCACCACCGGCCCCGTCGCGATAGTTGGTAAAGTAGAGGATGCTGCTCAGGGTCGATTCGTTGTAGGCGGTATGGCTGCCGGAAGCATACATGTAGTTGTCGCCCGTGACGGAGACGCAGTTAAGCACAAAGTCATGTTTGGCGGGGACGGCATCTTCAAGTCCCATCTGGCGGCACTCCCAGATCTGGATGCTGTCCCACACGCTGATGGACTCCTCGATATGGTCGGGGACGTACTTGCGCACCAGCTTGCTGTTCATGTTCCACACCACGTGGCGGCCCTTCACCTGGATGGCGAAGCCGGAGAAGAGGTTTTTGTCGGCCGTCATCTCCTTCCAGTCGGCGTTGGTATGCTTGGCGATGTCCCAGTAGCCGTTCACCGTGCCGCCCTGGATGTTAATGCGCAAGTCGGGGAAGTCGGCCAAAACGAGGTTGTTGTTGAGGCGCGTGCCGGCGGTGTAGCGGACGAATACGGCCTGGTCGTTCTGTCCCGAAGAGATGATGTTGAGTCCCTTTTTGAGGCGCGTGCGGGTGCCCTTGACGCTTCCCGTTCCGGCAAGGAACTCAATCTCCAGCGTGGAGTTGGCGGGGATGTTGTCGCCCACGAAGACGAAGAGAATCTGCCCGTTGTCAATACGGATGCCGGTGGGGTTGTTCAGGTAGCCGTGTACGCCGTTGGCCATAGCGCTCGACCAGTAGTCAGGGTCGCCGTAGGCTTTGTAGGTACCGAAGCGGAACATCTTTTCCCACTTGCTGGCCCACTGGTCGGCGGCGAGGCGTACGGCATAGTCGATGAGAGCCGTGGGAAGCTTGCCTTCCATGGCTGCTCGAAGCGTGCTTTCGTCCATGGTGGCGTAGGGGGCAGCGAGCTCCTCGGCACTATCGTCGGTGAAGAATATCCTGGCGTTTGCTGCATACGTGTCGGCATTGTCGATGACGCTCTGCGTCTCCTGGAATTCCTTTTGCGCAAGAGCCAAGAGGTCTTGGTCAACATCTACGGATACCAGCTTCCAGGCGCTGCGGTTGTTCTGCGCGTCGCTGTCGCCGGTGCAGGCGCTCCATGTGACAAGCAGACCCGTGCCGCCCTGATAGTTCCAGTATTTGTAGCCGTTGTTGACGTAGATGTTGAGGAAGCTGCTGACGGCTGCATTCCGGGTAATGAAGATGCCGGCAGCTGAGTTGCCCGTGTAGAACTGACTGGAACCGTCGGCCTGAATGTAGCGCTGGGTAAGGAGGTTCTGCATGGTGTAGCTGTCGCCGCTGGTGTTGGTAATGCGCCATAGCTGCTCGAAAGAGGTGTTCGAGCCCTTGTCGCCACAATAGATTTTGCCCGTCTGGGCGTTCTCTATTACCACCTTGCTGTTTCCAGCGCAGACGATGCGATAGATGCCGTCGTCCACTACTCCGGCGCAGAGCAGCGTAACAGAAAAAAGGTAGGCGAATGCAGTAAAGATTAGTTTTTTCATGGTGCGATGTTTAGGGATGAAGAATGAGGTGTTCGTGGTGCATGACAAGACGATAGGGCTGTCCCGCTTGGGCGTCGAGGGTGAGTTCGTGCTGGCCGTAGCGGACGGTGCAGGAGCCCGTCCGAGGCGAGGTGATGACGGCTTGGGTGAGCTTGCCTTCAGCCCAGCGTATATCGATGGTGTAGCCACCCTGTGCTTTCAGCCCACAGATGCTACCCTCCTTCCACTCGTCGGGCAGGGCAGGGAGGAGATCGATATAGCCGGCATGGCTCTGCATGAGCATCTCGGCGATGCCGGCAGTAACGCCGAAGTTACCGTCAATCTGATAGGGCGGATGGGCGTCGAAGAGGTTGTCGTAGATGCCGGCGCCATCGCCGTAGTAGTTGGTGTTCTCGTGCCTGGCGGGCGCCAGGGCATTGTGCACGAGCATATAAGCCATTTCGGCATCCTTGGCGCGTGCCCAGAGGTTCACCTTCCAGCCCATGGCCCAGCCGGTGGCCTTGGGGCCGCGCCAAGTGAGCGAACGGAGGGCAGCCTGATAGATGCTGTCGCAGTCGGTGGGGTTGATTTGTGTGCCCGGGTAGAGGCCGATGAGGTGCGAGAGGTGGCGGTGGTGAGGCCATTCGCCGGCATCCTGCTGGCTGACGTCCTTCCATTCGCGCAGCAGACGTTCGCCGTCCGCGCGAGGCACCACCTCCGTGTGCAGGCCGTTGTCAAGGTGGGCGAGGTAGTCCTTTATTTCTTCAACACTTATTCCCGCTTCCCCTTGTTTCACTCCTAATGCCTCGCAGGCTGCCAGCGTGTTCTCAAAGAGCGTATAGACGAGCTGTTGGGCATGTGCCGTGACGGCACCGACGGGGCCGTGCTCGGGGCTGAACTCGTAGGGGCAGACCCACGTGCCGTCGCTCTCGTCGCGTACTAGGCGGTTCTTCCAAAACTCGCAGGCCGAGAGCATGACGGGCAGCGCCTTCTCGCGCAGATAATCCTTGTCGAGCGTGTAGAGGTAGTGCTGCCAGAGGTGCATGCAGTACCAGGCGTTGGCAACGGCGTAGTTCTGCCCCGTCCAGCGCGAGCAGCGGCCGAAGATGTTGTTCTCTGTGGAGAGGAACCATCCTCCGCGCTGCTGTGTCGGTCCGCCGTCGCGTCCGGTGGTGGAGAGGTAGTTATAGACGTTCTTCTGCCACTGGGTGTCCTTTCCGTCGGCCTTCGAGCGCCCGATGGCCTCGTTATAGACGTAGTCGATGAAGGCCATGTGGAGTTCGCTGAGGTTGGTGACTTCGGCTGGCCAGTAGTTCATCTGCACGTTGATGTTCGAGTGGATGTCGCTGTTCCACGCCGGGCGGTTAGAGTGGTTCCAGATGCCTTGCAAGTTGCTGGGCAGTCCGATGCCCCGTGCACTGCTGATCATCAGGTAACGCCCGAAGGCGAAGTAGAGCTCCTCGAGGAAGAGGGGGTTGATTTGCAGGCTTTCGGCTTTTGGCTTTTGACCATTATACGCTGTTATCAGCTCATTCGTCGGCAGGGTGTTGGCATCATCGGGAGTGAGGGTGAAGCGGCAACGGTCGAAGAGATTGCGGTAGTCTCTCACGTGTTCGTCTCTGAGCTGCTTGTAGGGCTGAGCGAGGGCGCGGCGCACGATGCCATCCACGCTGTCGGGCAGCAGACGGGCGTCGTAGACGTAGCTATTGTCGCGCTCTGAGAAGTTCGTGTTTCCGCGCATGGCGATGAGCAGTTCGTCGGCTCCCGTGATGCGAAGTCCCTCGTTCGTTACCTCGGCCTTTGCCTTCCTGCCGCGGGGCTTGACGCCTAGACGGAGGTAGTAGCTCACTAAATCCAGCTTTCCGCCGAAGGTGATGCCCTTTGGGGTATATTGAATGCCTGAGGCGTCAGTGGGGTAGTCTTTTGCGTTGGCGTCCGTCATGCTGAGGATGACATTGATATTCCCCTTGCCCGAGGCTTTCAGCCGCATGACAGCAGCCTCGGCAGGGTAGGAAACGAAGTATTCGCGCTCGTAATCCACGCCATCCAACGTATATGTCACGTGCCCCAAGGCATTCTGAATATCGAGCTCGCGACGATATCCCTCCACCTGCCCACTTGTTGACCCGTTGACTTGTTGGCCTATAGACCTAATAATCAGATTGCCGAAGTTGCGGTAGCTTCCGTAGCCGCTACCTGCGCCGATGGGGTCGCCGCTGGTGCCCGTCCAGAGCGTTTTGTCGTTGAACTGTATCTCCTCCGTTTCGACACCCCCGTAGAACGTGATGCCGAACTGTCCGTTGCCCATAGGCAGCGCCTCGTTCATCCAGTCCTTGGCGGGAGCTGTGTACCACAGCGTCAGTTTCTCGCTTGGCACGTCGCCCGACGAAACTGTTCGTGCAGCAGGGGTGCAGGTGCAAAGCACCAACAAAAGGAGTAGGGGAAGTGCTTTCTTCATAATTGCCCAAGTATAGAAATTGTGCAAAGATAATTCAATCCGAGTGAAAAAGCAAATTTATTTGCATTTTTCAAGAAACACCCTTTTACGTTAATCCTAAAAAACTTGCTCCCCCTTCCTAATTGCAGGCAATTATTTCGCAAAAAACGCCGTCTTTCGTGTAGATAGTGTAGACGTGGCATTTTCTTGCTCTACGCTTTTATTCCTTTGTTCTACAAATTTATCCCCTTACGTTGTGTTTTTATCCCCTTACGCTGTGATTATATTCCTTTACGCTGTAGGAAGGTAGGCTTCGGATCGGATAAATGCAAATAAATTTGCATTATCTCTCGCCTTGACCTTCGGTCTAAAATGCTCACGCTCGGAAAAGTTCAAAAAAGATTTTTGACTTTTCTCTCGCTTAATCGCATTTTTGTCACTATCTTTGCAGCTAATTTTGAAAAATGTGTATGCAGGCCAATAAAACTATTGATAGCACAAGCGGACAGCGGACGGGTTTTTCGTTCGAGGTGCTGCCCCCGCTGAAAGGGATGGGCATTGAGCGGCTGTTTGCCGATATTGACATGCTGCGCGAGTTTAATCCGCAGTATGTCAATATTACTACCCATCGCAGCGAGCGCATCTACCGCGAAACGGCTCCCGGGCTCTTCGAACGCGTGGCAGTACGCAAACGTCCCGGCACGGTGGCTGTGGCTGCCGCTATCAAGGCTCGCTACGGCATTCCTGTCGTCCCCCATATCCTCTGCAGCGGTTTTACGCGCGAGGAGACGGAATATGTCCTGATTGACTTGCAATTCCTTGGCATTACCGACTTGCTAGTGTTGCGTGGCGACAAGGCAAAGGACGATGCGGGCTTCACTCCCACGCCAGGCGGCTACAGCCACGCTACGGAGCTGCAGGAGCAGATAAACCGCTTCAACGCAGGCTACTTCGACGACGGAACGCCCATTCAAGGTATCGTGCACCCCTTTACGTATGGTGTAGCTTGCTACCCCGAGAAGCACATCGAGGCGCCCAATATGGAGAGCGACTTGTATTGGCTCCTGAAAAAGCAGGAGGGTGGGGCTCAGTATGCTGTGACGCAACTTTTTTATGATAATGCCGTCTATTTCCGATTCGTGGAACGGGCACGTGCTGCGGGCATCACCATTCCTATTATTCCAGGCATCAAGCCCCTCACGAAGGCATCGCAGCTGACCTCTGTCCCCAAGACGTTCAGCGTTGATATCCCCGTCGAGCTCACGGAGGCTGTCAGGGCATACAAGGACGATGAGGCTGTGCGCCGCGTGGGCGTGGAGTGGTGTACGGCTCAATGCCAGGAACTTATCCGTCAAGGTGTTCCCCGTATTCATTTCTACGTTCTCGGCGCTACACCCAGTGTGCGCGATGTAGCCAAAGAGATTTTCTGAGATTGAGTGTTATGTTTTTCAAGGATATCGTCGGGCAGGAAGAGGTGAAGGCGCAGCTGCGGCATCAGCTGGAGAGCGGGCGTATCCCTCATGCACAGTTGTTTGCCGGACCTGCGGGTACGGGCAAGCTGCCTATGGCCGTTGCCTTTGCTCGCTATCTGGTGTGCAACGAGGTCAATAAGTCCACGAGTCCACAAGCTGGCATATCCCAAGACGTAGGGCTGGGGGGAGACATGTTCGGTGGTGGGTTCTTTGATTTCCCGGAGGCTCCGGATAATCAGGAGAAAACGGAAAAAACAGACAATCCGGAAATTCCAGCCGATTCTTGCGGGCATTGCCCAGCCTGCGTGAAGATGAACAAGCTGGTACATCCCGACGTGCACTTCATGATGCCCGTATTCAAGCGGGAGAGCGGGCGCAATGCCGACACCTATCCGCAGAGCGATGACTTCATCTTCGACTGGCGCGAGGCTCTGCTTGCCAACCCCTACCTTGAACTGGGTGAATGGATGCACGCTGCGGGTGCCGAGAATCAGCAGGGTGAGCTCTATGCCGCCCAGGCTAACGAGCTCATCCGCAAGCTCAGTTTCCGCTCCAGCGAGGGTGGACGTCGTGTCGTCATCCTCTGGCTGCCCGAGCGGATGAACGAGTCGTGCGCCAACAAACTGCTGAAGCTTATTGAGGAACCTCCTTCGGAAACCGTCATCCTGATGGTGAGCGACGATGCCGAGCGTGTGCTCCCCACCATCCAGAGCCGCACCCTGCGCATCAACTTCCGCCCCCTGTCCGAGACGGAGATTGCTGCTGCGCTGACGGAGCGCCACGGCCTCGCTGCCGATATGGCTGCCGACCTTGCCCATTCCGCTTGTGGCAGTTGGGCACGCGCCATGCAGCTGATGGATGCCGAGGATGCCACGAAGGAATATACCGACCTCTTCATCCGCCTCATGCGTCTGGCCTACGGACGTAAACTGAAAGAGCTGAAGGAGTGGAGCGAGGAGGTAGCCAAGATAGGGCGTGCCTCGCAGCGCGAGTTTCTGGCCTATGCCCAACGGATGACGCGCGAGAGCTTTGTCGCCAATTTCCACACCCCTGCGCTGAATTACATGAACCGCGACGAGGCTGCCTTCGCTGCCCGTTTCGCCCCCTTCGTGGACGAATGTAACGTCATGGGCATCACTGAACTCCTTGCTGACGCCCAGCGCGATGTAGAGGGAAACGTCAATGCCAAGATGGTCTTCTTCGACCTCAGCCTCCGCATGATTATCCTTCTCCGCCAGTCTGCTGCCGCAAGAAATTAAGGTCAACGAGTCAACAAGATAATTTCAATATATAACACTTAACTGAAAAGAATGGATCCCGAAAAACTCTCATATATCCCTAACGACGGCATCTGCTGTCGCGGTTACAGCCGTCAGGACTGCCCCCTTCACGTCTATGACTACCTTGCCGACACCCCCGGCAACCTTAAGGAGACAGACTACGTCGAAGTCCAGTTCAAGAACACCCGCAAGGGCTACTACCTCAACAGCAACCACCTCGACCTCAACAAGGGCGACATAGTGGCTGTCGAGGCTAGCCCCGGGCACGACATCGGCACCGTCACCCTCACCGGCAGCCTTGTGCTACTGCAGATGAAGAAGGCTGGCGTGAAGGACGATGCCCCCGTGCGCCGCATCTACCGCAAGGCACGCCCTGTGGATATGGAGAAGTACGCCGAGGCCAAGCGCCGCGAGCATAAGACAATGATTGAGTCGCGTCAGATTGCCCTCGACCTCGGCCTCCAGATGAAGATTGGCGACGTGGAGTATCAGGGCGATGGCGGCAAGGCCATCTTCTATTACATTGCTGACGGACGTGTCGATTTCCGCCAGCTCATCAAGGTTCTTGCTGAGGCCTTCCATGTCCGCATCGAGATGAAGCAGATCGGCGCTCGTCAGGAGGCCGGGCGCATAGGCGGCTTCGGTCCATGTGGACGTGAGTTGTGCTGCGCCACGTGGATGACGTCGTTCGTCAGCGTCTCTACCGGTGCCGCCCGCATTCAGGACCTCACCCTTAACCCGCAGAAACTGGCAGGGCAATGCGCCAAGCTGAAGTGCTGCATGAACTTCGAGGTTGATGCCTATGCCGAGGCCATGCGCCGCTTCCCCGCCCGCGACGTCACGCTGGAGACAGCTGAGGGCACATGGTACTTCTTCAAGGCCGACATCCTGCGCCGGCTCATTACCTACAGCACCGAGCGCAACTCAGCCGACAACCTTGTCACCATCTCCGCACGCCGTGCCTTCGACATCATGGCCCTCAACCGCGAGGGGAAGAAGCCCGAATCCCTTTCCGAGGACGGCGCCATCACCTCCGTGGGCTCTGGCGACTTGCTGGAGCAGGATAGCCTCACCCGCTTCGACCGTAAGAAGAAGAAAAAAAACCGTCGCAGCAGCGAGGGGCGTCAAGCCCGCTCGGAAGGGAAGAGTTCCTCGGAAGGGAAGGACGTTAAGTCGCCCACCTCTCAAGAAGATAGGGGAGAGGCTCCCCAGCGTGGGGAAACGGACAAGGCCGACTCCAACGCTAACGCTTAATTTTTAATTTTTAATGCTTAACTCTTAATTCTTTCCGAGAATGAAACGTTATCCGATACTCCTTTTTCTCCTGTCGGCGTTGCTGCTCAACTCGTGTGTCAGCCATCGCACTTGTTCAGCCTACTTCAAGAAGAACGCTCCCCAGACCATCCCCATCGTGCAGCCCTATGTGGATATCTACGAAGCCTCCAGGAGGGAGACGGCTTATAGCGATTCCCTCTCTCTGCTGGCATCGGAGTTGCTGGGCACGGTCCTCGAGGAAAACATGGCCCAGTTCCCCATCAGCGAATTCATTCAGATTGACGATGACGAGTTCGACCGTCTTATAGGCCGTGAGGGGGCAGAGTTGGCCTCACTGGCGCGTGAATATAGTTATAGAAACTACGATATTGCTGAAACCACTCTTCCTGAATCCCTCCGGAAGTTGATGGAGGACAACGACTTCCCCTATCTGATGCTGCTCTACGAAAGCGGATTCAAGCGGCTCAACTACAACGTGGCAGGCGAGATAGCGCTGTCTGCGGGCATGGCTGTGCTGACGACGGTTCTTACGGGAGGCATGTTTACGGCCTACTTCAACCCCAGCTCTCCCTACTCGGCAGCCTTTACCCTTCTGGTTGCCGACAGGGACAGGAACACCGTGGCCTACTACAATTCCGTCGATGGGGAATCGGATCCTCTCAATCGCGCCCACGTATATAAGCTCCTTCACCGCCTCTTCAAGAAGTTCCCAGGCAGGTAAACCCTTTACTCCTTCAACCCTATGAAAAAGCGTTATTTATGGCTGCTCATTGCCGCCCTGATTCTAAGCGGCGCTTACGTTATCACGAAGCATTTCACAAGCCGCAAAGCCCCCGTTTGCATTCCTACGGAGGACGTCAGCCAGTTTGTGACATTGACGGATGCCGTTCCCGATGCCATTCTGGAGATTCGCTATTTCGGTACCTATAATTTTGTGGGTACTCGCATCGACGGCTACTTGGAACCGACGGCACTTCTGACGCGTCGTGCTGCCGACAGCCTCCGTGCCGTGAGCGACGATGTCATCAAACTAGGCTTTCGGCTGAAGATTTACGATGCCTACCGTCCGCAGAAGGCTGTCGACCATTTCGTGCGCTGGGCTGCCGATGTGCCCGATACGCTGATGAAGCGCTATTTCTACCCCGACCTCGACAAGAGCGTGCTTTTCGAACAGGAGTACATCATGGCAAAGAGCGGGCATACGCGCGGCAGCACCGTGGACTTGACGCTCTTTGATATGCAGGCGGAGAAGGAAGTCGATATGGGCGGCACCTTCGACTGGTTCGGCCCCGAGAGCCACCCCGACTTCTGCGGCAATCCCCAGACGGGCGAGTACACGGGCGATAACCATAAAAGCCCCGTGGGGCGCTCCATCACCCCCGAACAGTTTGCCAATCGCATGATTCTGCGCACAGCCATGCTGCGCCACGGCTTCAAGCCGCTCGATAGCGAGTGGTGGCACTTCACCCTCCGCAACGAGCCTTTTGCCGACACCTACTTCACCTTCCCCGTCCGCCCATTAAACGAGGTCGCAGGGGAAGGGGACTGACACTTCTCTTTTATCTCGTCAGAAGAGTCAGTTGTCCTTGGGGCTTCATGACGTCGTTCACCTTCGTCTGCTGGGCCTTTGCCTGGGCCTTGACGACGGCTTTGATGTCCTGAGATGAGGCGCCGATCAGGAACTGGTATTCGCCCTCGGCTACGACCCAGGCCGAAGCCTTTTCGTCGAACGACGCCAGGTCCGCGGCTTTGACGGTCATGGTCAGCGTTTCACTCTCGCCAGGAGCCAGCAGCTTGGTCTTGGCGAACGCCTTCAGTTCCTTGACGGGCTTGTTGGCAGCCTTGTTGTTCGGAGCCGAGATGTAGAGCTCGACAACCTCCTTGCCCTTCTGCGCGCCGCTGTTGCGGACAGTTACGCTAACCTCGTAGGCGTCACCCTTGTCCGTAATCCGCGCGTCGCTATAGTCGAACGTGGTGTAGCTCAGGCCGTAGCCGAAGGGATAGCTGACGGGCACGCCGAACGAGTCGAAGTAGCGGTAGCCCACGTAGATGTCCTCCTCATACTCCGTGTAGTCCACGTTTCTCACGTTGCCGTTCTCCCCCTGGTTCTGGTTCATCAGGTCGATTTTCGCTTCCTGGTCGACGGGGAAGTTCTTCGACGCGTAGGCGTCGGTGAAGTTGACGGGCCACGTCATGGTGAACTTGCCCGAGGGCGACTGCTTGCCGCTCAGCACGTCCACCACGCTGTTGCCGCCCTCCTGTCCAGCTTGCCAGGCGCAGAGGATGCCGTCGGGCAGGTCCTTCCACGAAGCCGTTTCGATGACGCCGCCGACGTTCAGTAGCACCACCACCTTCTTGCCGGCCTTGTGATAGGCGTCGCACACCTGCTCGATGAGCTTGCGCTCGGCGTCGCTCAGGTTGAAGTCGGCCGCCTTGCGATCCTGGAACTCGCCCGAGATGCGTCCCAGGGTGATAACGGCTATGTCGGCCGCCTTGGCCTGTGCCGTCAGCTCCTTGGCCGTGAAGAGCTTCTCGTCGGGGCGCGGACGAGGCATGAAGCGCATCATCATGGCGCTCCGGCGGTCTTTCTTTGCTGCGGCCTCAATCTCGGCCTCGATGGCCTTCTTGATGTCGTCGGCATACTTGTCGTAGGCCGCCTTGATGTCGTCCGAGACGGCATAGCCGCCGTTCTTCATGCCTTCGAGCAGGGAGACGACGTAGGCGTGGTTCACGTTGCCCGACCCCGTGCCTCCGGCGATGAAGTCGTACGACGTGTTGCCGTAGAGCGCCACGTTCTTGATGCTCTTGTCGAAAGGCAGCACCTGGTTGTTCTTCATGAGCACCATGCCCTCGGCCGCCGACTGGCGTGTCACGGCGGCGTGGGCCTGCAGGTCGGGCTTGTTCGAGTAGGCATATCCTTGATAGCGGGGGCACTTCTCGACCAGCGCCAGGGTGCGCTGTACGCTACGGTCGAGGTCGGCCTGGGCAAGTGTGCCGTTCTTGACGCCGGCCACGATGGCATCGAACTGCTCCTGTTTGCCCGGCTGCAGCATGTCGTTGCCCGCCCACATCTGCTTGGCGCCGTCCTTGCCGCCGAACCAGTCGGTCATCACCGTCCCCTCGTAGCCCCACTCGTCGCGCAGGATGGTGGTGACGAGATCCTTGCTCTCGGAGGTATAGACGCCGTTGATGTAGTTATACGAGGTCATCACGGTCCAGGGCTTGCTCTCCTTGATGGCAATCTCGAAGCCCTTCAGGTAGATCTCGCGCAGGGCGCGTTGCGAAATGCGCGCGTCGTTGCTCATGCGGTTGGTCTCCTGGTTGTTGGCGGCGAAGTGCTTGATGCTGGTGCCCACGCCGTTCTTCTGTACGCCCGTGATGTAGGCTGCGGCGGTCTTGCCGGCCACGACGGGGTCCTCGGAGTAGTATTCGAAGTTACGTCCGCAGAGCGGATGGCGCATGATGTTGAGCGCCGGCGCCAGCAGCACGTCGGCGCCATACTCCTTCACCTCCTCGCCGATGGCCTGTCCCACCTGGTCGATGAGGGCCGTGTTCCACGTCGAGGCCAGCAGGGTGCCGATGGGGAAGTGGGTGCAGAAGTAGGTCTCGGGGTCGTCCTTGCGCCTGGCGTCGATGCGCAGTCCGGCAGGGCCGTCGGCCAGCACGACGGCCGGCACGCCCAGCGTGTCCATAGGGTAGGTCGTGCCCGCGGCACCCGGCACCAGGCTGCGTGTGGCACCGACAACGGCATCGTTGCCCGAGAAGCCCGCCATGCCCGTCCCGATGACGAAGTGCGCCTTGTCCTCGAGGGTCATCTTACTCATCACCTTTTTCTTGTTGATGGTGTTTGTTGCTGCCTTGTCGGCAGATGTGCAGCCAGCCATTATGACGGCTATTGCCAAAGCGAATAATACCTGTTTTTTCATGATGTGTTTATGGTTATGTAACTTTTTCGCGACAAAAATAGAATTTTTTTTTCTATTTCTGCAACTCATAGCAAAAAAAGTTTGCAATTTATTATCCGCAATTCATAATTCATAATTAGCTGTGCCCTAATTCCTGATTTCTACTTGCACGCAGGCGCTTGGTGCTATCAACTAATAAAAAATCTCTTGCAACTAATAAAATAGTTTAAAAAACGCCATTTTCATCGAATTTCTTAAAGTTTTAGTTGCACGGACCGAAATCTTCCGCTTCCTTTGCAGCGAAGATAAAAAACGTAAACAGACAATGAAAGAAGAATCAAAGACGCTGACCAAGGGCGAGCTGCAGGTGATGAACATCCTGTGGGAGAAGCGCCACGCCACGGTTGCTGAGGCTGTCGAGGCCTTCACCGAGCCGCGCCCGGCCTACAACACCGTACTGACCTTCCTTCGTATCCTCGAGGAGAAAGGCTTCGTGGGCCATCGCAAGGAGTCGCGCCTCTACGTCTATCACCCCGTCGTGCAGAAAGGCGAGTACACGCGCATGTATATGAAAGAGGTGCGCGACAGCCTCTTCGACGGCTCGGCCAAGTCGCTCATCAGCTTCTTTGCCGAAGAAGAGAACCTCTCCGCCGGCGAAGTCCAGGAGCTCATCGATATGCTCCAGAAAATCAATTCCTAATCCTAAGTTATTTATTTTTTGACGGTTTACTTTTATTATTCATTTTAGCTATTTAACAATCTCACGTAGCTTCGTACCCAAAATAATCAAGTATTCCAATCGTCAATAAAATAGTAAATAGTAAATAGTCCAATCGTAAATCTCTCTACTCGTGTTCTACCTCGCCCTTTCCTCCATAGCCCTTGCGCTCTTCTACCTTTTCTATAAATGGTTGCTGAGCCGCGATACGCTCCATCGTTTCAACCGTGTGGTGCTGCTCGTGGTGCTGATGCTGAGCGTCGTGTTGCCTGCCGTCCATCTCGACCTGGGCACGCGTGCTGCCGACTTCGCCCAGATGCTCGAGGAGCTGGTCGTCACGCCAGGTGAAGCCTCACTCCAGCCCTCCTTTGAAGGGGAGGGGGCCCAGGCGGTCAAGTCGCCCCTCCTTCAGGAGGGGAAGGGGGAGGCTCCCACCGTCCTCCTCGCCCTCTACCTCGCCGGCGTGCTGTTCTTCCTCGTCCGCCTTGGCGTGGGCGTCGTGCGCAACGCCCGTCTGAGCCGCCACGGGTCCGAGAGGCTCGACGATGGCCTCCGCCTTGTCCTCCACGATGGACGTTACGCCCCTTTCAGCTGGATGCACACCATCGTCGTCTCGCGCCGGGACTACGACGCTAACGCCTCCATGATCCTCGCCCACGAGCGCGAGCACATCCGCCTCGGACACTCGTGGGACATCCTCCTCTGCCAGCTCTGCACAGCCTTCCAATGGTTCAACCCCGCCGCATGGCTCGTGGGACGCGAGCTGCGCGCCGTACACGAATATGAAGCCGACGAGGCCATGCTGCGTAGCGGCACGGACGCCCGTCATTACCAGATGAAGCTCATCGAGACAGCCTTAGGCGCCCGGTTCAACTCGATAGCCAATAATTTCACCCATTGTTCCACAAAAAAACGTATTCTTATGATGATGAAGAAACAGACCAGCCCCTGGGCACGGCTCAAAGTGCTCTATGTGCTCCCTGTTGCAGCGCTTGTGCTCCTTGCTGCCAGCTGCGACAATCCCAAGGAAGAAGCGGACGCTCAGAAGACGTCCGAAGTAATGAGTGTGAAGGCTGAAGCTGTGCCGCTGTACGTGGTTGACGGCAACGTCGTTTCGGCCGAAGAGTTCAAGAATCTGAACCCGGACGACATCGAAAGCATGGAGGTTTTGAAAGGCGAAGCCGCCACCAGCCAATGGGGCTCACGAGGTGAAAACGGCGCCGTCGTGGCAACCACCAAGAAAGCTGCATCCAAAGCTGCGGACGAACCTGCGGATGCAGAGCTAGAGGTTTTCAACGTTGTGGAGAAGATGCCTGAATTCGAAGGCGGCGTACAGAACCTGTTGAAGTTCCTCAAGGCAAACATCACGTATCCTGAAGAGGCCAAGAAGAACGGCACACAGGGACGTGTCGTCGTGCAGTTCGTTGTTGACAAGGATGGCAGCATCACCGATGCAAAGATTGTCAAGAGCGTCTCTCCTGAGCTGGATGCCGAAGCCCTGCGCGTGGTGAAGATCATGCCGAAATGGACGCCCGGCGAACAGAAGGGCGAGAAGGTGCGCGTAAAGTTCACCCTTCCCGTGCAGTTCAAATTGCCTGATTAAGCCGACGCAGAAAGCAAGTAAACCGGTTTCGTTAGCTTACTTTTTTTGAAGATGCATCCCCCCCTGCCGCTCGCGAGAGCCGCAGGGGGATTATTTTTTTGTAGGTTTGGGCAAATCTTTATCCTGCGATAAGACAAATCCTAATGCGCAGCCAACGGACAAATCACTTTCGACTGCTTTTCTTATCAGAGGCAGAGCAGCACCATCACTTCGGCTACGACCACGCGGAGGAACATGGTGAGGGGATAGACGGTGGAGTAGGCGACGGGCACCTGGTTATTGTCCTGGCAGACGCTCTGGGCGTAGGCCATGGCAGGCGGGTCGGTCATGCCGCCGGTGAGCATGCCGCAGATGGAGTAGTAGCTGAGGTGGAAAGCGTGGCGGGCCAACAATCCCACCACGAAGCAGGGCACGACGGTGATGAGGAAGCCGTAGAGCACCCACCAGTAGCCGCCGTTCGCGACGGTCTGGATGAAGCCGCCTCCAGCCGTGATGCCGACGGAGGCCAGGAAGAGGCTCAGGCCTATCATGCGCACCATGTGGTTGGCGGAGGTGCTCATGTAGGTGACCATCTTCAGCTTGGGCCCGAAGGTGCTGATGAAGATGGCGACGATGAGGGGGCCGCCCGCGAGACCCAGCTTGACGGGGACAGGCATGCCGGGCACGATGATGGGCAGGGTACCCAGCACGACACCCAGCGCAATGCCGAGGAAGTAGGGGATGAGGTTGGGCTCGTTGAGCTGCTTGATGGAGTTGCCGAGCATGGACGAGAGCTTTTCGACACGGCGGGTGTCGCCTACGACGGTGACCGTGTCGCCCATCTGCAACAGTAGGCCGGGGGTGGCAATCAGTTCCACACCGGCGCGGCGGATGCGGGTGATGGTGACGTTGAAGGCCTGACGCAGCTTCATGTCGCCCAGACGCTTGCCGTTGATGCTGGGGTTGGTGATGATGAACTTCTGCGAGACGAGGTGGTTGGTTTCCATGGCGTCCCAGGCATCCTGGTTCATCGTCTCGATGCGATGCCCGATAAGCAGTTCCATGGCGGCGAGCTCGTCGGGGGTGGCGACGAGGAAGAGCTTGTCGCCGAGGCCGAGGGTGGTGTCGGCGCCGGCGAGCTCGACGTCGCCCGAGGCACGGTGGAGGATGCGGGTGATGACGCATTGGCGGCCGAAGTGGCGCTGGATTTCGTCGAGCGTCTTGCCGCAGACGGCCTCGTTGGCTACCTCGAGGGTGGCGGCTTCGAGGGTCTCAGCTATGTCGTGGTTGGCGCGCTGGAGGGTTTCATCCTCTTTCCTGAAGTCGATGCGGAATATCTTCCGCAGGAACATCAGGCAGAGGATGACGCCGATGACGCCAAGAGGGTAGGCCACAGCGTAGCCCTGTGCAATGGTGGGCTCTTGTGTGCCGGCGGTATCGAGCAACGTCTGCTGCGCCGCACCCATGCCGGGGGTGTTGGTGACGGCGCCGCTCATGACGCCGATGAGGCTCAGCAGGTTTTCGCCCGTAACCCAGTGGATGATGAGGGTGATGAGGCAGGCCATCAGTACCAGAATGACAGCCAGCAGGTTGAGCGTGACGCCTCCCTTGCGGAAGCTGGAGAAGAAGCCCGGGCCGAGTTCCATGCCCAGCGAGAAGACGAAGAGGATAAGGCCGAACTCTTTGACGAACGAGGCGGTGGCGGGGTCGAGGATGCAGCCGAGCTGTCCGGCCAGTATGCCGACAAACAGTATCCAGGTGACGCCCAGCGACACGGTGCCGATGCGGAGGCGGCTTAGCATGAGGCCGCCAAAGATGACGAGGGCAAGCATGAAGATGGAGTGGGCTACGCCCGTTCCGATAAAAAGATTGACTATCCAGTTCATAGAGGAGATGAAAATTAAGAATTAAGAATTAAAAATTGGGGCGCAGCCAATTGTTAACTATGGATTGTGAATTTGGAACTATGAATTGTGAACTATGAACTATATATCCGGCCAGACGTCGCAAAGGGCTTGCATGGAGGGGAAGAGCCACGTGGCGCCTTCGTCCGTCAGTACATGGTCGGGCAGAGGCCCTGTGTTGACGGCGATGGTGGGGATGTGGGCGGCAACAGCGGCGCGCACGCCCAGCGGGGCGTTCTCGACGACGATGCACTCGTCCGCCCGCAGCTCGCGGCCCAGCACGGCGCTGCCCTTGGCAAGACCCATCAGGTAGGGCTCGGGGTCGGGCTTGCCCTTCTTGACGTCGAAGCCTGTGACCATGCGCTCGGGGCTGAAGACGTCGGGGTAGGCCTGATTGAGCTGGGCGAGGAGCGTGGTGGTGCCGCTGCCCGTGACGAGCAGGATCATCACCCCCTCGGCCTGCATCTTGCGGATGAGGGCGAGGGCTCCCGGCATGGGCTCAGGGTCGGGGTAGCGGGCGAAGTAGGCCGACTTGACGCGGTACATCTCGTCTGCCATCTCGCGCGTGGCGTGCAGCCCCTGACGCTCGGCCAGAATCTGTATGGTACCGAACCCCGTGCGCCCCTCGTGCATGTAGGCCTCCTCCTCGCTGAGGTCGTAGCCGAACTCGGCCATGGCCAGATGCCATGCCCGGGCATGATAGGGCATGGAGTTGAAGAGAACTCCGTCCATGTCGAAGAGGACTGCGGTGGGGGAAACCATTAAAAATTAAGAATTAAGAATGAAAAATGAAGAATAAATAGCCCTGCCGGCAGCCCTGCCAGCAGAGGAGAAGGTATGCGATTTACGAGACATTTTATTTTTCATTTTTCATTCTTCATTATAAACGTTAAACGAAAAAACTTCATTAATGTGTGATCTTCTCGTAGCCGGGTTTGCCGAGGAGGGAGAACATGTTCTTCTTGTAGGCTTCGACGCCGGGCTGGTTGAAGGGGTTGACGCCGAGGACATAGCCGCTGACGCCGCAGGCCTTCTCGAAGAAGTAGAGCAGCTGGCCGAGGTAGCGCTCGGTGAGCTCGGGCATGACGATGCGGATGTTGGGAACGCCGCCATCGACGTGGGCCATCTGCGTGCCCAGTTCGGCCATCTTGTTGACCTCGTCGACGTGCTTGCCGGCCAGGTAGTTCAGGCCGTCGAGGTTCTGCTCGTCAGCGGGGACGATGAGGCTGTGGCGCGTATTCTCCACGGAGATGACGGTCTCGAAGATGGTGCGCTCGCCCTCCTGAATCCACTGGCCCATGCTGTGGAGGTCGGTGCTGAAATCGACGCTGGCAGGGAAGATGCCCTTGCCCTCCTTGCCCTCGCTCTCGCCGTAGAGCTGCTTCCACCATTCGCTCACGTAGTGGAGCTTGGGCTGGAAGTTGACGAGAATCTCAATCTTCTTGCCTGCGGCGTAGAGGGCGTTGCGGGTAGCGGCATACTGGGCTGCGATGTTCTCTGCAAAGGGCACGGAGGGAGCTGTAGCCTGTTCCATCTCGACGGCACCTGCCACGAGGGCGCGGATGTCGTATCCCGCAATGGCGATGGGCAGCAGGCCCACGGGGGTGAGCACGCTGAAGCGTCCGCCAACGTTGTCAGGGATGACATAGGTCTTGTAGCCCTCCTGGGTAGCCAAAGTGCGGGCTGCGCCACGCACGGCGTCGGTGATGCAGACGATGACGCGACGGGCTGTCTCCATACCGCGCTGGTCTTCACATTGTTTCTTCAACAGACGGAAGGCGAGGGCCGTCTCAGTAGTGGTGCCGGACTTGCTGATGTTGATGATGCCGAAGCGCTTGTCGCGGAGCAGGATGGTGAGCTCGAAGAGGTAGTCCTCGGAGATGTTGTGTCCGGCATAGACGATGGCAGGGCCGGCATTCTTCTCAAAAGCTTGGAAGTTGCTGTTGAGCGCCTCGATGACAGCACGGGCACCGAGGTAGCTGCCGCCGATGCCGCAGACCACCACCACGTCGCACTCCTGGCGGAAGGTGTGGGCCGTCTGCTCGATGTCAGCGAGGAAGTCGGCCTTGATGCTGCTGGGGAGATGCAGCCAGCCGATGAAATCATTACCGGCACCCGTACCCTCTTCAAGGGCACGCAGACCGGCTTCTACTTGAGGCTTCAGGGCCTCGATGGCTTCACGGGAAACAAAGTCAAGGACTTTCTGGTTTGAAAGGGAAATCATGGGAATTTACTATTTTACGATTTACTATTTGCGATTTGGCGCGGCACTTGCCGCATGGTCGTTAAACGATAATTCTTAATTGTGCCGAAGGCGCTCGTCATCTCATCGAGTCTGTGAGGAGTTTGATTTCGATGGTGGGGGAGATGCGCTCGTAGAGCATGTTATAGACAGCATCGAGGATGGGCATGTTGACGTGCTGGGTGCGGTTGATTTCCTTCATGCATTTGGTGCCGTAGTAGCCTTCGGCTACCATCTCCATTTCCAGCTGGGCGGCTTTGACGCTATAGCCCTTGCCTATCATCGTGCCGAAGACGCGATTGCGGCTGAATTGCGAGTAGCCTGTTACCAGCAAGTCGCCCATATAGACGCTCTCGCTGATGTTACGCGCACGAGGGCTGACTTGGTTGATGAAGTTGGTCATCTCCACAGCGGCGTTCGACATGAGTACGGCCTGAAAGTTGTCGCCGTATTTCAGTCCGTTGCAGATGCCAGCGGCAATGGCATAGACGTTCTTCAGGACCGAGCTGTACTCGATGCCGACGACGTCGTCGCTCACCGTGGTCTTCACGTAGGGGCGGGCGAGCTTGCTGCCGAAGCGCAGGGCCTTCTCTTTGTCCGCACAGCCTATGGTGAGGTACGAGATGCGCTGCAGGGCAATCTCCTCGGCATGGCAAGGTCCGGCAATGACGGCCATGTTCTCTTCCGCGACGCCGAAGTGTTTCTTGAAATAGTCGCTGATGAGGACGTTGTCGTCGGGGATGACACCCTTGATAGCGCTGACCACGAACTTGTCCTTCAACTTGCCGCGCAGGCGCTTGAGGTGGGGCTTAAGGTAGGGCGAGGGGATAGCGAAGACAAGGACATCCGATTCTTCCACTGTCTCGTTGATGTTCGATGAGAAGTTGATGCGGTTGATGTCGAAGTCCACTCCTGTCAGATAGCCCGGGTTGTGGCCGAGCCGCTTGAACTCAGCTATACGGTCGTCGCGACGGATGAACCAGTTGATGGAGTCCTCGTTACCCAGCACCATCTTGGCGATGGCCGTTGCCCAGCTTCCGCCGCCCATGATGCCTACTTTGCCTGAGGGGAAATCCATGATAATATTTTAATTAAATTCTCGTTTAACGTTTAACGTTTAAGGTTTAACGAACACGTCCTCTGATTTTGGTTTAACGTTTAACGTTTAACGTTTAACGAACACGTCTGGCGCCTTCGGCGCAATTGATAATTGAAAATTGAAAATTGATAATTATCCATTATCCATTGTCCATTGTCAATTAACGAAGTTATCATGGTCGTTAAACGTTAAACCTTAAACGTTAAACCATTTTTTCCGGTTTCATCTGGGGGAAGAGCATGATTTCGCCGATGGCGAACTTGCCCGTCATGAGCATGGTGAGGCGGTCGATGCCGATGCCGATGCCGCTGGTGGGGGGCATGCCGTACTGGAGGGCGCGGAGGAAGTCATGGTCGATGATCATGGCCTCGTCGTCGCCCTTGTCGGCCAGTCGCATCTGCTCGCGGAAGCGCTCCTCCTGGTCGATGGGGTCGTTGAGCTCGCTGTAGGCGTTGGCCAGTTCCTTGCCGTTCACCATCAGTTCGAAACGCTCTGTCAGGCCGGGCTTCGAGCGATGCATTTTCGTCAGGGGCGACATCTCGACGGGATAGTCGATGATGAACGTCGGCTGGATGAACGAGCCCTCGCAGAACTCGCCGAACAGCTCGTCGATGAGCTTGCCCTTGCCCATGGTCTCGTCAACCTCCATGCCCTTCTGGCGGCAGAAGGCGCGGATCTCGTCCTCGGTCTTGCCGTTGCAGTCGAAGCCCGTCTTCTCCTCGATGGCGTCGAGGATGGGCAGGCGGCGGTAGGGCGCCTTGAAGCTGATGACCTTGCCGTCGATCTCCACCTCCGCCTTGCCGTTGACAGCCACGCAGATTTCCTCAAGCATCCGCTCGGTGAACGACATCATCCAGTTGTAGTCCTTGTAGCTCACGTAGAGCTCCATGCAGGTGAACTCGGGGTTGTGGGTTTTGTCCATACCCTCGTTGCGGAAGTTCTTGCCCATCTCATAGACGCCCTCGAAGCCGCCCACGACGAGGCGCTTCAGGTAGAGCTCTGTGGCAATGCGCATGTACATGTCCTGGTCGAGCGCGTTAAAATGGGTGATGAACGGCCGTGCCGAGGCGCCGCCCGCGATGGTCTGCAGGATGGGCGTCTCGACCTCCGTGTAGCCCGCGTCGTCGAGGATGCGGCGCATGGTGCGCACGATGGTGGCGCGCTTCAGGAACGTCTCCTTCACGCCCTCGTTCACCACGAGGTCCACGTAGCGCTGGCGGTAGCGCAGCTCGGGGTCGTCGAACTTGTCATAGGCCACGCCGTCCTTGTATTTCACGATGGGCAGCGGGCGCAGGCTCTTGCTGAGGAACGTCATCTGCTCGGCATGGACGCTGATCTCGCCCGTCTGCGTGCGGAACACGTAGCCCTTGATGCCCACAAAGTCGCCGATGTCCATCAGGCGCTTGAACACCGTGTTGTACATCGTCTTGTCCTCGTCGGGGCAGATGGCGTCGCGCATCACGTACACTTGGATGCGGCCCTTCGAGTCCTGCACCTCCATGAACGACGCCTTGCCCATCACCCTGCGGCTCATCATGCGGCCGGCGATGCTCACCTGCCAGCGCTCACGCTCCAGCTGGGCAGCCTTCTCCTCGTCCGTAGCCCCTTCGGGGAAGACGGGGTCGGTCCATTTCTCCTTTATCTCTGTGCTGAATGCATTGGTTACAAACTCGGCGGCGGGGTAGGGGTTGATGCCCAGCCCGCGCAGCTCCTCCAGGCTATGGCGGCGGATGACCTCTTGTTCACTTAGTTCCATTGTTTTCTTTCCTTTCCGGTTTTTCAGGCTGCAAAAGTACGTAAAAAACGGCGAAGTATCAAATTTTTTTCCCACGCGTGTTCCTATAATCATATTTTTTCTCTATTTTTGCAGCCAAATAACATTTTTTAAATTTGCATTTATGAAAATTCGTACGCTTATGTCCATCGCATTGTCAGGCATGATGCTTTTTGCCGGTTGCGGCAAGCAAACCCCCAAGGTGGCTCCGGCCATCCCCTCCGACCCTCAGATTGAGGCTCAAGTGAAGAAAATCGTCTCCGGCATGACGCTCGAGGAGAAAATCGGCCAGATGTGCCAGATCACCATCGGCGCCCTCGAGGACTACAAGGTCCGCGCCGAGTATAAAATCAACAAGGAAACCCTTGACAAGATGATCAAGGAGTACAAGGTAGGCTCGTTCCTCAACACGCCGCGCGACGTCGGCCAGGACATCTCCAAGTGGCACGAGATTATCGACCAGATTACGACGGCTTCCATCAACGAGCTGCACGTCCCCACCCTCTATGGCGTTGACCAGATTCACGGCGGCACCTACACCCTCGGCGCCACCCTCTTCCCGCAGGGCATCAACATGGGCGCCTCGTTCAACCGCGCCCTCGTCCGCGAGGAGGCCGAAATCAGCGCCTACGAGACCCGCGCCGCCGCCATCCCCTGGACGTTCGCCCCTGTCCTCGACCTCGGACGCGACCCGCGCTGGAGCCGCCAGTGGGAGAACTTCGGCGAAGACCCCTACATCAACGCCCAGATGGGCATCGAGGCCATCCGCGGCTTCCAGGGCGACGACCCCAACCACGTCGACGGGCGCCATGTGGCTGCCTGCCTCAAGCACTACATGGGCTACGGCGTGCCCACCTCGGGCAAGGACCGCACACCCTCGCACATCACCCCCAGCGAGATGCGTGAGAAGTACTTCGCTCCCTACCTGGCCACCATCCGCGCCGGAGCCCTCTCCGTCATGGTCAACAGCGCCAACAACAACGGCATCCCCTTCCACGCCAACTACGAATACCTCACCCAGTGGCTCAAGGAGGACCTCAACTGGGACGGCCTCATCGTTACCGACTGGGCTGACATCCAGAACCTCTACACCCGCGACCACGTCGCAGCCAGCCGCAAGGAGGCCATCAAGATGGCCATCAACGCCGGCATCGACATGAGCATGGACCCCTACAACCCCGACTTCTGCACCCTGCTGAAGGAACTTGTTGACGAGGGCGAGGTGCCCATGAGCCGCATCGACGATGCCGCCAGCCGCTGCATCCGCCTCAAGCTGCGCCTCGGCCTCTTCGAGAAGCCCATCGTCGATGGCGACGTCGATTATTCACGCTACGGCTGCGACGAGTTTGCCGCCAAGGCCCTGCTGGCTGCCGAGGAAGGCGAGGTGCTGCTGAAGAACACGGGCAGCCTGCTGCCCCTCGCCCAGGGCACCAAGGTGCTCGTCTGCGGCCCCAACGCCAACTCCATCCGTACCCTCAACGGCGGCTGGAGCTACACGTGGCAGGGTAAGCGTGCCGACGAGCTGGGCGCGAAGTACAACACCATCCTCGAGGCCATGCAGAACGAGTTCGGCCAGTCCAACGTCACCTTCGCCCAAGGCGTACGCTATATCGAGGAGGGCAACTGGTTCGACGAATACTCCGACGACAAGATGGTCCAGGAGGCCGTCAGCGCCGCCCGTCGCGCCGATGTCGTCATGCTCTGCGTGGGCGAGAACTCCTACTGCGAGACCCCCGGCAACCTCAACGAGCTCGCCCTCTCGGCCGCCCAGCAGACCCTCGTGAAGGCCGTTGCTGCCACAGGCAAGCCCATCGTCCTCGTGCTCAACGAAGGCCGTCCGCGCATCATCCGCGAGATTGAGCCCCTCTGCCAGGCCGTCATCGACATCTTCCTCCCAGGCAACTACGGCGGCGACGCCCTCGCACGCCTCGTCAGCGGCAAGGCCAACTTCAGCGCCAAGATGCCCATCAGCTATCCCCGCTACGAGCAGAGCATCACCACCTACGACTACAAGCCCTGCGAGCAGACCGACGTCATGGAGGGAGCCTATAACTACGAAGCCGTCGTCAGCCAGCAATGGGCCTTCGGCTACGGCCTCAGCTACACCACCTTCCGCTACGACAAGCTCACCGTCGATAAACCCACGTTCGGCGCCTCGGACGTGCTTACTGTCACGGTCGATGTCACCAACACCGGCCGTGTGGCAGGCAAGGAGCCCGTGCTGCTCTTCGCCTCCGACCTCGTCGCCACCAGCACGCCCGACAACCGCCGCCTGCGTGCCTTCGACAAGGTTGAGCTGAAGCCCGGCGAGACCAAGACCGTCACCTTCCGCCTCCCTGCCTCCGACCTCGCCTTTGTCGGCGCCGACGGCCATTGGGTGCTCGAGGCTGGCGAATTCCGTCTGCAGGCAGGTAACCAGACCCTCATGCTCACCTGCAACGAAACCCACCGCTGGGACACCCCCAACATCTGAAGCAGCGAGCGCAAAGCCAAGTTCACTTGGACTTTGCCGAGTCGCGCCAGATGAAGACCATAGGTCAACATCTGATGATAATGGTTTAACGTTTAACGTTTAATGTTTAACGAACACGTCTGGCGCCTTCGGCGCAATTGATAATTGAAAATTGATAATTATCCATTGTCCATTGTCAATTGTCAATTAACGAAGTTATCATGGTCGTTAAACGTTAAACATTAAACGTTAAACGAAGCCTGTCCGTTTAGGCTGATTTGCAACCGACGGACGAAGGCGAAGTCAAATCCCTCTATCAAAGCGAACGGATTGCCAATCCATACTAACAGAAAAAAACTACTACACCACTACACCAATCGTGCTTATACGCAGAAAATAAATCATATAAGTGGTGTAGAAACCAAAATCTCTACACCGTTCTACACCGTTCTACACCATTTTTCCTGTTTTTTTATAAGAAATCTCAATACTCGATACTCGTTCACTCGTTCAGGCGGATTTGCCAACCGCAGCCTGTGGGCAGAGCGAATGATGAGCTAATGGTGAGGGAATAGTGAGGGATTTTGGTGTAGAACGGTGTAGAACGGTGTAGGGATTTTAGCTTACTACACCACATAAATCGCTATGAATGTACGGGTAAGACAAAATGGTGTAGTGGTGTAGTAAAATATCATATAAATATTGAAATGAAAATAAGCCACTACCCTCAAAAAAGAAAGGAAGATGTATGATGCAAGAAGGATGAGGGTTGAGGGAAGAATGCTTCTTTTTTGCCAACGTAGGAGGCGGTTTATAAACACGGCCCGCGTTTATATAAACAGGGGCCGTGTTTATATAAACAGGGGCGCTGTTTATAAAAATACTCAAACAATAGAAAAAAAGATGTTGCGGGCTTGCGTTAAAAAGGCCTTCCTGCGTGTGATTAGGCCTTTCCTACATGACGGAAGGCCTTTCCTGCATGACGGAAGCTTATTCCTGCAAAGGGGCTGTTGCCATAGCGTTAAAGGCTGGCGGCGTAGTGTTTAATGTTGACGACGTAGTGTTTAACGTTGACGACACAACGCACTACGTTGGCGTGTTTACAGAATACGCCGTGAGCGGAATTTTGGGACAAAAATCCATATTCAACTGAACAACAAAACAATATATCCTGACGGCTGACACCTGATTTGACAAAGTCTTCGTCCGTCGCGACTCGGCCAATCAAACAAGTTTGTTGGCTCTCGCTGTTCCGTCCGTTCACGGATTTTTTACGGACATTCGCGTAGCGTCGCAGACAGAAATTTTATTTTAACGTAAATGTCCGCGAATGTCCGTGAATAACTCTTACTCGTTAAACATTAAACGTTAAACCATATTATATATAATTTAAAATATTTGCATTTGTGCACGCTGTATCGTATCTTTGCGGCAAAAATCCACCTCGAGCTGTGAGAAGATTGCGCCGATACATCCCCATCCTTGCCCTGCTGCTGGCAGGCTGTATGACATCGTGTCGCCATTCGGGTATCAGCGACAGCCTGCAGCATGCCGAGGAACTTATGGAGACCGACCCCCATGCCGCCCGCGCCGTGCTCGACAGCCTCGCCAGGGCGACATCGCCCTGGCAATTAGGAATTAGGAATGAGGAATTAGGGATTAACCCTGCAGACGAAAACCCTGCGGACGAAAGCCATGCGCAGCCCGTAATTCCTAATTCCTCATGCCTAATTCCTAATTTCCCCCGCAAGGGGGAGGCTGCCGATTACGCCTGGCTGCGGACTCAGATTGACTACAAATGTCTCGATACCCTCTGTTCCGACAGCCTCGCCCTCGTTGCCACATGCTACTACGGCACACCCCGCCGCCCTGACTACCATGCCGCCATGGCTTGGTACACACTGGGCTGCGTCTATACCGATATGCACCAGACAGAAGACGCCTTTGCTGCCTATTTGAAAGCCCAGAGGATATTCCCTACCGCGGCTAACCGCTACTATTCTCTATGCGAGCAGAACATCGGCAAGTGTTATCTTGACCGTAACATGAACGATGAAGCCATCCTCGCCTTCCGACGCTGCCGTGAGTCCGCCGTCAGCATTGGCGATAGTGCCGAGATAGCCTGGAGCGATTTCTTTTTAGGTCGCTGCTACTTATATGAAGAGGAATATGATAAGGCCGACAGCCTGTTTCGCGGGGCAAATGAAAATTCCCATGCCGCCACAGCAATTAGGAAAAGGGTTTTGTTTGAACGGTCGAAAATCAGCCATTACCGCGACGGCGACTACGCAGAAGCCCTCCGCCTCCTGCGCAGCTTTGTCAGGCAGGTGAACAACCCCGCCTACTTCGGTGCCGCGTGGACGCAAATGGCAAATTCAATTATTTAAACGTTCAAATATGATAAAACATTATCTGTCCTTAGCTTTTCGGAACATGCAGAAGTTCCGTTCACAAAGCATCTTTTTCGTCATCAGCCTTTCCGTAAGCTTCGTATTCGTGGTGTTCTCGACGCTGTGGATGCGGTACGAAAACACGTACGACACGTTCCACGCCGACGCGAAAAACCTGTATATGATGCGCCCGAACGATATGCAGGTGCTGTATGAAATGCTGGGTACTAAGATAGGCATTTCCCCTTTGGCCACATTGGGTGGATTTGTACAAGAGAGCGAGTCCATGCCCGAGGTGGAGTCAAGCACACTTGCTGGCATCGCGGACGCCACCGTGCTCATAAACGGGGTGAAGAAGAATGCCCGCTACCTGCAGACGGACACCTGTTTTCAGGGCATCTTCTCACTCCGGCTGGTTCAGGGCAGCCCCTCCTTCCTGTCGCAGGCAGACAGGGATGCCATTGCACTGTCTGAGTCGTCGGCACGCGAGTGGTTCGGCCAGACGGACCCCATAGGGCAAAAGGTCTCGTTCTTCAGTACGCGGAGTAATTTCGAACGTACCGTCGTGGCTATCTTTGCAGACATGCCGAAACACTCTGTGCTTGCTGCGGATATGATAACCATCCAGCAGCGTCCGCAGATGAACATGGCGGGCAATTACGTCTTCAAGCTGGTGCCGGGGAAGGATGTGTTCGACTCCTTCGCCTACAAGGCCGCCCACTATTCGGAGGAGGGCATCGAGGATGACATGTCCATGACACCTGTGCCGCTTTCGAAAGCCCACCGGCTTGGGTCGGGCAGCAATTCTCCCCTCAGCTACGACCATATCCAGACCTTCTTCCTCGTAAGTCTGATGCTCGTCATCAGCGCGCTGGCCAACCTGCTCTCCTTCTACTTGAACCGCATCCGCTACCGCCGACAGGAGATGACGCTGAGAAAGATGTGTGGAGCCAAGGGGAGAGACCTGACGTCTATGTTCTCCCTGGAGCTGTTCGTCCTGCTCCTGATAGCGGCGGGTGGAGGATTCCTGGGCGTACTGGCTGTTTACGAAAGGTTTGCGCTCTATGCAAACATCAATCCGAAAAGTTATATTCTTTCAAACGCCGTCTGGGTGCTGCTTGCCGTGCTGGCCGTGTCGTTCTTCTTCAGCGTAATCGCTGTCTCCATCATGAGGCGGAAGGCGCTGACCCTCACTGCCAAGGGCACCTACACCTCCAACCGGAAGTACAATGCCGTCAACTCGGGCGTACTGATTTGCATCGGCATCTTCCTCATCTTCTGTACGGCAGTCAACCTGAAACAGCTTCGCTATCTCAGGCAGACCGACTGGGGCGTTGCCTATAAGAACACGGCGCTGCTCACGGTGAGGGGGCTGGACCCACAGAGCGTGAAGATGGACTATTACTATCAGCTGACGGCTGCCATCCGCGACGCAGACTTGGCCCGTGAGCTGAAGGCCATTCCCGGCATCGAGGACGTGCAGACCGAAGGCGAGTTCTTCCTTCAGGGCTACCAGGCAAACCTTCCGCAGAAAATCCGGCGCACGGAGGCCGACGAATGGACGGACTGCGTATGGGGCTGGGTGCCTGACCCCAGCAGTAGCGTATGTGGGTTCACGACGCTGGAGGGGCAACTGCCCGACAGGGAAAACTGGACCCCCGGCCAGATAGTCATTACCGAAAGCGTTCGCGACCTGCTCGGACTGAAGCAAGCGGTAGGGCAGACTATGAGAATACAGTTGAACGACGGCGAGCACACGGTCACCATTGCCAGCGTCATCAAGGACATACGGTGGGAGAATGCCAACTTCGACGGCAACAACCACTATGTGTTGACGCCCCGCCCCGATTACATCCGTTCCGCCGTCACCAACGCCATAGCCTTCTCCTTTGCCGGAACGCAGAGGGACGACGTCCGAGGTCAAATCGACGCCATGATGAAGCGCCATCCCGAGATGGTTTGGGAACTGGAGTTCGGCGAGGACCTGCTGGCCGAGATGCTGGCGTCCGAGCGCAACCTGTCGCGTCTGCTGAGTGCCATCACGCTGGCCAGCATCCTCATAGCCGTGTTCAGCGTCTATAACATCGTTACCCTTGCCTGCCGCCAGAGACGCAGGGAGATTGCCGTCCGCAAGGTCTATGGTGCAAAAGTGAAAGATATCCTTAAAATGTTTGCTAAAGAATATGGTCAGATTTATGTCGTTAGTGCTGTCGTTGCATTTATTATCGGTTTTATAGCCATGCACAATTGGTTAGAAAAATACGTAAACCGTACCACCATAACTCCAAGTCTATACTTCCTTATATTTGTTGGCCTGCTTCTGATTGTAGGCACGACCATCGGCTTCCGTGTTATAAGGACAGCCAAAGAGCGTCCTGCAGATGTCATCAAAAGTGGTACATAATAAAAACACAAATTTGCCTGAGCAGGGGAGATTCCAAAAATATTTGCATTTGTGCACGCTGTGTAGTATCTTTGCGGCAAAAATCCACCGCGAACTGTGAGAAGTGTGCGCCGATACGTCCTCATCCTTGCCCTGCTGCTGGGATTCTCTTCCTGCGGACTGCCCCCCGCGCCTGCCGAAAGGGCAAAGGAGCGTCAGATGAAGCAGCCTGTGCCCGAGGCTTCCCCGAAGGCGCGGATAGAGACGGCGTGGACGGACAGCGTGTGGCTCTGGCCGTTGGCAGGGTATCAGGCGGGCGAGGGCATCCTCAGACGGCCTAACGAGAAAATCGGGAAGTGGAAGAATCCCTACGGCCTGTTCCTCACGGCACCCGAGGGCACGCCCGTCCTCTGCCCCGAGGATGCTACTGTAATGATTATGGGGCTCTTCTATCACTATCCCTGGTCGCGGCCCATCGTGCGGGCAGCGGGCACTCCGTTCAGGGGAGATATGACCTTCGACGAAGCCCTTCACGAACTTGATTCTTATGTTGCCTCGGGCGAAATCGACCCCAAGTATATCTCCGGCTATGTCGCGCTGAGCATCGACAGCCGCGAGGTGCGCTTCACCGGCTTTATGCGTGAACGGGGCTTGCCACAAGGAACGCGGCTCCATCGCGGCGACACCATCGGCACGCTCCACTACGGCTACTGCGCCTTCGACGAGCCGAGCCTCTTTATCTCTGTTGAGCAATTCAATAGTTCTGCCGACCCGATGTCGCCCTTCGGGATACCTTCCACATACGTGCCTCTAAAGCGACAGACGGCCGAACAGATTATCCTGCGTCGTGCCATCTGGATAGCGGTGCCTGTGCTGATCATCGCTCTTGTGCTGCTCGTCATCTTCCGCCTGCGTGACCGCCGCCGCATCGCCTACTTCCGCCGGCTGAAGGAGGAAATGATGGCCTCACAGGTCGAAGCCTCTCCCCAGCCCTCCCCTGAAGGGAAGGGGGGCGTGAGCGGAAGTAATCAGTCACCCCTCCTTCAGGAGGGGACGGGGGAGGCTTCGGAGGACGCTTCTTGGACCGATGCCTACCGTCGGCGCATCGCGGCGTGTGCTGGGCAATTCTGGGCTATGCCGTCAGCAAAGTACCTGCAAGCGGCTATGGACGACGATGCCTTCATGCTCACTGCCGAGCAGGGTGCCGCCATCGCCAAAGATATCCGTACCGCCTTCAGCGACATCGCGCACGACATCAAGAGTTCATCCACAAAGGTCAATAACGACGAAGTGCTCTACTGCCTTTTCTCTACCCTCCGTCTTCCCACGTCCGTAATGGCCAAGTGCCTCTACGTCACCGATTCCACCCTGCGCGGACGCAAAACCCGCCTCAAGGCCAAAATGCCTGAGGAACTCTACAACGTATTCTTCGGGAAAGGGTAGCCCATCCTAATCTTTTTATTCGCTATAGAAACACTGCAATTCAACGCTTTGCAAATTGCAGCGTTTTTGCAGCGCGGTTTTTTTGATAGATTTAAGCTCTCGCGCTACCTTTGCAATGAGGAAAGACCTCACCTCGGATTAGTCATTCAGAAAAACCCGTACAAAAATGAAACGAAAAGTGTTTTCCTTATTCCTGCAATGCTTCTTTTCCCTTCTGTGCGTAGCACAAATTCCAGGAGGAATCGCAATTGACGCAGAGCTGCATAAACCGACCGAAGTGATTGACAGCGCCGACTATCGTTTCATTTATTTGCTACGTTGTATTGTGGACACAGCCCACATGGATGACCCCTTGATTCAAAAACTCACATTGAAAGTAGGGAAGAAGTACTCCTTCTTTCATAATGGCGAGCGAAGAGAACTTCCGGAAAACGCCAAGACAGATGGCTGGTCTCTTGTTGCTTCGGAAGGATTGGGAGCCACTTTTATCTATAAGGACTATCAGAGGAAGATAGCTGAAGTGATGATTGCAGGTTGTGGGGTGAGTTATCATTGGGCGTATGAGGAATCCATTCCATCCCAGCAATGGGTGCTCTGCAACGAGAGCCGGACCATCAACGGTTATGAATGCCACAAAGCGACAACTTCCTATATGGGGCGCGATTACACAGCGTGGTTCACGTTGGACATACCTATCCCCGAAGGGCCGTGGAAGTTCTATGGCTTGCCCGGGTTAATCATGGAAGTAGGTGATTCGCGCAATCATTACTTGTTTACATGCATCGATGCCGTGGCATTGAAGATAAAAGAGCCTATTTGCAGATATGACTGGAGTATCCAGAAGAAGAAACGTACGGACATCGAGAACATCATAAAACGGATTCACAATGACTACAAAGGTTATTTGGAAACCACGAAAGATCCAGGTACAGAGTTGCTGTTTTTCGGCCCTATTGAGATTCCATACAACCCCATTGAATTAGAATAAAAAATTATGAAACAAATACTTCCATTCATTGCCGTACTGATGTTTGCGGCGAGCAGCCTTGCCCAAGGGCCACGTGGCGTTTTTCCGATACAATGCGACTTTTTAGGTGTGGACAAATACACGGTATTGGATGAGGCGGAATATAAGTTTTCGTATAAACTGACATGCTTAATAGATACAGTAGAAAAAAAGTCTATCGTCAACAATTTGGTTCTTCTCGTAGGGACAGCGTATTCTAAGTTCTTTAACATTTATCCCCCTCATCCCGAAGTGAAGCCGGGTGCAACGGGCGTACATACCGACGAAAGCCGGGGACTGGGTGCAACTGAGGTCTATAAAAATTATAGTAATAAAAAAATGACTGTTACTACACGTATCTTTGAACCACGTGCCGATGTGTTTTTTTACGAGGAAGACATCCCCATGCAGGCATGGACACTCACCCCAGAATTCAAGCAAATCCACGGCTACGATTGTCAGAAGGCCACGACACGGTATTTAGGGCGCAATTACGAGGCATGGTTTACATCGGGAATTCCTATTTCCAATGGCCCGTGGAAGTTAGGCGGGCTGCCCGGCATGATACTTGAAGCCTACGACACACAACGCCACTTCATCTTTGACTGTGTGGGGATAGAGAAACTAAAAAAGACAGAACCCATCGTCAAATATGATTGGCACTACGTGGAGAAACCTCGTAAGGATTTGCAAAAGGTGATCGAAAAGTTCCACGATGATCCTTTGGCCTATTTAACAGGTGTTTTATGGGGAAGAGTCAGTACCAGCCGTGTATCTTCCAAGTCTGAGCCCTACAACCCCCTCGAACGGGAGTAGGAAATAATTAGGAATTAGGAATGAAAAACTTAAACCAAAAACTAAAACTAAAACTTGAGAATTCTTGGAGCAGCGAGCGCCAACAAACTCGTTTGATTGGCCGAGTCGCGACAAGAAAAGACGAAGTCAAATGTCCTGCATGTCGCACACCAAAGCTATTCAAAAGTTTTAGTTTTAGTTCAAAGTTTTAGTTCTAATTTCATTAGGAATTAAAGACAAGGAACAATGAAACGACACATTTTCTCTTTATTGACGGCGCTGGTAGCGTCTGTGTCAATGGCGGGTGCCCAAGGCACTCATAAAATAATACCGTTCTCCAGACAGAACTTCACTGTGCTCGATAGTGCGGAGTACAAGTTCACCTTTAAACTCCATTTCCTTCGCGATGTGAAGAAAGGAGAGAGGTTTGAAAACGACCTCATCGTATTGGCGAGCAAAGATTTTGTGAAGACAGAGAGCATCTGGCCAGAACCAGAGCAGAATCCTGATAAAATGAGAGCTGGCGAAAAGATATGGACGGAAGGCCGCGGGTTGGGCGGAACGGAGGTTTTCAAGAACCTGAAGGAGGGCAAGGAGACGGTAACCGTCAAGCTGACGACGCCCAGCCAACCGTTCATCTATGAGGAAGCACTTTCCAAACAGACGTGGAAGATTTCCCGCGAGAAGCGGAAGATATTGGGTTACACGTGCCAGAAAGCCACCACATCGTTCCTCGGCCGCAACTACACCGCTTGGTTCACGAAGGACATCCCCGTCCAGAACGGCCCTTGGAAGTTCGGCGGACTGCCCGGGATGATTCTGAACGTTTCCGATTCCGAGCAGCACTATGTGTTCGAATGTACGGGCGCCCAGCGACTGAAAGAGAAGGTGCCAATCGTCAAATACAATTACTATAAAAAATACGAAAAAACCACTCGCGAGGAACTGAACAAGCTCATCAAGTGGATGCACGACGATGGATATGCCTATGTAATATACCACTCTCCACAATTGGAAGGCCAACTTGATAGCACAGCCAGTAACAGGAAAACGCCCTACAACCCAATCGAACGGGAATAAACAACGATGAAGCGTACACTACCTATCATTGCCGTGCTGATGTTTGCGGCGAGCAGCTTTGCCCAAGGGCCTAACGGGGTTACTCCGTTGGGTGCACGGGGACTGGAAACCGACAAGTACGCCGTTGTTGATAGTGCCCTATACAAGTTTTCGTACAGGCTGACGTGCATCGTTGATACGGAGAAGGTGGAAAAAGTCGAGAACAGGCTTGTCCTTTTGATAGGGAAGGACGCCTCCAAGATGTTCAACCTCTATCCTCCCCATCCGGAACTGGAATCGGGCGTCGCCAAACCTGACGAGAGCCGCGGATTGGGAGGAACGGAAGTGTTCAAGGATTTCAGACGCAGGAAGATGGCTGTAACCACACGCGTGTTTATGCCTAAGGATGTTTTTCTCTACGAGGAAGAACTGCCTCGGCAGTCGTGGACAATCACGGATGACACAAGGCAGATATACGGCTACAGCTGCCAAAAGGCCACGTCGCGCTATCTGGGCCGCGATTACGAAGCGTGGTACACGCTGGAGATTCCCATCCCCAACGGCCCTTGGAAACTGGGCGGCCTGCCTGGGATGATATTGGAGGCAAACGACGTCCAGAGGCATTACGTCTTTGACTGCATAGGGATAGAGAAACTGAAAGACAAAGTACCTATCGTGAAATACGATTGGCACTATGTCAGGACAACGCGCGAAGAGGTAAACAGGCTCATCAAGCGAATGTGCGACGATATGGATGCCTACCTGAGCAGCATCATCCAACCCCAAAATCACAAGCCCGTCTATAGTCCCCGTCCCTATAACCCCCTCGAAAAGGAATAGAAGTCTTATGTCAACAAGTAAAAAAAGAATAATGAAACGAAAGCTATTTATCATCGCAGCGCTGGCGTTTGCTGAAAACTGCTTTGCGCAAGGGGCTTTGCAGAATGACAGCATTCCCTTCTTGCACAGGAATCATCTGTTCGTACAGGCAACGGTTAATGATTCCGTAGATTGTCATGTGGTGTTCGATACGGGTGCCGCCAATATCTTTGGGGTTGACAGTGTGTTTCTGACGCAGTCGAACTGGAAACCTAAAGTTAACGGGCGTGCGAGTTCAGGAGGTAATGCAGGCAGAACCATCGTTCAGGCTATCTTCACCATTAAGAAACCGACAGAAGTCAGCTTCGGGAATCATAGGGAATCCCATCAAGTGATTCCCATCTATCAGTTGAGGGATATAGCCGGGCGGTATGCTGACGGCATTTCGGGTCTGAAGGATATTTACCAGTATCCCTTTGAGCTCAATTATGAGCATTCTTTCATGAAACTCTACAAGAAGGATAATCCGAACCTTGAGGGCTACGAAAGAATACCCATTCAGTTCGAACAAAACAGAATTCTGATGGAGGCTGAGGTGATGGTCGGAGGAAGAAGCATTAAGGGAACCTATCTGATGGACACAGGAAGTCCTGGGGTTGTTCACTTCACGGCTGCAGCGGCCGAAAAATTTCAGATGGATTCGATTCCCGGCAAAAGATCTGTCTGTGATGTCATGCGGAATGGCCTTGGCAATCAGACGAATGTTTCCAACATCAGGATGAAGTCGGACTACATCGTTTTGGGAGGCGACACCATTAAGGACAAAACAATTCAATATACGCCTGACGGAGTCGGTTCTCTTGGCGATGAGAAAATGTATTTAGGGTTGATAGGAAACCGTATTTGGTCGTCCTACAATCTAGTAGTTGATGTCCAGAACAAAGCCCTTTATCTCAAGCGTTTCAAGGCTGATTCTCCTGAAAACAACTCGTATGATTACACATTCAAGAACCGTACGGATATAGGTCCGGGTTGGGTGGTTCATTCGTTAATTCACGACGGCGATGCGGCCCGTGGGGGAATGGAGCTGGGCGACACTATCACAGCCGTAAACGGACGGAACGTCGCCAGTTATACGTGGGAGGAAGAACTTCGCATTTATGAAAAGTCTGTACAGGTGTTGGATGTCAAAGGGCTGGGCGGCGAGATGAAGCACGTCGTTCTGGAGAAAAGAGCAGATTGGAGATAATCGTTTTCATCATAAACTTATGAAACGGAAAGCCCTGTTATCCTTCGTGCCGCTGGCGACGGCTTTGCTCGCTAATGCCCAGACGGCTAAGCTGTGGGAGGCGGAGCATTGGCCGGGCATCTTCGTGGAGGCATCGATTGGCGATTCCTTGAAAGGCGTTTTCATGCTGGACACAGGGGCAACGGATAATGGGTTGGTTCTCGACAGCGTTTCGTTTGCTCGGCTGGATACTGCCTCGTTCACTCGCCTGCCGCAGACGATGAGAATGGCCTTCTATCGTGTTGAGTACAAAGGAAATGTCAATATTGTTGTCGGCGACGGAACGCCTCTGATGTTCAAGGACACGAAAGTGCTGGTGGTTAACGAAGCGCGACTGCCTACGAGGCATCTGACGAAGGATTTTGATGTCGTCGGAATCATCGGCTATCCGTTCTTTGACGATCGGATTGTCTCTGTCGACTTCGAAACGAACACCCTCTGCTTTCTGGACACTATTCCTGTGGACGAGGGTTATGCGGCCATTAGATTGACGAAAGGCGAAAAGGGACTTCGGCTGATGGACGCCCGCGGTTTCACGCCCGCAGAGGGGCAAAAGCTGTCGGCAAGTGTGGTGTTTGATACGGGCAACCTTTGGGGCATCATCCTCAAAAAAGAGCTTGCCGCCAAGTTGCCTTTGGGCAGTACGGAAGTGCAGAAATCGGGCTTGAGCGAATACGTCCGCTGGAGAGCCGACTCATTGGCGGTGGGGCCTTTCACTTTGAACAACGTTCCCCTGCGCTACGACCGCAACGGGGTGGGCAAGGAATATTCTATGAATCAAGGCGACGGATTGATGGGAATGGCCGTCATGAAACGCTTCAACCTGATCATCGACTTCCGTCACGACGTCCTCTACATCAAGCCCAACCACTATTTCAAAAAGAAGAACAAAACCAGTAAATAATCCTTTTGTAAAACAATGAAACATTCACTTCCATTCATTGCCGTGCTGATGTTTACGGCGAGCAGCCTTGCACAGAGTCCATTTGGAGTTATGCCTTATGGATGCCCTGGTTTAGAAATTGACAAATATGCTGTATTGGACGAAGCAAAGTACAAGTTCTCTTACAAGTTGACGTGCGTCGTTGATACGGTTGAAAACACGACTATCACGAACAATCTGATATTGCTTGTCGGGCCAAAGTTCTCCAAGTTTTTCAACGTTTATCCCCCTCAGCCCAAAGTGAAACGTAATCCCCATGCAGATGGGGTGAGCACCGAAGAGAGCCGTGGGCTGGGGGCAACGGAAGTGTATAAGGATTTGAAGAAAAAGAAAATGGTGGTGACGACGCGAGTGTGGATACCATCAACGGACATTTTTACTTATGAAGAAGAACTTCCGACACAGAAATGGAAAGTACTATCCGATAAGAAGACAATTTACGGTTACAATTGCCGGAAGGCAACGACAACCTATTTGGGAAGGAACTATGAGGCTTGGTTTACCAACGAGATTCCTCTTCATAACGGTCCGTGGAAATTAGGCGGCCTGCCTGGCATGATACTGGAGGCCAACGATATGCAACGGCATTTTGTTTTCGAATGTATTGGAATAGAAAAGCTGAAGGAGAAAGAGGAAATTGTGCAATACAAATGGCATTACGTAAAGAAAACGCGTAAGGATGTAAACAACATGATTAGGCGTATGCACGAAGATTTCTTTTCGTACTTGGCAACAGTATCCAACGGAATGTATGGCAGTGGACATTCTAAACCTGAGCCTTACAATCCCCTCGAACGGGAATAAACAACTATGAAACGTACACTACCATTCATTGCCGTGCTGATGTTTACGGCGAGCAGCCTTGCCCAAGGACCTGCTGGAGTTGCTCCGCTTGGGAGTCAGGGATATGAAATAGATAAATACGATGTCTTGGATGAGGCTGAATATAAGTTCTCGTATAAGCTGACATGCATCGTTGACACCATTACAAAAGAAAAGGTCGTCAATAACCTAATACTGCTAACGGGTCCTAAATACTCCAAATTCTTCAACAACTATCCTCCTCATCCCGAACTGAAAAAGGGACGTGCAAGCACGGATGAAAGCCGAGGATTAGGGGCGACAGAGGTTTATAAGAACATGGAGAAGAAGAAAATGTCTGTAACGACCCGTGTGTGGATGCCACGTGATGTATATATCTATGAAGAAGACTTACCCGTGCAGATGTGGACGTTTTCGTCGGACTTCAAACAGATACACGGGTATAAATGCCAGAAGGCCACCACGTCTTTTCTCGGTCGTGACTATACGGCCTGGTTTACGACGGAGATACCCATTTCCAATGGTCCGTGGAAGTTGGGAGGTCTGCCTGGGATGATACTCGAGGCTTACGATACACAGTTACACTACGTCTTTAATTGCGTGGGTATCGAGAAGTTGAAAAAGCCAGAGCCCATTGTCATGTACAATTGGCACTATGTAAAGACTTCCCATAGTAGGATACAGAAAATGATAAGGCTGATGCACGAAGACCTCTATCTTTTCGTCAACCAAGCCATGAACAGGAGTACCGACCCGAACCATGTGCCCAAACCCCGTCCTTATAACCCCCTCGAACGGGAATAGATTCTTTGGGGTCAACCAGTCAACGAGTCAACAGGTCAACAAGTATAAATTAAAGATAAAGAACGATGAGACGGAAACCCTTTTTGTCCTTTCTGGTGTTGACAATGATAATAACCGACGCTGCGGCGCAGACAAAGTTGAGCGGCAGGGTGACCACCACGAAGGGCGAGGCGCTGGCGGACGTGTCGGTGGTGCTGATGCCGAAGGGGTCGGAGAATGTCATCGGCTTTACGTTCACTGACGACGACGGCCGCTTCGCCATTGAGACGGCAGCGGGCACGGACAGTCTGACGCTGAAGGTGTTCGGCCTGAACGTGGAGCAGGTGAGCCGCGACATTGCCAACCGTTCGCAGACGGTGGATTTCACCGTGGGCGAAAAGGTGACTGAGCTGCGCGAGGTGGTGGTGAACGAACAGAAAATGTGGGGCGGCAAGGATACCATCAACTACGCCGTCTCGGCCTTCGCCTCGGAGAAGGACCAGGTCATCGGCGACGTGCTGAAGAAGATGCCGGGCATCGACGTGAAGGAATCGGGCGAAATAACCTATCAGGGCAAGGGCATCAACAAGTTCTACATCGAGAACCTCGACCTGCTGCAGGGGCGCTACGGCATCGCCACGAACAACATCGCCGCGCGGGACGTGGCCACCGTGCAGGTGCTGGAGAACCACCAGCCCGTGCGGGCGCTGGAGGATGTGCAGTTCTCCGACCGCGCCGCCATCAACCTGAAGTTGAAGCCCGAGGCCAAGGGCACCTTCTCCATGAATGCAAGAGTGGCAGGAGGGCTTCAGCGGGACTCCGCTTTACTTTTACTTCGTGATGTGGAGCTGGCGGGGATGTTCTTCGGGAGGACTTTTCAAAATATAACTACGCTGAAGAGCAACAACGCCGGGCATGACCTGACGCGTGAGCTGACACAGTTCAACGCCTCGTCCATGCCTTCGGTAGAGAGTTACCTGTCGCTGCGCATGCCCACGCCGCCAGGCATCGGCAAGGAGCGCTGGCTGCGCAACGACTCGCACGCCGCCACAGTGAACAACCTCTTCAAGCTGGGCGAGTCGGCGCAGCTGAACGTAAACGTCATCGGCTATACCGACCGCGAGAACCGCGACAGCTATGCTGAGACGGCCTATCTGCTGCCGGGCACAGGCACGCGCGTCATCACCGAGCAGATGGCGTCCGTCCGACGGACGGACCTCGTGGAGGGAGAGGTGCGCTACAACCTGAACGAGAAGATGCGCTACGTGAACAATTACCTACGCGTGGCAGGTCAGCGGGGGCGCAGCGAAGGCATCATCCTGACGCCCGACCGCGTAGAACAGGCACTCAGCCAGCCGTCGGTCAGTATCGGAGACGTGTTCCACTACATCCACCGCACGGAGAGCGGCAAGGGCTTCGAGACGCGCACGAACATCGGCTATGCATCGTCACCGAGCAGGCTGACAGTAGAAAGGTCAACGAACGAGTCTACCAGTCAACAAGTCGACGAGCGGGCACGTCAGTGTCAGGAGATGACGACAAGTACATTGACAGTGAACAGCACGCTGGCGCTGCTGTCGGCCTTCACACTGGGCAATGTCAAGTTCACGCCTCGCGCCACGGTCTATTACCAGAACCAGCAGATGACGTCGGAGCTGGACTGGCAGACAAGCCATCAGCCATCATACATCATACATCAGCCATCAAATTCAAACCTTTACGCCAATAACAGCGTCTTTCAGCATTTCCGCGGGATGGTGTCAGCGGATTTGTCTTACCAGATGCGGCGGGTGAAGGCATCGCTGGCGCTGCCTTTGTCGTACAACTGGCTGAACTATCACGACCGTCTGCGCGAAGGAGCAGACAAGGGGTTGGTGCGTGTGTGGCTGCAACCCACGGCCTCGGTGCAATATGAACCTGCCACGGGTTGGACGCTCAACGCCAGCGTGGGAAAGACGTATCAGACGGGATCGCCCTCGACGCTCTACGGCGGCTATATACTGCGCAACTACCGCACGCTGACACGCTACGACAGCCGCATCGCGTGCAGTGCAACGCAGACGGCCAGCCTGAACGTCTCGTACAAGGACATCTTCAGCATGTTCTTTGCCGGAGCGGGCGTGCGCTACTCGCGCAGCCAAAGCGAGGTGCTCTACGGACAGAGTTTCGCGGATGAGAATAGTCTGATGGCTACGACAACGATGATAGAGATGCCCACCACATCGCAGCGCGTGTCGATGACGGGCGACATCAGCAAGGGCTTCGACTGGAAGAAACTGCTGCTGAAGGCAGGGGTGGAGTACGCCATAGGCACATCGCAATACCTGCAGCAAAACATGGTTGTTGATGCCGTTTCAAATGGCTTGAATGTGACGGGCGCTCTCTCCATGCAGATTACGCGGCGCCTGCTGATAGACTGGAAGGGCTCGTACGGCACCAACCAGAGCCATACGCGCGACGGCGAGACGCTGACACCCGTACGTGCCAGCACCAACCGCTTTTCGCTGAACCTGCCGCTGTTTGCGGGTTTCGACATGACGCTGGCTCACGAGTTCTACTACAACAGCGCCACCGTGGGCGACGACAAGACCTTCTCGCTCACCGACGCCGCCCTGAGCTACAAATGGAAGCGCACGACATGGACGTTGACCTGCGGTAATATCTTCAACACCCGCAGCTACGTCACCGCCTACCACAACGCCATTAACACCTACTACTCCGCCTACGCCATCCGTCCCGGCAACCTGCTGCTGAAGGCATCGTTCAGGTTGAAGTGAGAATTGATAATTGACTTTGTCTTCCTCCTTCGCACCTCGGCCATTCAAGCAAGCTTGATGGCTCTCGGTTTGGCGTCGGTTGATAATTGACAATTGATAATTATCAATTGCGCCGAAGGCGCCTGACTCGGCCAATTAAACGAGGTTTATTGGCCCTCGCTGCTCCAAGGTTTGACGTTGTCTTACCTTGTCGCGACTCGGCCAATTAAACGGGGTTTATTGGCCCTCGCTGCTCCAAGGTTTGACGTTGTCTTACCTTGTCGCGACTCGGCCAATTAAACGGGGTTTATTGGCCCTCGCTGCTCCAAGGTTTAAGGTTGCGGGCGGCGTCGGCGGCGGTGATGCGGCGGCAGCCGTTGTCGAGGTCGATGAGGACGTAGCGGTCGTTGCCCATGCCGAGCTCCTTCATGTAGGAAAGCTGGCGCAGGCCGTGGCGCGTCTCGATGCGTTCCACAAGGTCGTGATGCTCCTCGGCAGTCATAGCATAGACGATGTCGATGCAGGCCTGGTCGATGGCGAGGATGTCGGTGGAGGAGAGGATGCCGACGTCGGGGGTGACGACGGGTTCGGCGGCAAGGCCTTCGCAGTCGCACGAGACGGACATGTTGCGCATGACGTTGACGTAGGTGACGCGGGGAGCGAAGTGGTCGATGGTGGCGCGGGTGCTCTCGGTCATGCGCTCCATGAACTCTTCTTCGACGATGTCCCATTGGTCGTCGCTGCCGGGGGTAGTGTGGATCCACGCCTTGCCGATTCGTCCGTCGGCACAGCCGATGCCGATGTTCTTGTTTGAGCCTCCGAAGCCGCCGTTAGTGTGGCCCTTGAAGTGGGTGAGGGCGACGAGGGAGTCGTAGCGGGTGAGATGGCTGCCGACGGATATCTCCTTGAACCACTTGCCGCCGCGGACGGGCAGCAGGGCCGTGCCTTCTTCGTCGAGGATGTCAACGGGGCAGAACGTCCAGCCGTTGACCTCGAGCGTCTGGCGATGCTGGGCGGTGGTGTAGCGGTCGCCCTCGTAGTAGGTGTTGGTCTCGATGATGGTGGCGTCGGGGAGGTCTTTCCTAAGCAGGGCCTCGACCCACTGGCGGGGGATGATGTTGGGGCCGTACTGCTCGCCGGTGTGGAGCTTGACGCCCACGCGGCCTGTGATGCGTGCGCTTACCTGCTCGTAGGCGCGGATGAGGCCTTCGGCAGAGAGGTTGCGGGTGAAATAGACGATGGACTCGTTGCCGGTCCGCTGTTCATAGGGGACGTACTTGCTGCCGTCGGTTTCAGGAGACATAAAAATCAGGAATTAGGAATTACAATTATTCGGTAAAGTAGATTCGCTTGACGCGGGTGGAGACGGAGGTGAGGACTTCGTAGGGGATGGTGTCGAGCCACTCGGCGAGCTGGGTGACGGGGAGGTTGGGGCCGAAAATCTCGACGCTGTCGCCTTCGTGGCAGTCGGGGATGTCGGTAACGTCGATGAGGGCGACGTCCATGCAGATGTTGCCGACGTAGGGGGCGGGATGCCCGTGGACGAGGCAGTAGCCGCGACGACATCCGAGGTGGCGGTTAAGGCCGTCGGCATAGCCGATGGGGATGGCGGCGATGCGCGAGGGACGGCTGAGGACGCCGCGACGGCTGTAGCCTACGGTCTCGGGCGGCACGACGTCACGTATCTGCAGGATGGTGGTGCGGAGCGTGCTAATGCAATGTAGGGAATGTCCATCGACGGGGTCAATGCCATAGAGGCCGAGGCCGAGGCGAACCATCTCGTAGTGGTGATCGGGGAAGCGGGATATGGCGGCGCTGTTGCAGATGTGGCGCAGCAGGGCGTCGCCATAGACGGCACGGAGGGCATCGGCAGCACAGTCGAAACGCTCCATCTGGAGGTGGCTGAAGGCGTCGCCCTCAGGGGTGGGGACGTCGCTACAGGCGAAGTGGCTGAAGATGCTGCGGGGGACAACGGCCGTCTGGCGATGCAGGCGGGCGATGAGGCGCGGCATGTCGTCGGGACTGAAGCCGAGGCGGCTCATGCCCGTGTCGATCTTGATGTGGACGGGGTAGCCCGTGATGCCGCTCAGCTCGCAGGCATGAATCATCTCCTCAAGCAGGCTGAAGCTGTATATCTCGGGTTCGAGATGGTAGTGGGTGATGACGTCGAGGGCGCTTCGTTCGGGGTTCATGACGAGGATGCCGGTGGTGATGCCGGCCTCGCGCAACTGGCGTCCCTCGTCGGCCACGGCCACGGCCAGATAGGCCACGCCCTGGTCCTGCAGGGTTTTGGCTATCTCGTAGAACCCTGCGCCGTAGGCGAAGGCCTTCACCATGCAGACCATGCGGGTGGCGGGGGTGAGGAAATGGCGGTAGTAGTTGAGGTTATCGACGATGGCGCTCAGGTTGACCTCGAGCGTCGTCTCGTGGACGCGCAGGGTGAGGGCGTCGGCAATACGGTCGAAACCGAAGCGGCGGGCACCCTTGATGAGGATGTCGGCATCGTGGAGGGAAGACAGCTCTCCAGCATCGAGGAGCGCATCGGTGGTAGGGAAGAACTTGATGTCGAAGGGGCGAAGGGCCGGAGAGCTTGAGGGTGCTTTAGGGCTTTTTGACTTTTCGGTTTGCCCACTTGCAGGCCTTTCATCCTTTATCCTTTTTATATCGGTTCCGACGGCGATGAGGCGGGTGATGCCATGGCTTGCAGCAAGGCGAGCCACTTTTTTATAAAGGTTACGGGGGTTCTGCCCCGTCTGTTCCATGTCGGAAAGGATGAGCACGCGCTGGCGTCCGACAGCCGAGGAACGGCGTGCCACAAAGTCAAGAGCAATGTCGAGCGAGGCAAGGTCGCTGTTGTAGGAGTCGTTCACCAATGTGCAACCATTCTGCCCCTCAAGCACCTGCAGGCGCATGGCGACTGGCTCCAGACGGGCCATGCGCTGAGCAATGACGGAGGGCGACATCATCCGGTAGAGGCAGACGGCGAGGCAGTGGAGGGAGTTCTCGATGCTAGCATCGTCGATGAAGGGGATGACATAGCTGCTTTCGTAGCCGAGGTAACGATAGGCAATGGTGGTAGAAGAGTCGCCTTTCGTGACGGATTGGATGAAGAGGGGGCGCTCGTTGTCGCGACGTGACCATGCCAGTTCGCGAATGGAAAGCAGCCGACGCCCCACGCAGTCGTTGATGAGTTCGTCGTCGCCATTGTAGATGAGGATATCGCAGTCCTTGAAGAGCTCAAGTTTCTCCATGCACTTCTCGTGCAGGGAGACGAAGTTCTCCTGATGGGCACCTCCGATATTGGTGAGGATGCCGATGGTAGGCTGGACGATAGGCTGCAGGCGATGCATTTCGCCAGGCTGCGATATGCCGGCTTCCAAGATGGCAAGCTCGGTCTGGGGCGTGATGAGCCAGGCTGAGAGGGGCACGCCGATTTGTGAGTTGTAGCTGCGGGGCGAGCGCGTGACGATGCTGTCGGGGCTCAGCAGTTGGTAGAGCCATTCCTTGACCACCGTCTTGCCGTTGCTGCCCGTGATGCCGATGACAGGGCCGTTGAAGGTTTGGCGATGCAGAGCTGCCAGCTGTTGCAAGGCAGCAAGCGTATCGGGGACGACGAGGTAGTTGGCATCCTCATGAAGCTCGGCAGGAACGCGACTGACGACGAAGGCCCGCACGCCGCGGCGATAGAGCTCGTCGATGTAGGCATGGCCGTCGCCACGCTGCCCTGTGAGGGCAAAGAATATGGTTTCCTCGGGGAGCCAGAGGGAACGGCTGTCAGTCAGCAGCCGCGAGACAACTGCTGGAGCACAGCCTATACGGCGTGCGGAAAGCAGGGAAGTCAGCTGTTCAATAGGGTATGACATCGGTCTATGAGTTTTCCGCTTTCAAAGTACGGATTTTCTTTTTGAATATCTTCAATCTTTAACAAAGTTTGACGCAGGAAACGTCGGTATTCGTCACTCTCGGGGTGGAGAGGGCGGTGCTCCAGGGCTTGCATGACCTCTTCGATGCGTCTGGCGGCCCGAAAGGTTGCGCCGTCGAAGTACGTGCCGGCAAAGCGCTCCCACAGGTAGTCGATGGCGAGCGGCGAGGGGTGCGCCATGTCGTCGGCATAGAAGCGGTAGTCCCGCAGCTCGTCCAGCACGATTTCGTAGGAGGGGAAATAAGACGGATTGACTTGTTGACCGCCGATGAGTTCTTCCACGGCAAGCAGCAGGGTGGCCTTGCTGAGTTGGTTAGCGTGAGCACCGTCGCGGAGATGCCGGATGGGGCTGACGGTGAAAAGGATATGCAGGTCAGGAAGTTCTGCGGAAAGGCGCTGGATGAGTGGATGCCAGAGGCCGACGATGTTATCTACCGTCAACCGAACCCGTTCAAATGTGGAACTGGGCTCGTGATGACAGTTTGCCACAAACAGGTTATGACTGCGAGTCGATGAGTCAACACGTCGAAGTCGGTCAGCATTTGCCTGTTGAGCTAATCTGTATCCCCATGCTGTGCCGAAGGTGATAAGGAGCACGCGGGATTCCTGTAGCTGCCTGGCGGCCTGGGCAATCCGTTCGTTGTGTATCTGCAATGATTCCTCGGCTGTGGGGCGCGAGAGCAGGCTGTGGCTCATCCAGGTGCCCCAGCCCTCGGCACCGAAATGCCGGATGTCCGAAGGCTCGAATCGTCGTCCGTCAAGCAGTCGTGTCAGCACTTCTGCCACGCTGGCGGGGTTGTAGAGCGTGCCCAGTGGGTTCACCTCAGCCTGAAAGCCAGCCCGTGCAAGGCGCGCTCCGATATTGTCCGCAAAACACGAACCGAGGAGCATCAGCTTGTCGCTATGTTGGATGAGCCAGGGGGAACGAGGAAGGTCAACGGCCGTATAGAGTTTCATCAGAATATCGTTTCGCTGGCGAAGATACGGACATTTTGGGGAAAGAAAAACGGTTTGATGTGAAAAAAGTAAAAAAAAGCGTCGCTTTTTCCTGAATTATCCGTATTTTTGCCCGATAATATCCGAACGATATCGGATAAAAAAGGAAAATAGACGTGAAGAAAGAGCTATTGAAAGAGTCGCTGCTTGCCACGATTGACAGTCCGGATGACTTGCGCCACCTGAAGCAGAATCGTCTGCCCGAGGTGTGCAATGAGCTGAGAAGCTACATCATCGATGAGCTCTCGCACAATCCCGGTCATCTGGGGTCGAACCTCGGAACCGTTGAGCTTGCAGTAGCCCTTCACTATGTATATAATACGCCCTACGACCGTCTGGTCTGGGACGTCGGGCATCAGGCGTATGCCCATAAGATTCTGACGGGACGTCGCGACGCCTTCCATACAAACCGTAAGCTGGGCGGACTGGCTCCCTTTCCTTCGCCGATGGAGAGCGAATACGACGCTTTTACGTCGGGCCATGCTTCCAACTCCATCTCTGCCGCACTCGGCATGGCTATTGCTGCGAAGAAGACAGGCGACACGAAGCGCCATGTTGTGGCAGTCATCGGCGACGGAGCCATGAGCGGAGGACTGGCCTATGAAGGGCTGAACAACGTCAGCGAGAGTGACAACAACCTTCTGATTATCCTCAACGACAACCACTACTCCATCTCCAGCAGCGTGGGCGGCATGAAGCGCTATCTGCTGAACCTCAGCACGTCAGTCAGCTACAACACGTTCCGCTACCGTGTGGCAAAGGTGCTGCGCAAGATGGGGATGCTCTCTGACGCTCGGCGTGAACAGTACATCCGCTTCGGCAACAGCCTGAAGTCACTTCTTGCCCGGCAGCAGAACATCTTCGAGGGTATGAACATCCGTTATTTCGGCCCTGTCGACGGCAACAATATTCAGGAGCTCATCCGCGCCCTGCGTGCCATCAAGGACATGTCGGGGCCCAAGTTGCTTCATATCCACACCGTCAAGGGCAAGGGCTATGCACCCGCAGAGGAGTCGGTGACAGAGTGGCACGCCCCCGGGCTGTTCGACAAGGACACCGGCGAGCGTGTCGTGTCTCATCCTGACAGCCCGCAGCCGCCTTTGTTCCAGGAGGTGTTCGGTGAGACGCTGCTGGAGCTGGCTGAGCAGAACAAGCGGATTGTGGGCGTCACCCCTGCCATGCCCACGGGCTGCTCGATGGATATCGTGATGAAGAAATACCCCTGCCGCTGTTTCGACGTGGGCATTGCCGAGGGGCATGCCGTGACCTTCTCAGGCGGTATGGCCAAAGAGGGATTGATACCTTTCTGCAATGTCTATTCCTCATTTCTGCAGCGGGCGTACGACAATGTCATTCACGATGTGGCCATCCAGCGCCTGAACGTGGTGCTCTGTCTGGACCGTGCCGGACTGGTGGGCGAGGACGGACCTACCCATCATGGTGTCTTCGACCTGGCATTCCTGCGTCCCATCCCCCACCTTACGATTACTGCCCCATACGACGAGCAGGAGCTGCGCCGGCTGATGTACACCGCCCAGCTGCCCGACATGGGGCCCTTTGTTATCCGCTATCCGCGTGGAAGGGGCAAACTCGTGGACTGGCGCTGTCCCCTTGAGGCGGTTCCTGTGGGACGGGGGCGCTTGTTGCGCGCGGGCTCGGACATTGCGCTGCTCAGCATCGGCGCCATCGGCAATCTGGCTGCGGAAGCTATTGACAAGGCCGTACGCGCGGGCGGGCCCAGCGTGGCACACTATGACATGCGCTTCCTCAAGCCCCTTGACGAGGAGATTCTCCACCACGTGGGGCAGCATTTCCGTCAGGTGATAACCCTTGAGAACGGCGTCGTGAACGGGGGCTTCGGCTCGGCTGTGCTGGAGTTTTTTGCTGACCATGGCTATGCGCCACGCGTTGTGCGCCTCGGCCTGCCCGACGACTTTGTCACCCACGGCCCGGTGCCTCAGCTGCTGTCGTTATGCCACCTTGATGTGGACTCCATTGCAGAAGTAATCTTACATAACAATAAGAAGGTATGAAAATCATCATCGCCGGAGCAGGCGCCGTCGGGACGCATCTCGCCAAGTTGTTGGCGGGCGAGCAGCAAGACATTGTCCTCATCGACGAGAGTGCCGAGAAACTCAGCAAGTTGGAGTCGAATTTCGACTTGCTGACTGTCGAGGCTAAACCCACGTCTCTGGGCAACCTCAAGGATGCCGGTGTGGGCGGTGCCGACCTGTTTGTGGCTGTCACCCCCGAGGAGAGCCGCAATGTGCTGGCCTGCGTGCTGGCTCATAGCCTCGGTGCCCGCAAGACCGTAGCCCGTATCGACAATTATGAGTACCTCTCCCCGAAGAACAAGGAGTATTTCCGCAGCCTCGGCGTCGATGCCCTCATCTACCCCGAGCTGCTGGCGGGCAGGGAGATAGCCGACAGCCTCCGCAAGAGCTGGATACGGCAGTGGTGGGAGTTTGCGGGCGGCGCGCTGGTGATGCTGGGTGTCAAGGTGCGCGCAGGCAGTCCGCTGCTCAACATCCCCTTCATGGAGCTGAAGAAGGAGGAGCCGTACCACATCGTGGCCATCAAGCGCGGTACGGAGACCATCATCCCCAAGGGCAGCGACTGCATCATGGAGAACGACCTGGTCTACTTCATGGCAGCGCGCGGCTCCATCGATTACATACGCCGTATCACGGGCAAGGAGGCCTACCAGAAAATCAAGAACGTGCTCATCATGGGCGGCAGCCGTATCGCCGTCAACGCCGCACGCCTCATGCACGACGACATGACGGTGAAAATCATCGAGAGCGACCGTGCCCGCTGCGAATGGCTCACGGAGATGCTGCCCTCGGACGTGATGGTCATTCATGGCGACGGGCGCGACCGCGACCTTCTGCTCTCCGAGGGCATTGACAGCGCGCAGGCCTTCGTGGCCCTCACGGACAATGCCGAGACGAATATCCTCACCTGTGTGTCGTCCAAGCAGTTTGCCAACATGAAGACCATTGCCGAGGTGGAGAACATCGACTTCATCCGCATGGCTGAGAGCTTTGACATTGCGGGCATCATCAACAAGAAGAAGCTTGCCGCCTCCACCATCTACCAGATGCTGCTCGATGCTGACGTCAACAACGTCAAGAGCCTCACGTTTGCCGATGCCGACGTGGCAGAATTCACCGTCAGCGAGAAGGCCCGCGTCACCAAGTGCCTCGTCAAGGACCTCGACCTGCCCTACGGGGCCACCATCGGCGGGCTGGTGAGGAAGAAGGAGGGGATGCTTGTGAACGGCAACACGCAGATTCTCCCCGGCGACCATGTCGTCGTCTTCTGCCTGGGCTCCATGATAAAGCGGCTGGAAAAGTATTTCTAAGGGAGGGTCAACAAGTCAACGGGTCAGCAAGTAAAAGAGTATGCATATCAAGACTATCCTCCGCATCCTGGGTTCGCTGCTCATGCTTCTCTCTGCCGTCATGGCGGGATGCGCCGGCGTAGCCCTCTTCTTCGGCGGATACGACTTCTTCGCCTTTCTCGCGTCGGCCCTCATCACCGTGCTAGGGGGGCTCTGGCTCCTCTATTTCGGCCGTGGGGGAGAGAAGAAGTACTCGCGGCGCGACAGCTATCTTACCATCACCCTCTCGTGGGTGATGTTTGCCTTGGTGGGCACGCTGCCGCTGCTGCTCAGCGGGCTGATAACCAACTTCACCGACGCCTTCTTCGAGAGTATGTCCGCCTTCACCACCACGGGCTGTACGGTTATCAATGACACCGAGGCCATCCCCCGCGCCACGCTGCTGTGGCGCTGCCTGAGCCAGTGGCTGGGCGGACTGGGCATTGTCTTCTTCACCGTTGCGGTGCTGCCCATGTTCGGCTTCAGCGGCGTACAACTGTTTGCTGCCGAGGCCACGGGCTATGCCAAGAAGAAGGCCAATCCCCGTGTGGCCATCACGGCCCGCTGGATTCTGACGGTCTATGTCAGCCTCACCGTTCTCTGCGCCATCAGCCTGTGGGCGTGCGGGATGCAACCCTTCGAGGCTGTCTGCCACGGGCTCACCACCGTCTCCACCGGAGGCTTCTCCACCCGCAACGAGAGCATTGCCGCCTTCCACTCCATCACCATCGAGTGGGTGCTGGTGTTGTTTATGTTCGTGGGCGGCATCAATTACACGCTCATCTACCTGATGGTGGTGAAGGGCAAGGTCCGCGACCTGCTGCGCAGCAGCGAGTTCCACTGGTACCTGTTCATCGTGTGCATCTTCACGGGCATTATCACAGGCGGGCTGGTCCATCGCGAAGGGCGCGACTTCATCACGGCGCTCAGCGATGCCGTCTTCATGGTCGTCTCCACGCAGACCACCACGGGCTTTGCCTGTACCAACTACTCCACGTGGCCTTCGTGGGTGTGGATGATTCTGGGCTTCTCCATGTACTTCGGTGCCATGGGCGGCTCGTCCAGCGGTGCCATGAAGAGCAGCCGTATCGCCATCTTCACCAAGAGCATTGCTGCCGAGTTCCGCCGCATCCTCCATCCCAACGCTGTGCTGCCTGTGCGCATGGACGGCATGGTCATCCCCTCCAGCACGCGCACCACGGTGCTCACCTTCGTCTGCCTCTATGTGCTGCTGGTGCTCTTCGGCTGGCTGCTGTTCATCATCTTTGGGCTTGACTTCGAGAATTCCTACGGCATGTCGCTCTGCTGCCTGGGCAACGTGGGCATCATCGTCCCCGGCACCTCGTGCGTGGGCCTTCCCCTGGGTGTGAAGTGGGTCAGCTGCTTCCTGATGCTCGTTGGGCGCCTCGAGCTCTACTCCGTCCTCCTCGTCCTCACCCCCACATTCTGGCGCGAGGGGAATTTCTGAGGCCGCCCGCCGTGCAAGCCTTTTTTTTGAACTGTAGCACTGTAGCGCAGACCGCGTAAAACCTGCCTGAGAAGTCTCCGTTGATGGGGTGAGGGGTTTTACGGGGATTTTCTGTAGCGCAGACAGAAGAGGGAATGAGGCGCGCGATATGCCGCGCCTCGTTCCGTATAGGTCAAAAAGTCGTGTTCGTTCTCGTTACTCCCCGACGTGGAAGGCTACGCGGAGGTCCTCGACTTCGGCGTCGGTGATGGGGTGGAGCTTGCCTACGGGTGCTGCCATGATGAGTGAGCGGGCGCTGAACTCGGCTACCTCAAGCTTGTCGAAGGTGTTGAGAAGCGCGTCGCCCGTGACAACGATGGAGTCGTTAGCCAGGAAGGCGCAGGGGAATTGTGTGAACGACTGGGCAACGGTCTCCAGGTCGTCGTACTGTGAGCCGAAGGGGAACTGGGGGACGTCCTGCAGGAATATCCAGCTCTCGGGGATGGTGCGCGGGTCGAACTTGATGCCCGTGGTGCAGTAGCCCATCAGCGCGGGGCTCTGCGTGAGGATGATGCTGTTCACACGGGGGTTGCGGCGATAGATTTCCTGATGGAGCGCCACGGAGCGGCTGGGCACCTTGCCGGCCTCCACCATGCCGTCGCGGACCTGCACAATGTCGTCGGCGTCGATGTCCCAGCGGGTGACGCCTGGCGGGGTGATGAGGAAGTCGTTGCTCTGCCAGCGGACGCTGGCGGTGCCGTAGGAGCTGCACATCAGCCCCTGGTCGCAGGCGCGGCGCACGATGCGGCAGATTTCTGCGCGCAGGGCGCGTTCCTCGCTCGGATGGCGCACGTTCATGAAGTGGGGATAGTGGGTGGGGATGCTCTGCTCGTGCTGGAGTATCTGCGCATCGGTGAGGTAGTTGGGCTGGCCCAGCGTCTTGGCATTGAGGATGGTGCGGGCGCAAAGCTCCAGCGTCTCGAAGCGCTGGTAGGCATCGGCAATGTCCTCACCCATCAGCACCACGCCGTGGTTCTCCATGATGACGGCCTTGTACGCGGGGTTGCGCTGGAACTCAGCGGCAATCTTCTCGCCCAGCTCCTCGCTGCCCGGCAGGGCGTAGGGTGCGAAGCCGACGGGGCCGCACACGGCGCGTGCCTGGGGGATGATGCTGGTGTCGGGCACCTCGTGGACGATGCTGAAGGTGACGAGTGCCGGCGGGTGGGCGTGGATGACGGATTTCATCTTCGGGCGCATGCGATAGAGGGCCCGGTGGAAGGGGTACTCGCTGGAGGGGCGGTGGCGCCCCACGATGGTGCTGTCAGCCTTGACGCACATGATGTCGGCTGGCGTCAGCGAACCCTTGTCGATGCCCGCAGGGGTAATCCAGATATCACCGTTCTCATCCATGATGGAGAGGTTGCCTCCGCTGGTAGTGGTCATGCCGCTGCGGTAGATGCGGCTGATGATGAGCACTAGCTGCTCGGCGGGGTGCATCAGAGAGGTGTTGAGCTGTTTCATTTTTTCTTGTATTTAATGTCGATATATACAGGGCGATGGTCGGAAGCCACAGAGAGGCCGGCAGGCTGTGGGCGGTCTGCATTCACCCGTTGACGCGTTGACTTGCCGGCTCGCTGGCCTCCGAACCTGACGATGTAGTCGATGGTGATATCGGGGACATCGGCAGGGTATGTGCGGACGGTGGTGTCGGTGAGGATGACAAAACGGTCGGTAAGAGCACGGATAAAATCCTCGCCCGGCCCGGCATTGAAATCACCCGCCAGGTAGAAGGGCTTGCCGGCGCGGCGCGACGCGACCTCCTGAAGAATGGGCAGGGAGAGCATGCGGTCGGCAGCCGTAAGCGACAGATGGGTGCAGGCGAAGACGTAGTCGCGGAACTCTGCGGCTACCACCATGCGGCGCTCCTCGCGCCCGGGCAGCGGCATACGCACCACCGCGAGGGGCTCTGTGCGGCAGAGGATGCCCACGCCGTACTTGCCGCCATCGTAGTCGACAGCGGGCGCATAGACGGGCATCATGCCCGTAAGCGCTGCCAGCTCACCCAGCACGTCGCGCCCTCCGCTGCGGGCAGTCATGCTGTCAATCTCCTGCACGGCCACTACGTCGGGCCGGCAGGCATTGATGACGTCAGCCACCCGCTGCAGGTCGTTCACGCCATCCATGCCGATGCCGTTGCGGATGTTGTAGCTCATTAGCCGCGCCGTACCCTCCGGCTGGCAGGAGTACAGGCCTATCAGCAGGAACAGAAGCAGGTGGAGCGGCCTGCGGATTGTAGGGCAATGTGTGATGGGATGGGACATAGTTTCTTGGCTCTTTACGGAAAAGACTCTTTATTAGTCAGCCGCGGCATGGGAAAGGAGATACTGCTCAGCTTCGACGCTCCAGAGGCCGTCGTGTGCATCGCAGATGTCGGCCAGCGCAGCAAAGAGGGGGCTGTCGGCACCGCGGGCGCGGAAGTCGCTGATAGCCGTCAGGGGCATGTCGATGTGGGTATAGATGAGCTTCTTGCCGCCCGGGATGGAGGGGAGGTCAAGCGTGGTGCGGATCACCTCGCCCAGGCCGCCCACATGGGTAACCAGGCCGGCAGGGTCGAGGCCGTCGGCCATCAGGTGGAGCGCCTCGCGCATGTCGTCCGTATTGCCTCCGCTGGTGCCTACCACATGGGTGTAGGCGTAGTGGACGTTGTAGAAATTGAACGGTGCCTTGAAAGGAGCCTTGGAGGGTCCGGCGAAGAAGTTGAGGCAGCCGTCAAAGGCCAGGATGTCGTCAGCTTGCTCCACCACGGCGGGTACGGGAGCGAAGCAGAAGACATCGTCGAACCCCTCGCCGCCAGCCAGGGCCCGTAGCTCGGTAGCAGGGTCGGCCATACCCGATGTGTTGACATAGAGCATTTTAATGCCGCGCGAAGCGGCATACTGCGTGGTATAGAGCGTTGCCGCACGGTCGAGACGCCCTTGGTCGATATCCGTGACGACAAGCAGCGCGGGACGGCGGTCGGAGCGATGCAGCACGTAGTTGATGGCAGCCAGTCCCATGGGGCCTACAGCCGCCAGCAGCGCCATGCGCCCTCCGTCGCGAATCTCCATGCTGTGGACATAGCTGCCGGGGGTGAGGTGGTAGTTGGCATGCATGGCGCCGATGACGCACGACATGGGCTCGGACAGCGAGGCAGGGAAGAAGCCCTCGCCACGGTAGTGAAGCAGGCAGCCCTGCTCCATCACCTCGCGGGGGATGATGACATAGGTGGCATCGCCTCCGATATAGCGGTAGCTGTAGCCCGGGGCGCTGAGCACTCCTACAGGGCCGTCGGCATAATTGAGCGCGGGCTGGATGGAAAACTTCTCACCGACGCTGAATTCGTTCCGCCAACGGCTGCCCACAGCCACAATCTCACCGGCAAACTCATGACCGATGATGGTGGGATGCAGGGCAATGTCGCGCGGCACGCGCTTGTGGGTATCAGCCTGATGCGAGGCCTTGTACGACGACATGCAGATGCTGTCGCAGACCACGCGGGCCAATATCTCGTCCTCGCCCATAGGCGGGAGCTCAAACTCCTCTAATCTCAAATCGTCTTTTCCATAAAGACGCACAGCTTTGGTTTTCATAAATTGCAAATATCTGATGGGTCTATTTTTCTATCAAGTTCAGTCGCCATGTGAGGCCGATGTTGACTCCCCAGGCATCAGCAGGCAGGGTGCCGCTGGGGTTTTCTCCGAAGGTGTGGTTGAATGTGGCGTGGAAGCGGTAGCGATTGTCTGCCGCAGGATACCACAGGATGCCGCCTCCGACGACCCCCAGGCGCGTGCCCACGAAGGCGAGGCAGTCGGCGGCATCGTCGACATTATGGTCGTACGAGCCTTCGATGGTGAGCGTCACGTGATCTGTCACGCGCCAGTCGGCACAGCCGATAATCGTGAAGTCCTCCGCCGGACGTCCCGTCGTACGGATGTAATGGAGCGTGCTGCGCTGCACCCAGTCGAGGCAGAACCAGTAGCGACCGAAGTAGAAACGGTTGCCCAATGCCGTCATAGCCATGAAGCTGCGCGGCGCATATTGGTGGAAGTTGACCGACCAATAGGGGCGCCAGACACCCGTTCCCGTGTGACGCCAGCTGGCATTGTAGGAGAAATAACGGTGCAGGGCCTCGTTGTCGCAAAGGCTTTGGGCGATTTGGAAAATCACCTCGTCGTCCGTTCCGAAACGGCGTGTCACGGATGCGCCTAACTGGTAGGCCTGTGCCTGCTGAATCCACTCGGAGTAGCGGAACACATCGTTGGGATTGGCATCGTACTCCATGCTGCCCACCTCCATCACCTGCTTGCCCGCAGCGAGGCTCCAGCGCTCGTCAGGGCTCCAAATGAGCTGCGCCCAGTCAACGGATGCCATTACCGAGGGGTCGGGGTTCATGCGGTTCAGGCGCTGGCGGAAGGCGTAGGTGACGTGGTCGTCGATGCGCCCGTCGATACGCAGGAATAGGTTGTTGACGCGGAGCCCGTTGTCGCCCGCCGTAACGCCCGTACCGGGATAGCCCAGGTCGTTGCGATAGTCGGTACGCATCTCGGTGCTGATGCGCAAGTGCTGCATCCCGTCATCGTCTGCCATGCCCCTCAGGGCAAATAGCAGTAGTACTGCAAGCCCAAGTATCGTCGTCCGTCTGCGCATGTCCTAATATTTGAACTCCTTAACTATCAATATCTTTTATCCTGCAAGATACTTTCCGACTCTGGGGATACGCTGAAGCAATATGGCTATGATAGCCGTAATGACGTAGGTTGTCAGGGCACACAGCACCATGTGGAGCGGCGTGCTTAGCCCATCGTACCAAGGGAATACTGCCACTAGTACGAACATGTGCATCAGATACATACCGTAGCTGGCTTTGGAGACGGGCAGCACCACACTGCGATAGAATCCGCCTTCAGACGTAATCTTGCGCAGCACCAGGAAGTCGGCTATCACCTGCATCACCACGCCCGTCGAACAGAAGCGCCAGCTCTGCTCCATGTCAACAGCGAGGTCAATGGCATCCTTGACAGGGTAGCTCGTGGGGATACGGCTCCAGAACCAGCCGGCGGCAATGACATAGCCTACCACCCACAGCGGCAGGGCGATGGCCAACGTCCGACGCCACGTCAAAGGACCGACATACTTCTTGAAATAGTGCCCCAGCACCACATAGCCCATGAAACCGCTGATATAGTAGAGCGTGCCGAACTCGTTCCAGTTGGCCTCGCCCCACAGCTCAGGCGTTCCGAAGAGGGTTTCCGATGCCTTGCGGAAGAAGGGAACAAGCGTAGTGAACGCCCATAGGAGCAGCAAGGCCTGTTCTTCCCGCTTCGAGGCTTTCTCCAGCCAAGGGGAGACCACAGGCATGACGAGATAGACACCTAGCAGCATATAGACGAACCACAGGTGGCCTGAGTCCATGTTCAGGTTGAATACCAGTTGCCGCAGCGCACCCAACACATCAGACGCCTCTTTGCCGAAGGGCATGAAGAGAGCGTAAAGCAATGACCAGATGGCAAAGGGAATGAACACACGGACAAAGCGTTTGTGGAAGAACGTCCGAATGTCGTACTTCAGCGGCACGAGCAGATAACTGGAAGTCATCACAAACAACCCGATGGCTACACGCAAAGCGGAGTTAAAAACAGTACACCAGAGGGCATCGCCGCGCGTCGCAATAAGTGTGCCGCCATCGCCCAGATAAAAAGGCTCGATGGAGTGCACCAGCATCACCATGAAGCAGGCCACAAAGCGCGTCCAGTCCAAGAATGCCACACGATTGTTCTCTTTCATTTTTGAATTGTCCATTATACATCATTATCCATTAGCTCAGCATCACTTGTCCGCCGGTGACGGGAATAGCCTGTCCCGTCTCGCCCGTCTGCTCAATGGCATAGAGGATAGCCTTCGTGACATCCGCCGGGCTGCAACCCTTGCGCATGGGCACCTGGGCAAGATAGTATGTCTTGACATCCTCTACCGTCTTCGCTCCCGGCACCTTGCCGGCAAGGAGATACTGCACAAAAAGACCATTTTCAGGGTCGCTCCACAGCGGCCCGTCGTAGAAGTTGCCTGGGCAGATGCTGTTCACCTTGATGCGGAAGGGTGCGAGTTCGAGGGCAAACGATTGGGTGAGCCCGATTCCGCCGAACTTGCTGCCAGCATAGGCGTAGTTGGCCTTTGAGCCGCGCAGGCCGCTCTTGCTGTTCACCTGGATGATGTCGGCAAAGTAGTCGGGGTCGTACTGCGTAAGCGTCTTCATCACACGGCTGACCACCTTGGCGCAGTAGAAATACGCCATGTAGTTGATGCGGGTGACGAACTCGAACTGCTCTATGGTCAGATCGTCGAGACTGCCGGCACGAAGCACGCCTGCATTGCTGACGAACACATCGACAGCGCCGAAGGTCATCAGCGTCTCATGGACAAGTGCCTGTATGCTCTCGATGTCGCTGACGTTTGTCTTCACGAAGATGGCACGGTTGTTCTTTGCCTCACGATTGAATGAGGCTACGGTCTGCTGGCCTACGGCCTCGTTGATGTCTGCCACGACGATATTGGCACCCTCGGCCATCAGCAAGCGGGCGATGCCCTCGCCGAAGCCTTGCGCAGCACCTGTGACGATGGCTGTACGTCCTGCCATCCGGCCTGCGGAAGTGCCGCTGCTGACCTTCCGACGGTAGTTCTCCACCTCCCAGTTGTCGATGAACGACACCCAGGCGGGCTCCATGCCGTGTGCTCCGCCAAAAGCCTCGGCATGGCGGGCTATCAGCATGGCATCCGTAAAGACTTCGGTAATCACGGCAGCCTCCCGTGCATGGTCGCCTGCCGCCACAAGCCCGATACCCTTGATGAGCAGCACCTTCGGCGTATGACCACGTCGCGCCACATAGGCTTCGATGCGCTCTTCAGCCTGTTGCAGAAGCGTGTCGGTATCGTCGGCATCCAGATAGATATACTCCGATTTGCAATAGACAATGATGTCTGGCGTGAAGGACACAGCCACCTGGGCAAACGCCTCCTTGCTCTCTGCAAAATGCAGGGCGAGAGGGCTGCTTGTCACTTGCAGCGTCTTCAGCCCCCGTCCCTTGCGGCTTAACATCTGACGGATAGCAGGAATAACCTCAGAAGAATTAGGAATTAGGAATGAGGATTTAGGAATTGGCTGCGCTTGGCTATCTTTATCAGCATAATTTATAATTCCTAATTCCTTATTTTCCAATTTTCTAAAGATTTCCTCGTAAATGCTTTCCACCTCTTCAGGCGTATCGGCTCCGACGAAAACACCGTGGTTCTGGAGGAAGATAACCTGCGGCTCACGTCCACAAGCTGCCTTATAGGCTGTCATACGGTCATAGACCTTCTTGAAAAGGGTATAGCCAGGGTCGGTATATTCGATGTAGAGAGCATCGGGAAACAGCTTCTGGCAGGAAGCCTGAGCATCGTGCGAGCACATTAGGCCGTTCACCAGCGTGGGATGGAGATGCACCACAAACCGCGCACTCATGCAGTTGTGCAGCGAGGTTTCGACGGAAGGACGCCTGTCGGGCGTCAGGCAAGCTGCTGCCAAATCGTCCTTTACCTGCTGCTCGCGTACGGCAGCATCGGTGCTGTAGGTCTTCTCGCCCATTGGGGCAAGGCGCGCACGGTCCATGACGGCAAAGCCCTCCTCCGTTATAGTTGCCAGGGCATGTCCGCTGGCTTTCACCCACAACCGTTCCTCGTTCTTGAACGACGTGTTTCCGCCTCCGGCAATGACGCAGCGGGGGTCGGCACCATACTTGTGCGACAAGGTTATCAGGGATTCAAGTTCTTTCATGTTTTTACTTTTCTATTACTCCGCAAATAATCTTCTCTCCTTCTTCTTTTGTTTGGAGCCCAGCCTGATGGGCTGCGATACGGCAGGCTCCACGCCAATTGATGGCCCGCAGACGATCTGACAGGTGGTCTGCATCGCGCGTCCGTAGGCGGATGGGCTCCATGGCAGGCGTATTGTGCTCTGAGCCGAAGGTGACAATGAAACCCTCGTCCTCCAGCCAGCCTGCGTACTGTTCCAGCACAGCCGTGGTGTTGCGTGTGGTGATGAATTCCACCGAGGGGATGCCCCATTGCCGTAGCGTGTCGGCAGCCTGCATGAGGTCGCCCTCGAAATCGGTGAAGCAGCCCTTTGCATCGTCGGCCAGGAAGGGATAGGTGGGCATGCCGCCTGCCGCACGGATGATGCGGCATACCGTTTCCACAGGCAGGAATGCCGCTGGCTCTTCGGGTACAAACGCAGCGCCGCCCGCTTTTAGCAGATAGCTACGTAATTCGTTCTCCACACCAGCGGCGTCCGTAATGTCCGACTTCAATGGCTTACCACAAAGGTATTCATAGAAGTCAACAAGACTGCTAGTCCTTACTTCTTTTTCTGCTGCCAGCCGTAGCGCTTTAGCCAGATGACGTTCGCGTAGACTGCCGCGAGTGAGCGTCCTGACCAACTCGTTATAGTCCAGACGGAATCCCGCGTGCTTTTCATCCAGCACGTCATTCAGTTTGGCACACATACGCGCTACCTGCAGGTTACTTTCCTCACGGACGTTAGCCAGCCACTCTGCCTCCTTGCCTGTGAGCGTGACGGGATAGGCCAAACCCTTGCCAGAGAGATAAGTGCGCCCTGGGTTGTTAGGGTCGTTTACTCGCAGGCCTCGGCTTTGCGCATCGCTGTTCAGGGCTATCATCTCCAGTCCCATCAGCGGATAGAGCCCTCGGGCTATACAGCCGTCGTGCCACTCTTGGTAGCCCTCCATGGTGTAGAAATCATTGATGCCGACTACCTTTACGCCTTCGGCTGCTGCCCTGTCCAGTGCATCCGCTACATCTGCAAACGCGCTGAATGAATACGGCGTATGCAGGTGAGCATTCACATCGGGAATCCTTTCCATATAATCTTTTTGTTTTTCCGTCCTGCAAAAATAAGTCTAATTCATCGAAAGAACAAACACATCGTCATTTTTCTTTCGTCGGCTCCATGTGGAGGGTGACTAAGGTGTTCTTGCCGAAATGGTCTCGTAGGCGCTGCTCAATGGCTGAAGCTCGGTCGTGCACCACACGCAAGGGTAGTTCGCCATCCATGCGGACGTGCACCTCGATGGCGATGCGATTGCCGATGCGGCGTGTGCGCAGATTGTGGGGCTCGGAGACATCGGGGAACGATTGGATGATGGCTTCTATCTCCCGTTCTGCCTCGTCGGAAAGCGAGTGGTCTGTAAGTTCGCTGAAGCTGCCTTGAAGCAAGTCGATGGCTACTTTTACCAGCATGGCGCCGACGACGATGGAGGCAATAGGGTCGAGCACCGTCCAGCGATTGCCCAGCAGGAAGGCTCCCCCAATGCCGATAGCCGCACCAATGGACGAAAGGGCATCGCTCCGATGATGCCATGCGTTGGCCACAACGGCTTGCGAATCCAGTTCCTTACCACGCCTCACGGTATAGCGAAAGAGCAGCTCTTTTACCACTATCGACACCAGCGCTGCCCACAGCGCCAATCGTCCAGGCGCCGGCAGCTGTTCGCCTCCCAGCCATGTTGCCAGCTTCATGCCGCCTGATACGAAGATGCCGATGGCTACCGCAATCAGTGCCAAGCCAATAAACAGCGTGGCCATGGTCTCGTACTTTCCGTGCCCATAGTCGTGCGACGTGTCCTGCGGCTTCGCGCTGATGCCCACAAACACCAGCACCACGAGGTCCGTGATAAAGTCGGAGAGCGAATGGATGGCATCGGCTATCATTGCCGAGCTGTGTCCCAGCATGCCGGCTGCGAACTTAAACGTCAGCAGCGCTACATTGCCCACGCTGCCCACAAGCGTCACTTTGTATATCTCTTTCTCTCTGTTCATCATTCGATTAGAGGATTTCGTTCACCAGCGGCACAAGGTAGTCGCGCAGTTCAGGGAATAGGGGAAGATGCTGGCCTGGATAGCGATGAGCCGAGCCTGGGTAGTGAAGGGCAAATTCATCGTAGCCGTTGACAAGTTCGTCGTGGTCGGCAAAGAGCCCGTCAGTCAGGGCTCTCTCCTCGTCCGTCAGTCCGTCGAACTGGCCATGTTCCACTTCGGCATAGCCTTGGCAGATGGCAGGCGTGATGGTGAAGGATGTTGAACCGTCGCGGCGTGGCGAGAGCCATGTGTTTTCGCCCATCCTCGTATGCAGGCGGGCTGAGGGATGGAAGTCGGGATTGATGCAGACCTTCCTGTACCCCCGCAGCTTCTGTGCCCAGAAACCGCCCAGAGACAGCCCTACAACGAGGTCGGGCTGCTCCTCTTTGCACAGGCTGCGCAGCATGGGCAGCGCCTCCTTAGGGTCAATGGGTACATCGGGTGCCACCACCTCGCAAGGGCGGAACAGGATGCGCAGCGACGCTGCCGTCTTATACGCTCCGCTGGACGCCAGCCCGTGGATGAAGAGGATACGCGACAACTCAGCCATTTCAGTAGATTTCCAAAGCTTTGTTTTCCGCGGCTTCCATCTGTTCGCGTTCGCCAGGGCCCTTGTCGTTCAGGCCGCAGAGGTGCAGCACACCATGGATGATGACGCGGTGGAGCTCCTGGTCATAGGCCGAGTGGAAACGGGTGGCATCGTAGGCCGCTACAAACTGCGCGGCATTCGTCCGCACGGTGTCGAGGCTGATCACCATGTCGCCGCTCACCACATCCGCGTGGCAGTAGTCGAAGGTAATGATATCCGTGTAGTAGTCGTGCCCAAGGAACTCCATGTTGACGCTCAGTATTCGTTCGTCGTCCACAAAGCGGTAGCCCACCGTGCCCACACGCTTGCCGTAGGAGCGGGCAACAGCCTCTATCCACTCGCTCACCCTGTGCCGGTCGATATCCGGCAGGGCCACACCGTCTGCTTGAAATGTTATCATATCGTTGCTCTGTTATCTAAAGAACAGATACGCCATGAAGATGGCGCTGGCGATGCCAGCCGCATCGGCAGCCAGCCCGCAGGGCACGGCGTGGCGCGTCTTGCGGATGCCCACTGAGCCGAAGTAGACGGCAAGGATGTAGAACGTGGTGTCCGTACTTCCCTGGAAGAGGCACGCCAGCCGTCCCACAAACGAGTCGGCGCCGTAGGCCGTCATGGCATCCACCATCATGCCCCTTGCGCCGCTGCCGCTCAGCGGTTTCATCAGCGCCGTAGGCAGCGCCCCCACGAAGTCGGTGTTGCCTCCGCACAGGCGGACTAGCCACGCGATGCCGTCCGTCACGCCGTCCATGGCACCCGAGGCACGGAACACACCGATGCCCACCAGCATCGCCACCAGATAGGGAATGATGCGTACAGCCACCCCGAAGCCGCCCTTCGCCCCTTCGATGAAGTCCTCATAGACATTGCGCCGCTTCACCATGCCTGTCACGACGAATGTCACGATGATGCCCATCAGCAGGATGCTCGACGTGAGCGTCGATACCGTGTTCATCGTCTCTGCCGGCATACGGCTGAAGCCCCAGATAATCCCTGCCACCAGCGCGCACAGCCCTCCCACGAAGAGCAGCAGCGTCCCCGTCAGCAGGTTGATGCGCTGCACCAGACACGTCACCAGCAGGCCCACCAGCGTGGAGAAGAACGTCGCCAGCAGGATGGGCACGAACACGTCCGTCGGCTGTGCCGCGCCCAGCTGGGCGCGATAGACCATCACGCTGACGGGGATTATCGTCAGCCCGCTCGTGTTCAGCACCAGAAACATCGTCATGGCGTTCGATGCCGTGTCCTTCCGCGGGTTCAGCTCCTGCAGCTGCTCCATCGCCTTCAGGCCCATGGGCGTAGCCGCATTGTCCAGTCCCAGCATGTTTGCCGCGATGTTCATGAACATGGTACCCATCACGGGGTGGTCCTTCGGCACCTCGGGGAACAGCTTCGTCAGCACAGGGCTGAGCCATCGCGCCAGCCTGCTGACGGCGCCGCTCCGCTCGCCAATCTTCATCACGCCCATCCACAGCGACAGCACGCCCGTCAGCCCGATGGAGATTTCAAAAGCCGTCTTGGCCGACGAGAACGTCGCGTCAATCATGGCGGGGAACACCGTCGTGTCGCCCGTGAACACCAGCTTTGCTGCCGCCATCACAAACGCCACAATAAAAAACGCTATCCAAATATAGTTCAATACCATGCTGCAAACCTGTCTTTTTTCTGTGCAAAGATAGTGCCAGGCGAGCGAAATACCAAATTTATTTGAATATTTCCGAGCCGCAGCCTATCTAAAACGGGGGCAACCCCGTTAAAGATAAAGAGAATCGAGCGAAAAAGCAAATTAATTTGCAAAAATGAAACTAATAATGCGTTATTCTAACAGCGTGTTTAACGTTGATTTTGTAGAGTTGGGGAATAATTGGCCAGTGTAGGCGCTATAATTTTAACGCAGTACGCTGAAAATTTATTTGCTTGCTCTGGCAAAATAGATGCTTGGGCTGACGGATTGGATGTTTGGGATGGCAAACAGGGAGAACTTTCCTCAAAATAGCCTGAAAAAACAAAGACAAAAGCAAAAACGGGAAGAGGATAGATACAGCTATTTGCCGGATTGCCGCGAGAAGGGTTTCTGGCGTGGAGGTGGATACAGAATTCAGTTTATGTATTCTGTATCCATTCGCGTGCCTTTTCCTGATTCAAGTAGACACTTTTTTAAAAAAGCCTACTACTTCAGGATATGACGTTTTTTTTCAGAAATGGATGCAAACATACAGTTTTTTTAAAAAATCTCCCCCCCCCGCTTTTTCATGTTTCAGGGAATGAACGTCGGTCAGAAGATGGACTCGGCGGTGAGAGTGGTGAAGAGCTCGAGGGCTTTCATGCCCATGATGGAATTGCCCTTGGCGTTGAGGCGTGGGCTCCAGACGGCAATGGCGTAGCGCGATGGGCAGATGGCAGCGATGCCGCCTCCCACGCCGCTCTTGCCGGGGAGGCCGACGAGGTAGGAGAATTCGCCCGCTTCGTCGTAGAACCCGCACGTCTGCATGATGGCGTTCATGCGCTTGATTTGCGAGGTGGTGAGGGCGATGCCGTCGTAGCGGAAGGGCTGCTGGTGGTTGGCAAAGGGGAGGAAGGCATGAGCGAGGTCGCGGCAGCTCATCTCGACGGCACACATCATGAAATAGAGATGCAGCACACGTTCGAGGTCGCCGTGGATGTTGCCGTAGTGTTTCAGCAGATTGGCAATGGCGGCATTCATGTAGCCGCAACTATGTTCGGAGACGGCTACCTCGATGTTATAGCCGATGCTGGGGTTGCCGCTCAGCGTGCGGAGGAAGTCTATGAAGAACTCCTCGGGATGGTCCAGATGGGCGAGCAGCACATCGGCCGTGACGAGGGCGCCGGCATTGATGAGGGGATTGCGGGGGATGCCGTGCTCGTACTCGAGCTGCACCAGCGAGTTGAAGGCTGAGCCAGAGGGCTCGCGCCCCATACGTGTCCAAAGCCCTTCGCCTTCGAAATGGAGTGCAAGGGCGAGCGAGAAGACCTTGGAGATACTTTGTATGGAGAAACGGACGTCGGCATCGCCAATGGCACAGGTCTCGCCGTCGAGCGTCTGCAAGCAGATGCCGAATTGGTCGGGATTGACGCGAGCGAGGGCAGGGATGTAGTCGGCTTGATGGCCAAGACGGGCATAGGGGGCAATCTCGTTCTTTATGGTTTCAAGAATGGCGCTGTAGTTCATAGTTTTAGTCGTAGGACCTGCCCGCAGGCCCCTCCATTACGGGAGGGGTGCCCTTTTGGGGCGGGGTGTGGCTCTATTTCACGATAATCTTTTTTCCATTTACAATGTAGAGGCTGGAAGTGAGGGAGACGGCAGGGCGGCCTTGCAGGTCGTAAAGACCTTGTCCCTCTCTCTTCGTGAGGGGGAGAGCCTCCCCTCCATTGCGGGAGAGGTTGGGGTTCTTTATGCCGTTGCCGCCGTGGAGGGCATTTTCTGTGGCATCGAGGAGATTACGGATGAAGGCTTCGTCATAGTCGAGGGCATAGTTGTGGAGTAATTCGAAACGGGTGCCGTCGCCAGCCGAGCCACCCTTGAAGACAGGCTCCTCCTTGCGGGCATCGATGCTGATGCGGGCTGAGCCTGAGCCGATGAGAAAGCCTGACGAGGAGCGGGTGATGCTGCAGGCAGCGGGCTCGGCGCTAAGTGTGGGAGGATCGCCCGGCAGGAGGTAGAGGTCGAGGGCGGGATTGAAGATGTAGAACTCCCCGTAGGCCTCGGAGCGCAAGACGAGCCAGTTGTTAGCAGGGTCGGTGACGCAGATGGGAACGGTGTATTCAGCGAGGGCACCTTCTTGTTCCGATTCTCCAATGGAGAGCCTGCCGCCTCCGCCATCGGGAATGGCGATGAGCACGCCGCGTCCTGCCTGGTTGCGCAGCTGGTAGGTGTAGAACGAGCTGATCTTCTCCAGACTGCTGACGACACCATATTTGAGTGGCGTGGCCGTAGCAGCAAGGTCGTTGAGGGCATTGGTGAATGCCTTGGTATCGGAGCCGTTACCGTTGTCGTAGAGTTCGGCAAGCGGGGCGAGGTCGGCACTACTGTAGCTGCCGAAACGATCGGCGTTGGCAAGCAACGAAGCTACAAGGCCTTTAATGCCGCCCGCCTTGTGGCGTGCCTCGCTGATAAGTTCCTTCATCCGTTCGGATTCGCTTTGGATGATGGCACGGTTTATACGGGCGGTGAGCGGAGCGAGGTCGATGGTATCGACCCATGTCATAGGTGCGTCGGGGAGGGGAATGGTGTTGGCGCTGTCGCGCTTCTCAATGAATCCTCCCGTCTGCATGTAGAAGCAGTTGGGATAGGCATCGGTGGCGCCGTGGCCATAGTCGGTACGGGAGAAACGGCTGCCGTCGCCTTGTGTGTGGCCGAAACTGACCTTGTTGCGGGCATACCAGCGGCCTGAGGCGGTGGAGCGCATGGAGGGATTGCGGAAGTAGGCGCGACGGAAGAACTCGCCGCCCGCATCGGTGAAGTTCTCGATGAAGGAGTAGAAACCGCTGTAGAGATGGTTGCGCCCGCTTTCGCGCAATGAGGCTATGTAATGCCATTCCGTCTCGTAGTCCATCTTGTACCACATGCTTTCAATGGTGTTCTCATAAGTGACGGCGTGGGTGGTGCCGTCGGCATTCGTCACCTCCACTTCTACTTGCTCAGGTCGTCCGTTCAGGAGAAACTGTACCCAATGGTCGGTTTGCCACCAATGGCCTGTGGGATAACAGGCACTGGTGCCTGTTCCCTCGCCGCCAAAGCGGGTGATATATACATTGGGACCTGTGTCAAGGGCACCGCTGCGCAGGTAGTCAGGCAGGTAGGGGTCGCTGTCGGTGTCGCCGTTGTCCCAGACGGAAAAGAGCACCTGGTGCGTGTAGCCGCCATTGCCATCCCAGATGGACTGCACACCACTGTAGCCTGCATCGGTGCCAATAGACATGACGTAGGTGTTGGGACGTTCGTAGCGCGTGGGGTACATGACCTCTATATAGACCCAATCGTACGACTCGCCAGATGGAGCCTTGCTGTCGGTGGTAGCATAGGAGAAAAGGTGTACGGACGGAGCCATGAAGATGGGCGAATCACCGATGGCTTGCTTGGCCTCACGCTGGAATTCCAAACAGGAGATTTGGCGGATGGAGGTTCGTGCAGGGGTGGTGAGCTCAAAACGATACCACGTATCGCCGGGGAAGACGACATCGGGCATCAGTTCTATGCGCTGCTCTCCGCGTTCCTGTGTAGGGTCGCTGATGGCAGTATGCGTGGTGATGGTGTCGCCTGTCTCAGGGCAGACGACGGTGAGTTGTACAGTGGCAGTCTGACCCATGCGAGGAGTGAGAAGGATGTCGGCACGCACATGTCCGGCAGGTACGCGCAGGCAATAGACTACGGTGACGCCATCGGCACCTTGCGGCCAACCGATGGCAGCGTCCGCGCGGTGGACGTCGAAGAATTGTCCGTCTAGTTCCTGAAAGCAACGGCCACCCCAAATCTTGTCGATATTCGGTTGGTAGTCAATTGGATATACCGTGAGCGGTATGAGGACGAATGAAAGAAGAACAAGGAGAATCTGTTTCATTAACTATGAGTTTTTTAAGGAGACTATTCGTTAAAAAGGGTTTCGAGGATGTGGGGGGTGGTCAGCTGGGGAAAGGCGGGGAGGTGGTGGGTGAAGAAGCGCCCGAGGTAGGCGAGCAGGCGGGTACGGTCGGCGCGCGAAAGGGGGACGGCCGTGGCCATGGCGTCGTAGTCGGTCCGGGTGAGGCGGTAGAGGGCCTCGGCATCGGGCGGTGGCATCACATAGGGTGATGACGGGGCGTAGGGGACGTAGTGGGCAGACGGGATGTCGAACGAACGGCCAACGACAAAGCTGTCGGCAGCAGGTGCGACGCCCAGGGCGCGGGCTACGCTGAGCAGAAAGACGAGATGGAAATTGGCATAGCCCCCGACAGCCTCGTCCAACCAGCGGAGGGAGCCGGCAATGTGGTCGAAGAGGGGTGTGTTCTCGCCCTCTTCGCGCAGCATGGCAGCCAGGCACTCTGCCAACAGCAGGACGATGGCCCGCTTGACGGGGTGATAGGGGAGCGTCTGCCAAACGAGCGCGGAGCGGACATCTTTCATGCGGAAGAGCGTGCTGCGAGGCTTCATGTTCCACTGGAACGACAGCACACCCAGCGGCGAGGTGAGGCTGCTGACAGCGTGGGTGGCCGATGAACGGCTCCGGGGGCGGGTGACCATGAAGGGGACCGTGCCGTGGGAGCGGGTGAAAATGTGCACTATGGACGAGGCATCGTCGTAGCGCACAACCTTCAGCACTATGCCTGTGTCGTCAAGGAACACGTGAAAAGTATTAGCGTCAAAAACAGACTGGCCGATGAATGTCAGAAATGGCTCGGATGCAAGGGTGTTGTCGGATAGCTTGACAGCCTGAAAAAAGACGAAAAACCTAAAGTAAGCACCCGAGCAATTCCTTTACCTTGGCGGAGATAGCGCGGCCCTCGGCCCTGCCGGCAAGCTGCCGGGTGGCAAGGCCCATGATGCGGCCCATGTCTTTCGGGCCCTGGGCACCCACAGTGACAATGATGTCGCGCAGGTCGGCAGTGAGTTCCTCGTCGGTGAGGGCTACGGGCAGATAGCGTTCCATAACGCTGACCTGTGCCAACTCCGCCTCGGCAAGGTCAGGACGCGATTGTTCGGTATAGATGGCGGCAGCATCCCTGCCCTGCTTGACAAGCTTTTGGATGAGCTTGAGAGCGGTGTCGTCGGTGAGCGTGTCGTTTGCGCCGGGGGCGGTCTTTGCTTCAAGGAAGGCTTTCTTGACGTTGCGCAAGGCCTCGAGGGTGACTTTGTCGCGCGATTTCATGGCCGTAACAATGTCGGCACTGATTTGATCAAATAAAGACATATTCTGTGATGGTTGAATGTGAATGATTCAGTTTGAGGTTCTCATTCCCTGCAGATTCTTGAGGTCGGTGGCCTTGCGGTTGTAGGTGGGCGAGTTGGCAACGGCGGCAATGAGGTCGTCGTTGTCGAGGTCCTTCTCATCGAAGACGAAGGTGCTGAACGCTTCGCCGTAGGTGCCGATGATGCGGTCTTCGTCCTGTGTGGCGGCAGAGGTGGCAGGAGACGCTGCCTCCTTTTGGGGAAGAATGGGTTCTTCTTGTCTGGGAGTGGGGCTGGGGTGTCCGAGGCCTTTCTCCATGCCGGGGATGTTGCTGATGCCGAAGCCCGTGGCAAGAATGGTAATCTTGACGTTCTCGTCGAGGCTCTCATCGTCGGCAATACCCCAGATGACTTCGATGTCCTTGTTGCGGAATTCGTCCATGAACTGGTCGAGCTCTTCCATTTCCGACATCAGGAGTGGGCGATTCTTGCTCTGATAGATATTAAAGAGGATTTTCTTGGAGTTGTAGACATCGTTGTCGTTGAGTAGAGGTGAGTGGAGTGCTTCGTTGATGGCTGCTGTCAGACGGTGCTCGCCCTTGCCGAAGCCATAGCTCATGACAGCCACGCCGCCGTTCTTGAGTACCTTTTCCACGTCACGGAAGTCAAGGTTGATGGTGCCGCGGACGGTAATGAGCTCGGCAATGCTTTTGACAGCAACGGTGAGGATTTCGTTAGCTTTTGCAAAACCCGTGTTGACGTCCATATCAGGATATACTTTGAAAAGGCGCTCGTTGTTGATTACGAGCAGGGCATCCACGTGGGTAGCGATGGCATCGACACCCTTGAGTGCCTGCATGATCTTGGGGCGTTGCTCGAAACGGAAGGGGATGGTGACGACACCCACGGTGAGCATACCCGCTGCCTGTGCTTCGCGAGCGATGACGGGTGAGGCTCCCGTGCCCGTACCGCCGCCCATACCGGCGGTGATGAAGACCATCTTCGTCTCGTCGCTGAAGAGGGCGCGGATGGATTCGATGCTTTCTTCGGCTTCCTCGGTGGCCTTTGGGGGATTGTTACCTGCGCCGAGGCCCGAACGCCCCAGCTGCACCTTGGTGGGGATTTCAGACTCGGCCAGTGCCTGGGCATCGGTGTTGCAAAGAGCGAATGCCACATCGTGGATTCCCTCGCGGAACATGTTCTTGACGGCATTGCCGCCGCCACCGCCTACGCCGATGACCTTGATGATTTGTTTCTTAGTAGCCTTCTCATAATCGAAGGGCATGATATCTTTTTCTGACATAGGGCAAAGGGGTTATTAGTTCTCGTTAATCATGTCCGTGAGCTTATCGCGCATTCTTCTCATTTTCTTAATCCAGCTCTCTCCCTTTTGCTTCGAAGCCTTCTCTGCTGCTTTTTTTAATTGAATCGCTCTTGCTTCAGCTTGTCGTTGGGCTTTTTCGGCTTGTCGTTGGGCATTTCTACGGTCGCGTTCATCCTGAGCACTCTCACCGTCTTCATCGAAAAGATTACCTGTCTTTAGCTCGGAGTTAGTATAGTCGATTTCAAGTGGCGCATCATGATTGATGCTTACACAATTGTCTTCTCCTGCGGCAATCAGTGCGGCGATGACTAGTTGTTTGGAGATGGAAGGACGTTTGGCGGCTGTCCAGCGGACGTTTTCGTTAAGTGTGGCGATGCGAATGCTTGGAAATACTTTTACCTTTTGGTTGCGTATGTACGTTTCGGCATTGGGGATTTCCAGCGCGCCTCCTGTGAAGATGTAGCCTGAACTGAGTTTGTCGTCGCTGTATCCGCTCAGCATGACTTGGTTGGATACGTTGACCAGAATCTCCTGCATACGTGCCCGTATGACCATGCTTATGTTCTTCAGCTTGATGTCATTGCCGCTTTCGACACGATAAGTAGCCTCGTCGCTGTATGTGGTCGTCAGTCCGATGGTCTGCTTTATTCGTTCGGCTTCTTCTTCGCCGATGCCCAGCGTGGCGAGGTCGGCGGTGATGAGTCTGTCACCTAACGGGATGACGGAAAGGAATCGCAGTCGTCCGCCTTTGTAGATGGAGACGGTGGTACAGTCGGCGCCGATGTCCACCAGCGTGCACCCTAGATTGCGTTCGGTGGGCGTCAGGATGGCCTCTGCCAATCGCAAGGGAGTGACCAGATTATCCGTATCCTCCAGCTTAGCCATCTCAAAGGCTTTGGCAAGGTTGTTCATAATTGAAAAGCGGGCGATAAGGTTGATGTATTCACCTACGATGTGCCGACAATTGTATCCCACAGGGTCACCTGTCACCAGATTATCCACTTTGTACTCTTGGGGTATGACCTCAATGACGGTTTTTTTGTCATTGTCGATACATTCCTCCTGCTCCACAATCATGCTCTCGATGATTTCGGTAGTTACGTGAGTGTCCTCTTCAAAACCTCGTTCTACCTTGGTCGGGACAGTGTGCAGTGTATAACCTCCGATACCCACATAAATCTTGTTAATGGAGTATTTCTTCAGATCACCCTCCAGCATGTTGATGATGTTTGTCAGGCACTGGGCGGTGCGGTCGATGTTGCGGACCACGCCGTTCCTGATGAATTCTCCAGACGGCTCGCTGGCATACGCCACCACCTCCAGCGTGCCGTCGGGACGTTTCTGTCCTGCCGCTCCGCTGACCACCCACGAGCCTGTCTCAATAACCACTATCAATTCTTTTTCTGATTCCATATTGTATGATTTACGTTTTGACGTTTTTCTTTTTTTCGGCGTTATCCTGACTAATCCCTTTTTTTATTTGATACCAATCACCTGGTCGCCATAGCGGATGTCTATGACGGAATAGCGGTTCCATCCCACTTGGTTAAGCCCTTTTTCATAGAAGGTCTGCAGTTTAGCGAACTTCTGTTTCACCCGTTCCACTTTGCCGAAGCGGATGATGTGGTCGCCTACGCGGGGCACCAGTTCCAGGTCGTGGGCAGCGGTTACGTGGATTTGTTCTATTTGCGCGTTCCAGAACTTGTCCTTCTGCAGGAAAAGGGCTATTTCGTAGAGTTCCCTTTCGGCAAACGCTTTGTCGATGTCGCCTGTGGCGACGGGGAGAGAGACGGGCCGCGGCAGACGGTCGAACAGCACGCCCTCGCGGTCGATGTAGCCGCCTGTCCCCTTGTCGGGGATGATGCGCATGATGGGCGTGCGGCAGGCGATGTTGATTCCCACCTTCGAGCCTGCGCTCTTGAAGCAGTCGCAGTGCAGCACAAGGGGCAGCGTGCTGAGGCTGTCCTCGATGGCGCTGCAGGAGATTTCGTCCATCGGCTTGCCCACGGGGTCGAGCCCGAAACGGCTGAGCAGGCCGATGACCTCCTGTTGCGTCTCAAACTGCGAGGTGCCCGTGCCCATCAGCTCAATGCCGTCGCAGACGGGGGCCGCGGGACGCGGGCAGAACGCGGCAAGGGCGATGCCGATATAGACCAGCAATAGCGCCAGAACAACTATGGAAAAGACGCGTTTCATGACTGACGATTTGACAATTTATGGTTTTGCTATTTGTTTGCTGCGTTTCATGCTTTAATCATTCAATATCTTTGTAATGCTGGGGACGAAATCTTCGATGTCGCCAGCACCCAAGGCGATGAGTACGTCGATGTCGGCTTTCCTTTCCGCGATGACGGGTAGAATCTGCTCACGGCTGATCATCTTTTTCCTGACATTAGGGGCAAGGAGGTCGTAGATGAGTTTCGTCGTCACGCCAGGGATGGGTTGTTCGCGGGCGGGATAGATGTCCACGAGTATCACCTCGTCCAACAGCGACAGACTCTCAGCAAAATCGCGGTAGAAATCGCGTGTACGCGTATAGAGATGAGGCTGAAAGAGTGCTGTGATACGGCGGTCGCTGTAGAGCTGGCGGATGGAGAGGGCGCTCTGGCGAATCTCGGCGGGATGATGGGCATAGTCGCTTAGGAAGACGTGGCGGGGGGTCTTGATTTTAAAATCGAACCGACGGTCGACGCCCTGGAATGTGGCCATACCGCGCCGGATTTCCTCGTCCGTAACACCGCAGAGCAGAGCCAATGCCATGGCGGCTACGCCATTGTCGATGTTGATGGGGATGGGAACGCCCAACTGGATATGGCGTATCGTCCCGCGAGGTGAGACAAAGTCGAAATAAACCTCCCCGTCGGCAATACGGATATTCTCTGCGTGGAAGTCGCCATGATTGCGACTATACGTATAGACGGTGACACCCTCGGGGATAACGGGATGAATCTGCAAGCCTTCGTGAATGATGAGTGTTCCGCCGCGACGGATGAGCGAAATGTACTTCTCAAAGCTCTCCCAGTAGGCTTCGGGTGTGCCGTAGATGTCCAGATGGTCAGGGTCGGTGGAGGTGACAACAGTCATATAGGGCTCCAGCCAATGAAATGAACGGTCGAACTCGTCAGCTTCGATGACCACCAAGTCGCTTTCACCTTTTGCCGTCAGCAGGTTGGTGCCGTAGTTCTTCGAAATACCTCCAAGGAAGGCGGCCGTGCCCACATGCGACTGATAAATGAGGTGCGCAGCCATAGTGCTGGTTGTCGTCTTGCCGTGTGTGCCTGCCACGCAGAGTCCGCGCCGGCTGCGTGTGATGGTGCCGAGAACCTGGGCACGCTTTTGGATTTCAAAGTCATGCTCTCGGAACCAGGTCCATTCCGCATGGTCGTATGGGACGGCAGGCGTATAAACCACCAACGTCGTGGCGGCATCGCGGCAGTCGGGGGGGATGAGGCTGACGTTGTCCTCGTAGTGAATGGCTGCGCCTTCTTCGTTCAGACGGGATGTCAGAGGAGTGGGCACACGATCGTATCCGGCCACCGTCTTTCCCAGTGAAAGGAAGTAGCGTACCAAAGCACTCATGCCGATGCCTCCTGCTCCGATGAAATAAACCGATTGTATATCTTCAATGCGCATGAAACGGAAAACTCTTTTGTGGAATTATTGGACTTTATGGGAACGGAATTCCTCGGCAAGGCGGATGACCTCGTCGGCAATGATGGAGGCTGAGTCGGGCAAGGCCAGGGTGAGGATGTTTTTGCGAAGGTCGGCAAGCTTCGAAGCATCTTGAACCAGATTGAGAGCCGTGGGGATAAGCTTTTCTTGTGCCTCTACATCCTTGACAAGGACAGCTGCACTTCTATTGACCAGCGCCATGGCGTTCTTAGTCTGATGGTCTTCAGCCACATTGGGCGACGGAACGAGAATGACGGCTTTCCCCAGAAGGCAGAACTCTGAAATAGAACCTGCTCCTGCACGGCTGACGACGAGGTCGGCAGCAGCATAGGCGACATCCATATTGGCAATGAAATCGGTGATAACGAGATTAGCAGGTTTTTCTGCTCCAACGCGTTTCTTCATTTCCTCAAAATAGTACTTACCCGTTTGCCAGATGAACTGCACCTCGCTTTTGCGGATATCGTCAAGGTGAGCCGCGATACTTTCGTTGACGCTTCGTGCTCCCAAACTGCCGCCTACAATCAGCACCACAGGTTTTGAAGGGTCGAAACCGTAAAAGGCCACAGCCTCATCGTGAGCAACGGATGCCGTCAGCAGGTTTCCGCGGACGGGGTTGCCCGTGAGGCGGATTTTCTCAGCGGGGAAGAAACGTTCCAGCCCTTCATAGGCGACGCAGATAACAGCTGCATCCTTGGCCAGCAGCTTGTTGGTGACGCCAGCGTAGGAGTTTTGTTCTTGTAGGAGTGTGGGGATACCTGCAGCTCCTGCCATTTTCAACGTGGGGCCACTGGCATAGCCGCCAACTCCGACTGCCACGTCGGGCTGGAAATCGCGGATAATCCGCTTCGCCATCCGCTGGCTCTTGGCGAGACGGAAAAGCACGGCGATGTTCTTCAGCACGTGCCGACGGTCGAAACCGCTGACGGGAAGCCCTTTGATGGGATAACCTGCAGCGGGGACGCGTTGCATCTCCATGCGGTTATCTGCGCCGACGAAGAGGATTTCCGTGTCGGGGCGCTTGGCCTTTATGGTATCGGCAATGGATAGGGCGGGGAAGATATGTCCTCCTGTACCTCCTCCGCTGATAATAACTTTCAGGTGATCCTCCATACGATATGAGTATTAAGTGTTAGGTATTAGGATTTGAGGGTTATAGATGTCTTCGTTTTGGGCATCGTCTGTGCCGACGAGGTAGCTGACGTTGAGGATGATGCCGATGTACATACAGCTGATGATGACGCTTGTGCCGCCACGGCTGATGAGCGGTAGCGGCTGGCCTGTGACGGGGAACATGTTCACCGAGATGAGCATGTGGGTGAAAGCCTGTGTAACCAGCATGAGGGCGCACCCCATGACAAGTAGCGCCGAGAAACGGCTGGGGCATTTTCGGGCTATCTTACCCACTCGCACTAGTAGTGCCACGTAAAGTAATAGCACAAAGATGGCTCCGACAAGTCCGAGTTCTTCCAGAATGATGGCAAAGATGAAGTCGCAATCAGCGTGGGAGAGAAAATCGCGTTGTACGGAATTGCCTGGACCTGTGCCTACGATGCCACTGGAAGCGACAGCGATGAGGGCGTGGGAGATTTGACGGTTTTCGTCAGAAATACGATAGTCCGACGGATTGTCGGGCAATACAACCACAAAGCCCTTGATACGTTTCTGCCAGGTTTCGGCACGGTGGAGAGGGGTTTTCTCGGCCACCCATCTCATGGTCTTTTGAGGCGTCAAGACAAAGAAGGCAAGGACAATGCCTACTAAGAGGGCTCCTGCGCCATAGATAGGCAGGGTTATCCGTTTTGGCACACCCCCGATAAGCGTCATAATGACGACAACCACAAAGAGCAATCCTGCCGTGGAGAGGTTTTCAAGAGCTATGAATGCACAAAAAACGATGGTGATGCCCATAATCCATCCATACGTTTTCCACGACGAGCGTAAATCATCGGTATCCATGCGGGAAAGCAGCAAAGCCACCGTCATAATAACGGCAAGCTTGGCGATTTCAGAGGGTTGCAGGGTGAATCCAAAGATGCGAATCCAGCGTGCGCCGCCATTGATGGCTTTTCCTGCGACGACTAAATATATAAGGAGTATAAGTGATATGCCCAGTAACACAGGCCCCAGTACTTTCCAATATTTGTAAGGTAGCAAATGGACGATGATAACCATTGCGACGCCGATGAGCATATGGATACAATGCGAACTGATAGGTCCCCAGAAGTTGCCGCTGTCGTAGGACATCTGGCTGGTGGCGCTGAAGACTTCTACAATAGAAATCATGCAAAGGAACATGAATATAAACCATATTCCCTTGTCGCCTCGGAAGATTCGGTTTATAAAATCGTTTTTCATAGAGCCATCACGCATTGTTTGAACTGTTCACCACGGTCCTCGTAGCTCTTGAAAAGGTCGAAACTGGCGCAGCAGGGGCTGAGGAGTACGGCCTGGCCAGGTTGAGCCATAGCGTAAGCGGCATCTATAGCGTCCTTCATGCTCTGGACGTCGCGGACAGGAAGGCCGAAGCCGTCGAAGAAATCGTGGAGCTTTTCGTTGTGAAGCCCCATATAAACAAGTCCTACACATTTCTCGCGCACCAGGTCGGCAATCTCGCTGTAGTCGTTCCCCTTATCCTTTCCGCCAAGGATGAGGATAGTTTTGGCCTTCATGCTCTGAAGGGCGTACCAGCAGCTGTTGACATTAGTGGCCTTGGAGTCGTTGATGTAATCGACGCCGCGTACGCGGGTGACGTATTCGAGGCGATGTTCGACACCCTTGAAGTCGGCGAGGGCTTCGCGGATGACGTCGTTCTTGATGCCCGAAATGTTGGCCGTGATGCCTGCCGCCATAGAGTTGTAGAGGTTGTGTTTGCCTGTCAGGGCGAGGGCTTCCTGCTCCATGTTGAAGGCGAAGGGCTCCGTGAAATAGATTCTCCCCTCCTTGGTAAAGGCTGAAAGGCCTGCGGCTTCCAATTCTGCAAAGGGGTAGAGGCGCCCGTGGATGCCGTACTTGCCCAATTCGCGCCGGATGATGGGGTCGTCGTTCCAGAAGACAAAGGCATCGTCGTCCGTCTGGTTCTGCAGGATGCGGAACTTGGCATCGACGTATTCCTGCATATTGTGGTGGTAACGGTCGAGGTGATCGGGTGTGATGTTCATCAGCACGGCGATGTTGGCGCGGAAGTCGTACATGTTGTCGAGCTGGAACGAGCTAAGCTCGATGACGTAGTAGTCGTAGTTCTTTGTGGCCACCTGCAGGGCAAGGCTGCGCCCGATATTGCCTGCAAGCCCCACGTTGTATCCTGCATGCTTGAAGATGTGGTAGATGAGCGACGTGGTGGTGGTCTTGCCGTTTGAGCCTGTGATACAGATCATCTTGGCATTTGTGTAGCGCCCTGCGAACTCAATCTCTGAGATGACGGGCGTGCCCTGCTCCTTCAGCTTTAGGGGCAGGGGGGCATCGCAGGGGATGCCTGGGCTCTTCACGACCTCATCGGCATTGAGGATAAGCGATTCGGTGTGCTGTCCCTCTTCCCAGGGGATGTGGTAGTCGGCAAGCATCTGTTTGTAGTAGTCCTTGATGGACGCCATGTCGCTCACGAAGACGTCGAAACCCTTTGTCTTTGCGAGGATGGCGGCTCCTACGCCGCTCTCGCCTGCTCCCAGTACAACAATTCTCATGTTTTGTATCTTATTTCGTTAGTTTCAGGATGATATTCCGTAGTTTTGAAAAATCCTTATCCGCTGCGTTTTATCGTATCTTCAGGGTCAATAGCGTAAAGGCGGCAAGACCGATGCTGACAATCCAGAAGCGGAATGTAATCTTCGTCTCGAATTGCAGGCGCGAGTCGTTGCCTTTGAAGCGGACCGTGCTTGTGGGGTCGGCCTTGAGCACCTGCGCCATCGAGGTGCGATAGTGGTCGTGGATGGGGGTGCGCTTCCAGAGACGGCTGTGACGCCCGCGCCGTTTCCCCAGCTTATAGTAGAAGCGCTGGCAGATGACGGATAGGCTCTCGATGAGGAAGATGCCGCACAGTATGGGCAGGAGGAGTTCCTTGTGGATGCAGAGTGCCAGCACGGCGATGATGCCACCTATGGTGAGGCTGCCTGTGTCGCCCATGAATATTTCGGCTGGGTAGCTGTTGTACCAGAGGAAGCCTATCAGGGCGCCTACGAAGGCCATCGTAAAGACTACTAACTCCTGGCTGCCAGGAATATACATAAGGTCGAAATATTCCGTCAGCACGATGTTGCTGGAGACGTAGGCCAGCACGCCAAGCGTGGCTGCGATGATGGCTGAATTGCCTGCCGCCATACCATCCATTCCGTCGTTGAGGTTCGAGCCGTTGCTGACGGCTGTGACGACAAAGACGGTGAGGATGACGAAGAAAATCCACCCCGCCTTGTACTTCAGCGGGTCGCCCAGCCAGCTGAAGAGGTCGGCATAGTTGAGGTTGTGGTTCTTCAGGAAGGGGATGGTCGTACGCGTGGATTTCACGTCGGGGCTCTTGATAACCACCTCCTTGTTGTTCTCGATACGCGTCTCGACCTTTTCGTTGATAACCACCTGCGGGCTATAGCGCAGGGTGAGGCCGACAATCAGCCCGAGCGTCACCTGACCGATAATCTTCACCCAGCCGTTCAGGCCGTCCTTGTTTTTCTTGAAGGTCTTGATGTAGTCGTCGGCAAAGCCCAGCGCACCCAGGATGATGGTGGTCACAAGCATCAGCCCCAGGTAGATGTTATTCAGCCTGCCGATGAGGAGGCAGGGGATGAGGATGGAGGCGATGATGATGACACCACCCATAGTGGGGACGCCCACCTTGCCAACTCCGAAGGGGTCGAGACGCTCGTCGCGCTGCGTCTCGGAGATGTTGCGGCGCTTCAGCAGACGGATGAACAGCTTGCCGAACCAGACGGACACGACGATGGATACGACCAAGGCAAAGATGGCCCTGAAGGTGATGTAGCTGAACAGGCCTGCGCCTGGGAAGTGTATTTTCTGAAGGTAATCGAACAGGTAGTTTAGCATATGGTCTTTCTTTGATTTCGCAGAGTCTTATTCTAATTTCACAGAAGCTTATTCTAATTTCTCAGAAGCTTAATTTAATTTCACAGAAGCTTATTCTAATTTCGTGGCGTTTGATGTTATTGGGGTGACGGAATCCCGAAAATCTCGCGAAGCACTTCACGGTCGTCGAAGTGATGCTTGACGCCACGAATTTCCTGATAGTCCTCGTGTCCTTTGCCTGCAACGAGGATGATGTCGCCTTTCTGGGCCAACATGCAGGCTGTGCGGATGGCCTCGCGCCGGTCTGTGATGGCGATGACGTTCTTGCGTTGCTCATCGTCAAGCCCGGCCAGCATGTCGTTGATGATGTCCTGCGGTTCCTCGAAGCGGGGGTTGTCGCTGGTGATGATGACGCGCGTGCTGCCCTTCACGGCCTCCTGCGCCATGAGGGGGCGCTTCCCCTTGTCGCGATTGCCGCCTGCGCCGACTACCGTGATTATTTGGCTCTTGCCTGCGACAATCTCGCCGATGGCACGAAGCACGTTGCTGATGGCATCGGGGGTATGGGCGTAGTCGACAACGGCTGTCACCCCCTGAGGGGAGCGGATGGCTTCGAGGCGTCCAGCTACAGGATGCAAGGTACTCAGTACCGTCAGTACTTCCATCGGCTCCTTGCCCAGCAGGCAGGCAGCACCATAGACGGCGAGCAGATTGCTGGCATTGAACTTGCCGATGAATTGGACAAACACCTCCGTACGGTTGATTTCGAGGAGCATACCCTCGAAATGGTGCTCCAGGATGCGCCCCTTGAAGTCAGCCATCGTGCGCAGCGAATAGGTGTGGACGGAAGCCTGGGTGTTCTGCGCCATCACCATCCCGTTCTTGTCGTCAAGATTGGTGACGACGAATGCCTCCTTGGGAAGCTGGTCGAAAAACGCTTTTTTGGCACGAAGGTAGGCATCGACGGTCTTGTGGTAATCGAGGTGGTCACGCGTGAGGTTGGTGAAGATACCTCCTGCAAAGTCCAGTCCGCCAATGCGATGCTGGGCGATGGCGTGGCTGGAACACTCCATGAATGCATATTCGCACCCCTCGTCGGCCATGCGTCCCAACAGCTGATTGAGCGTTACGGCATCGGGTGTGGTATGGTCGGTGGGAATAGCCTCGTCGTTGATGTAGTTGCAGACGGTACTGAGCAGGCCCACCTTATGTCCGAAGGCGCGGAACATCTTGTAGAGTAGCGTGGCGATGGTCGTCTTGCCGTTGGTGCCCGTTACGCCAACCAGTTTCAGCCGTCGGGTGGGGTAGCCGTAGAAGGCTGTGGCGATAGGGCCGATGGCCTCTTCGCTGTTGGCTACCTGAATGTAGGTGACGCCTTCTGCCGGCATTTCGGGCAAGGTCTCGCAGAGGATGGCAGTAGCGCCTGCGGCGATGGCTTTGTCGATATAGGTGTGGCCGTCAGCCTGTGTCCCGCGAATGGCGGCAAACAGGGCTCCAGCCGTAACGCGGCGCGAGTCGATGACAACGTCCGCCACCTCCTTATCCGTCTGTCCGACAATGCGGACAGGGGTTATCGGTTGCAAAAGGTCGTTTAGTTTCATAGGTTGTCTTTCCTTATTTTAAATAGAGTTCTATCATCATGCCTTTGCGCTTGGCTGTGCCAGCCGTGATGCTTTGGCGGCGTACTTTCCCGATGCCGTTCAGGTGGGCTTTGATGCCGCACGACTCTAGGGCGAAGAGGGCATCGCGAGCACCCATGCCCACCACGTTGGGGACTTGGTCGGTCTCCATCTTATAGTCGGCGCTGGAGAGGAATTGCTTTGCGCGAAGGGAGTCGGCCTTTATGTGCAGTTCGTCGAACACCTCTTCAACGGCAAGGGAATTTCCCGTTTTCACATCGGGTACGAAAATAGCGGTTGAATCCTTGATGTCAGCCATTTCGGTAGTCTTCCGATAGGCCATTACGCGTTCGGCTATCTCGTGGAGGACGGGAGCCGACATGGTGCCTCCGCCATTGGCTGTGCCGACGTGTCCGGCCTTGCGGAAGACGAAGACGCCGCAGGTGTATTCGGGCTTATCGGCGGGGAAGAAACCGCAGAAGTTCAGCCAGCGGCCTGCGTACTGACCGCGTTCGTCCACTTTTGCCGTGCCCGTCTTGCCGGCGATGAGGAAGCGGTCGGAGTGGGCACGGATGCCCGTTCCTCCCTCGCTGTTGACGACGCCGATGAGGCATTGGGTGATGTCGGCAATGGCCTCGGGTCTGGCGATATGTTCAACGGCGACTTCGCTGTCGAATCGTTCCACCGCATGCCCGTCGCGCTGAATCTCCTTGATAAGGCGTGGGCGCATCATCTTGCCGCCATTGGCGATGGCGTTGTAGAAGGTGACCATGTTTATCGGCGTGACGCTGATGCCGTAGCCGACAGCCATCCACAGCGCCTCGCCCTTCCAGTTCTTCAGCTGCTCGACGGTCTTCAGCTTCGACTTGGCTGCCCCTGGGATGATGTGATGGTCGGCGGCGATGCCCATGCTGTTGAGCTTCTTCAGGAAGGCTTCAGCCTTGCCCTTCTTCACGTAGTGCTCATCGACGACAAGCATGGTGCCGACGTTTGAGCTGTACTTGAGAATCTTGGGAATGGTTTTCCAGCCGTACTTCTTTCCGGCGTCGTCGCTGATGGAGTATCCGTAGAAGGTGTGTGAGAAGGGGGCTGTGTTCACGGAGTCCATCAGCGTGACCTCGCCGTCGTCGAGGGCAGCGAGGATGGAGGCGGTCTTGAAGATGGAGCCCGTCTCGATGCCCTGGTTGAGGGCGATGTTATTGCCAATGACGAACTGTCCGTCCTGACGGGTGAGGTTGACGATGGCCTTGATGTCGCCCGTGGCGGTCTCCATGACGATGGCTGTGCCGTAGTCGGCATTCTGTTCCTCCATCTGGTCGCGCAGGGCTTTGTTGGCGATGTCCTGAATGCGGACGTTGAGCGTGGTGACGATGTCGCAGCCGTTCTGCGGAGCCACATCGACGTACTCGGCGTAGGTGTTCATCACCTTGCGCCTGTGGCAGAGGCCGGGCGTCCCCCGCAGCACGCTGTCGTAGGCCAGTTCGATGCCGTTGCGGGCGCTTCCGTTTGTCTCGTTCCACATGCCCAGGGTGCGGGTGGCGAGGCCGTAGGCATTCTTGCGTATAATTATTTCTTCGAAGTTGAAACCGCAGGGGGCTTCGGAGTGCATGAACTCCTTGTTGCACGAGTCGAGAAACGCCTTGATTTCCTTATAGCGGATGTAGGTAAGGCGTTTCGTGCCGTGTGTATAAAGATTGGTGTAGAGGCCGGATCGCCTGTTGTTCTCCACGCTTTGGCTTCCCTTGCGGAGGGCCGACTCGATGAGCGTGCGGAACTCGGCAGCTGATTGCTCGGGGATAAGGCGATGAAGCCCCTCGGCGTAGACGGAGATGTTCTCGTGGATGATGGAGTCGCGCACTCGCTGCTCGTCGCGCTTGCGGGTGAACTCGCGGTACTTGAAGACGAGCTGGTACTCGGGCGTGCTGCTGATGAGGACGCGTCCCTCGTCGCTGAGGATGCTGCCGCGCTGGGGACGGATGAGGACGCTGTCGGCCTTGAAGCTGTCGGCAACCGTTTGCCAGCCTCGCCGCTGGAACGTCATGATGCCCAGGGCGCGGAGTATGATGAGCACAGCCAGCAGCACCACCACGACGATGATCGATGTGTAGCGACGGGCCATTGTGTCTGTTTCGGGTCTCATAGTGCTGATACGGCTTAATTCTTATTTCTTGATTCTTTAATTCTCAATGATGACGGGTGCTGCTGTGGCGGGCTTCAGGGGGTTGTCTTCGCCGAGGCGCCGCTCGATGTTCGACTGCAGGCTTTTCTGCATCAGTTCATTGCGCAGGGCAACGGATTCGTTGCGCAGGTCGATGATTTCCTTGCGCAGTCGCTGGATCTTGACGGTCTCCGTCTGGCTGGCATAGCGATTGCCTTCGTAGAGCACTATCAGGCATACCACCAGCACCATCAGCCCCATCTGCCGTTTGATGAAGGGGTGCATCAGCACATCGCCCGTCAGGAGCCTCAATATGGAAAATTTCCCTTTCTTTTTCATAACCTCTTCCGTTTTTCAATCCTCAATCTTCAGTCTTCTTCTCGGCGATACGCAGTTTCGCACTTCGTGAGCGCGGATTGCTCTGCTGCTCCTCTGCGCTGGGGATGATGACCTTCCCTACGAGGCGGAACGGGCAGAGCCGGTTGCCGAAGAAATCCTGCTTGTGCTCTCCTTCGACGTTGCCTGTCTTCATCAGGTTTTTCACCAGGCGGTCTTCCAGCGAATGGTAGGTTAGAATGACGAGCCTGCCGCCCGGGCGGAGCAGGTCGGTGGCGGCAAGCAGCATCTCGCGGAGTGCATCCATCTCGTGGTTGACCTCGATGCGCAGGGCCTGGAAGAGTTTGGTGACCTCTTTCTTCTCCTTGTCGCGGGCGAAGAGCGGGCGGGTGGCTTCCAGCAGGTCGCCGGTGGTGCGGAGGGGGTGCGAAGCCCTTGTCTTGACGATGGCCTGCGCCAGCCGTCGGCTGTCGCGGAGTTCGCCGTACAGATAGAAGATGGTGGCCAGCTGTTCCTCGTCGCAGTTGTTCAGGATGTCGGCAGCCGTCAGCCCCTCGCGTGTGTTCATGCGCATGTCAAGCGGTGCATCGAATCGGAAGGAGAAGCCCCGCTCTTCCGTATCGAAGTGGTGCGACGAGACGCCCAGGTCGGCAAGGATGCCGTCCAGCTCCTCCACGCCGTAGTAGCGCATGAAGTTCCAGAGATAGCGGAAGTTGCTCCTGACGAATGTGAAGCGGGCGTCGCCGTGGGGGATGTTCTGCTCGGCATCGGCGTCCTGGTCGAAGCCGTAGAGGCGTCCCTGCTCATCCAGCCGGTTCAGTATCTCGCGCGAATGGCCTCCGCCGCCGAACGTGACGTCGGCATACGTGCCGCCCTCGACGATGTTAAGGCCGTCGATGCTCTCTTTCAGGAGAACGGGGGTATGGTAGGCGGGGCTCATTCTTTCTTTGGCTCTTGGTTATCGGTTAAAAATCCATCAGCGCTTCGAGGGTTTCGCCCAGGGCCGCCGGGTTGTCCAGCAGGCTGTCGGCGGTCTCCTTGGCCCAGAGTTCGATGGTGTCGTCCATCCCGATGAAGCGGACGCTTGCCTGAAGGGCGGCCATCTGCTGCAGGCGCTTGGGGATGAGGATGCGCCCGTTGCCGTCGATGGGCAGCTCGTCGACGCCGGCCACAAACTGGCGGAACACCATCTGCTGCTGTGCGTTCCAGCGGTTGAGGCGGCTGCGCAGCTCGTCGAGCTGCTGGTTCCACACGCTTTTCGGATAGAGCACGAGGCAGTTCTGGTGGATGTCCTTGCGGATCATCAGTGCTTCGTCGCCTTCTTTCTGGAGCGTGCGGCGGAAGACGGCGGGGAAGAAGACGCGTCCCTTCTCGTCCATTTTTGCATCGATATTGCCTATGAATCGTACCATCTGAGGGGCTTCTTTTTGAAATTCGCTTCAAAATTACACATTTCCCCACAATTCCCCACAAAAAACCACAAAAAGTTTTCCACATTTTGAAAAAAGTTTTCCACAATGGTTGTGGATAACATTGCTTTGCGCTGATTATAAAGTGATTGCGCTTTTCGGGAAAAATTGCAAAAAAGTGCAGGATTTGGTGGGAGAAGGGAAAAAAGCGAACAGCAGGCAGATGTTTTGCTGCCCGCTGCTCACGGAAGGTTTGTCCGCTGTGTAGATTCTTCCCCGAAGTCGGCGGCGGGGGGGTGTCCGCTGCGTTTCTTCCCCGGGGCGGCGGATGGGTTATCCGCTGAATTTCTTCTTGAAGGCGGGTGTCTTGACGAATCGTGCGGTGGTGTCGTCGAAGGCGATGTAGCCTCGTGCGGCCCAGGTGCGGAGGGTGCTTTCGCCGTCGCCGGTGCGGCCTTGGCCGAGGCGCATCTGGCGGTACTGGTCGCGGGTGAACTCGTCGGGCAGCAGGGCGAGCAGGTTCTGGGGTCCTGCCTGGCGCTGCAGCTCGGCCTCCTCGCGCAGTTCCTTGTCGAGCTGGTGGCCGAAGTAGAGCATCTTGCACCAGAGGTTGTACTGCTGTGTCCAGCGTACGAAGTCGGCGATGGTGTTGTCCCACCGGCATCCCTGTGCGACGTAGAGTACCATTCCCTTGAGCCAGGCGATGACGTTGGCGCGGTACGAGAAGACCTCGTAGGCCTCGGAGTCGTAGAGGCGTGCGGCGTCGTGGTTCTCCTGCTTCATCTGTCGTGCGAGGCGGAGGGCCTGGGGGCACTCGATGAGTCCGCTGGCGGCGTCGAGGCGGGCGAGGTAGGGCTTGAGCTCGGCGGCGAAGGCATCGTCGTAGATGCCCAGCACGGGTGCGGGGGCTTCGTGGCCTTCGGGGGGGATGATGGTGGCGATGTCGAGGCGGCTGACGGTGCCGTCGTTGACCATTTTCCAGAAGAACTTGCGTGCGTTGGGGGGTGTGGTGGAGGCGTTGAAGTTCCAGCGGAGGGGTGCGATGCCTGAGACGGAGTCGGCTCCGACGCGTTCCTGTCCGGCGAGCGAGTTGTCGAAGGCCTTGCGGATGAGCAGCCCCACCTCGTCGGCGGTGCCGCGTGAGGTGACTTTCTTGAGGGCGTCCAGCTCGTCGACGACCGTGTAGACGAAGCGCTGGCCGTTGTTGTGGGCGTCGGTGATGCGCTGGTTGAAGACGGCGTCGGTGAGGTTGTCGATGAGCATCTGTATGCAGATGTCGGTGGGGCGGGGGTCTTTCTTCTGGCGTGCGCCGGGGTTGCGCTGTTTCCACTCGGCCTCGCGCTGGCGGTTGGGGATGTCGCGCTGGCGGATGTCGTCCATGATGAACTCGATGGGCTTGCGGATGGTGCCCTTGCCGACGGACTGGCGGCCGATGAGGACGTTCATGAAGGTGGCCTCGTGCTCGACGTTGTCCCAGTAGCGGAAGCGGACGCCGTGCAGGTGTGTGCCCAGTGCGGGGAAGACGGCGCTGGCGACGGCGGGCTTGTAGAGCGGGGGCACGTTGCGTGTGAGCAGCCTGACGAGTGCGGGCAGGCGCTGCGGCATGGGCGGCGGGGTGGTGGGTGTGCCTCCGCAGGCACGCAGGGCGGCGTTGTCCCTGAGGGCGTCGAGCACCTGGCGCAGGCGGTAGGGCATGCCGCGGCGGGGTTCCTTGAGGGCGTTCTCGATGGTCTGTCGCCACTCGGCGTCGGCGGCGGCGGGGTCGGCGGCCGTGGGCTGCCAGTAGTTGGGGATGACGGCCAGCAGGTGGTCCAGGCTGTAGCCGCAGATGGGGCGCAGCGTCATGGCCAGCTCGTAAGTCTTCACGTTGCGGTCGCCCTCGACGGGCTCGCGGCCGTCGTTGAAGAGTTGCCAGTACTTGCTGATGATGTCGGCGAAGGGGATGCCTTTGTAATCCGAACTGTAGCGCTGTAGCACTGTAGCAGATTCGGGGTTTCGGGGGCTGGCGGGGGTTTCGGCTGTGGCTTCGGCGGGGGGTTCGGCGGGGGCTTCGGCTGGGGTGAGGTCGAAGAGGGCGTCGTCGAGGTAGAGCAGCTCGTCCGCAGCGGCGGTGGTGGTGAAGAAGACGCGGGTGATGTCCTTGGCGCCTTCGTCGTAGCTGACGCCCAGCAGGGCGGCGGCCCAGCGGAGGTTCTGCTCCTGGGTGAGCGCTTCGCGGCGGCGGAACACCAGGTGGTAGCCCTGCCCGCGGGCGCTGCGTTCCAGCATCAGCAGCCCCAGCTGGTCCTTGTGGTCGATGATGTGCTGGCGCAGGGCGTCCATGCCGTCGGGGGCGAGGTGGTCGATGTCCATGCCGACGGAGCGCGAGGGGGTGCTGCTGCCGCGCAGCAGTCCGCCTTCGGCGGGCAGGCACGAGTAGTTCATCTGCACGAGGCGGTGCTTCTGCTCGGCGTCGCCGTCGCGCACGGCCTTCAGAACGGCCTGCTGGCGGTGGCTGTCGCGCTGGCGCAGGTACTCGGTGCGGGTGCGGATGGGGCGCATGTGCTTCGCCCCATCCTGATAGTAAATCATGTGTACACTCATGGCTCGGATCAGGCTGTGAGGTTGAACAAAAGTTCGCACAGCACCTTCTGGGCGATGGCGCCGGCCTGGCGCACCAGCTGGGCGGGCAGTTCGTCGAGGTCGTCCTCGGGCAGCGTGAAGACGAAGTAGTAGCGGCCGTTGCGGCCCAGAGTGAGCGAGCAGTTGTCGTCGCGGAACATCGGGTGGTTCTTCACCCTGTGGGGCAGCTCGGTGAGGTAGACGTTGCCGTCCCTCATGGCCTGCACCTTGCAGTGGGCGCTGAAGGGCTCCAGCCCCACGTCCTCGCCGCAGGCGAAGTCGGCCGTGTGAAGCCCGTTGTCAAACTTGCCGAACGACATCAGTCCTTCGACCGTCGTCTCCCGCAGGGGGGGAGTTGTTGTTCATCTTGTTTGTCTTTTTCATTGTCAGAAAAAATACTTTTTATGGGTTAATACTGTTGTTGTTCCGTCCCGGGGTGCGCACCGTGTTCTGGAATTCGATGCAAAGGTACGGCAACTTTATGAAACGTACCCCCTGCGCAGGCCCTACGCGTAGGCCCTACGCTTTGATGTATTTATCTGACAATCAGTCTAAGGCGTTTTTCAGTTTTTGTTGGAAGCTGCCGTACTTCCGCTGGTCGAGGGCAGCGTTGTAATAGGTGCGGAGGGTGCCCGCGCTCATGCCCCACAGGGGGCCGAAAGTCTGCCAGACGTCGCGGATGCCCAGGCGCTCGGCGATGAGCACGGCCATCTGCCCCTTCTCGGGGCCCGTGAGTGAGGCGGGCTGCCAGCCGTCGGGGGCGAGCAGGGCGGCTGCCGCCAGGCGTTCGCGCAGCGCGCGGGCCTCGGGCGCCTGCAGCACCGCGGGCACGGCTGCCTGTGCGCGGGGCGCGCGGGGGTCCTTGTTCTCCGTCATGCCGATGTGGACGTGCTGGTTGTCGTGGATGTCGAACATCGGGCCGTTGAACGTCACGCTGCCGCTGAACGTCACGCCCAGCGCCTCCGTCGCCTTCCTGGCGTTGTCGTTATTCTCCATAGCCACCGATGCTGACGTTGTCGTTGCCCGTAATCTCGTTCATGGGCCCGTCGAAGCGGGGGTTGTTCAGCGTGACGATGCTGACGGGTGCGGCGGGCTTCGTGCCGTGCTGCTCGGCCACCTTGCGGCGGATGTCGGCGCGGAAGCGGCGCACGGTGTCGCGCTTCAGCATGGGTTCGATGAGCCGGCGCGCGTCGTCGCGCTCGCGCGGGTCCTCGCAGGCGGCAATCTGCTCCACCACGTTGTCGTACGTCACGCGGCTCGCCCACGGGTCGTTGCGCAGGCGCTCCAGCTCCTCCTCCAGCTCGGCCTCGTGCCGGTGTGCCAGCTCCAGTTCCTCGTGCTGCGTGGCCAGTGTGGCCTGCAGCCGTCCTAAACTCTCGTTCCATTCCGCGGCCGTTTTCAGAGGGGTGGCCACGCTCCCGCAAACAATCTTTAAATCCTTCATATTTAGTAAGTTTTAGTGTTTCGTTCAGGTGTTTTCGTCCCCCCTGAATCGGCTGCAAAGGTAAGGCTATTCCGCTGTATCGCCAAACAATTCTGCAGAAAGTTTTCCACAATTTCCACAAAGTTTTCCACAATTCGTCGCGGCTGCCGCCGACGCCCATTCTGCTACAGTGCTACAGCGCTACAGTTCAAAAAAACACGTATGCACACCGTGGAAAAGAGATCTATTTATATATATTATATATATCATATAT
>JAFXXQ010000005.1 GCA_017542145.1 Bacteroidaceae bacterium | reverse complement strand
TTATAATATATAAATAAAATCATAATATAATAATTCATTACCACACACTTTCTCCTCTCCCCTCCACCCCCGTTATTACACAAATGAAAATGACGGTTTGACGGTTTGACGGTTTGACAGTTTGAGCTACGCTCGACCTCTGTCGCGACTCGGGACAATTGGAGCAAACTCCATTCCCCGCTCGCTGCTCCATCGGTTGACCCGTTGACTCGTTGACCTTAAATGCCCATCCGACATTTCCCCGCAAATCGTTTCATGAATTTTCCACACCATCCGCCATTTTCCCGCGCCCCCATTACCCATTATCAATTATCAATTGTCAATTGCCAATTATCAATTACCCCCCGCACGTTTTTCCCGAAAAATGCTGGCTTTGTTAGCAAAAAAACGTCAGAAGAAAAGGATTTCAGTATTAGTCTCCGCAACACATGAATAGTGGGATTTGCAATCTCCCATCATTAACCTCGTCCTAAGGCTAGGGATTATAAAATCCCCACCCTCCCGCAGCCAGATTGCAAATCCGCCTGAACGGAGGACTTTGATTCAGCGAATCATTTGCCCTGTCCCTCAAATCAGTTGTAGTAAAACCTTCAAGTTGCCAATTGGAACCTTGAACATTCACTCGTTGCCGCATTTATTGGAATAAAAATGCGGAAAGAAGTGCAACGCCATTAGAAGTTTTTGTATATTCTCCCTAACAGGGTGTCCTTGTACCAATGCCTTGTCAGGGAAAGCATGAGATAATCTGGCAGACTTTCCAGATACTCCAACTCAAACACCAGACGGGGTTCATCGTCACCTGACTCAGGGTGTACTTCGGCCTTGCTTCCAATGCGAGCTACACGTATCAGGTAAAGGTCGCGCACACCCTTTTCCTTGATGTAGGGCATGAAGTAGTACAGCTTATTCATGGCAACAGTCGAGGGGAAGGTTTTCGTTTTGCCTGTATAATAAGTTTTCGTGGGTTCTTCCTTGAGAAAATATGCCTCGTTGTCTTTTTTCACCACTCCAATCAGCAGATGCTTTGCAGGGTCAAGCGTGTATTGTTTCTTGGGACGGTTCACGATGAGCGGATCCTGCTCATCGGCAAACAAGCCCAAGTCAAGCATGGGCTTTGCCTCGCGTTGGGTGAAGATAGGACGTGAGGACACGGGCGCCTCGTCGTACATGAACTGATAGAGGCTCTTGCCTATCTTCTCCACGATGCCGCAAACCAACGCATTGCCCATCAGAAAGGCGCGGCGCCCCTCCGACACTTCAGGATGAAGCGTGTGGTTGTCCGGAAACATGTTCATTCGCTCCAATTCGATGGGCAACAGACGGCGATAGCGGCCTGACGTTGTCTTGACGACATGCTTGAAGCGTGAGGGCGAAGGACCTCCCTCGCCTGTGATGATAGTTCGTGAAGGTTGGTCGAGATGATCCGGGAAGGCCATACCTCCCTCAGAGAATACATATTCGAAGCCTGCTTTCGAGACTCTGCTTATTTTCTTGGCGCCCTTTTCGTATTGCCATCGGGGGAGCTCTTCGTCAGTAATGAAATAATCTTCAGGCACGAAGCTCTCGTCCACCAGGTTGCCTCCAAGCGTCTGACGCGGGCCGTCATAGAGCGCTTCGGCATCAACGGAATAGACGTGACGGTTCATCATCATGCCGGCACTCCCAAAGGGGCTTTCGCTCTTCCCCTTATTGAAGATGTCGGACACTTCCTTGATGGAGCCTTCGATGTCGAAGACCGAGACCGAGCCTTGCTTTGGCTTGAACTCGAAGGCCTTTGCCATCACGCCGTCGAACTCCACCCAGTCCTCCATCGTCTCTATCTTTCGGGCTACGACTGAGTCATTCTGATAGCCAACGATGTATGTTCTTCGCCTGCGCTGAGGCATGCCATAGTCGGCAGCGTTGATGATGCGCCATTCAACGACATAGCCGAGGTCTGCCAGCGAGGCAAGGATGATGGCAAAGTCGCGCCCACGTTGTGTGGCAGGCGAATTAAGCAGACGGTCGACATTTTCGAAAAAGATGTATTGAGGCCGCTTGTCGCCTTTCTCGTGAAGGATGCGACAGATTTGCCACCACAGCACGCCCTTTTTCCCCTCGATGCCTCCTGAACGGCTCAGCGTGGCAGCCACGGAATAGTCCTGACAGGGGAATCCGCCCACCATGAGGTCGTGGTCTGGAATGTCCTTAGTCGGAACAAGGTTAATGTCCTTGTTGCTGTGTCCTTTTGCGCCGAATCTCGCCTTATAGACCAGTGAAGCATCCTGATGTTGCGTCGAGGGCTCCCATTGGTTGTTCCATATTGTTTCGTAGGCATCGGAAGCGCCTTCCAAACCGACACGGAACCCACCAACGCCGGCAAAGAGCTCCACCACGCGAATATGATGTTTAGCCATTCAAAACCTCCTTTCTGCGCTTCTCAACAATTTCGCAGACATAGTCGTTGTTGAACCAGTAGCAGAATTTTTTGGCACTCCCTCCGTCGGGCATCGGCGCCATGTCAATGGCCTTCTGCGCTTTGGGACGGACGTGGAACTTCTTCCTGTCAGCACCTTTCCACCAGTATTCTTCAAAAACATGTCCAGCCAATACGTTCACCCTGATATGGTTCCAATACTTTTCAGCCCATTCCAAATCGGATTGGGGCATGGTCCAGAAAAACACGTCATCAAGCACATAGTCTGCTTTGCCCTGATGCCGTTCCTTAAACACTACGAACATAAACCGGCTGGAATATAATTCGTAAAGCCGGGAATCTATCCAATTGTCACATTCAGCTACTTCAATATAGTCAATGTTCTCAAAAGACATAGCTTCCTTGATTTTCCCATCAGCCTGAACGCGGATGGTTTTCATCGTCAGGCCTGCCTTGAGGAACTCTTCTGAACGGTTTACGTTCGCACACTTTTCCGATGCCGCAATCGCGTTGGCAATTATCGCAAACTTGTTTTTTGGATTTCGGGAAATGTCAACCCCTCTTCTCCTTGCAATCTGCTCATAGCTTTTATGCAAATAGGGGTTAAAGCGGTTCAGGATAATTTCATCGAAACTATGTTTATGCAGAGCCTTCGATGAAACTAATTCAGAATCTGAAGTCGGGAAGTTCGTTGTCGCATTCTTACCGCTTTTTAGCACAAAGTCGAGCACGGTCCTCATATATGCCATTTTCAAGCTGAAAGCACGTCTCGGTGCTCCTTCTGGGGAATAAGGTTGAGCCATCAGGCTGTCGCCCTTCTGTCCCTTTCGGCAGGCACCAAGATACATGGTGTCCCCTTCCGAGAGTTCGTGCGCCTTTCCCTGCCTTATCTTATCGATGATAACATCATAGTCGTGACGAATTATCATCAGGTCCTTTTCAGGCAGTTTCCACAAAACAGAAAACAAAAACTCCAAATCAAGGTTATTGCATCCCGATTGGTGCAGGTAGAAGAGCAACAGCATCAACTGGCATTTGAGATAGAAATGAGAATGCTCGAAATCCTCTTCAACTACCTCAAAATAGTTTATCATGTTGCAGACAAGCCTTTCCTTGATAAGGTAATCGTCTTGCTTGCTCTTTTTCAAAGGAGTACATTTCAGTTCTATTCCTGCCTCAGAAAAGTCAGAGGAGGGATTGCTATTGGTTTCAAGAAAGAAAAAGATGTTTTCCACCATCTGCCCAAGCGCCCCTTTGCCTTTCTTCGGTTCATAACCCTCCCAAATGAATTCACGCAAACAATGCCCCAGAAGCTCTTTGCTGTAGTCGAATATGCTAGCGGCATCTGCTTTATCGTAAGGCAGTATTTCTGGTATTTTATTTCTTTCCATCTCGCTTTTTATATTGTATGGCATTCGATTTGCAAAGATAAGCAATTTCTTTTGTCTCTCCGGTATTCGGCGAGAAAAAAAGTGTGTGCTTTGTGGATAAGTTTTTCTCCACGTTTCCTGATTCCCTAAAAAAATGTCTCTTGATAATCCTGAATAACAGGAGGTGGCATAAAGTCTATCTGGTAATTGTGTTCGACCAACCAATCGAACAATCTTATGGAGTATTTTATCACCACGCCTTTCCTCATTACGACGATGTTTTCATATTGGTCAGCCTTTTCTGCAGCAGTTGTCCAGTTATCGGTATCATGGTAAGAAGAACTATGATTCTACTTATCATCTTTCCTTTCCCTGTAGTTCTTGCATTCCTCCGGAGCGCGGGTGTCCTGTATGCTGTTCATAGGGCTATCGGGTTATTCTCTGCGCAAAGGTAGTGAAAAGCCCCGGAAAGTTCAAAAAAAAAACTATCCGATTTATTATGGATAATGGGTAGTTGAACAAGTCAACAAAGCTTTTTAGGTCAACAAGTCAACAAGTCAACGGGACAACAAGTCAACGGGACAACAAGTCAACGGGTCAACAAGTCAACAAGTCAACCGATGGAGCAGCGAGCGAAGAATGGAGTTTACTCCAATTATCCCGAGTCGCGACAGAGGTCGAGCGTAGCTCAACGAGACAACAAAATGACAAAAGAGAAGGGATGGACTTCAACATCGAGGCCCATCCCTTGATTTATATAAAAAAAGGTTAGTATCCGAGTCGTTATCTCTTTTTGGGGATGCAAAGTTACGGCAAACAACCATGTCAGGGCATACCCTTTTCGCAGATATAATAACCAATTTCGCAGATTCTGCCCTTACTTTCCGCTTTCCACTACCTTTTTTCCCATTGTCCAATAGAAAATACATTGGGTTTTTCTCTCGCCCTGACCTTCGGTTTTGGGTTGGCTGCGGCTCGGGCAGAACAAAAAAACACGTGTTTTTTTTTGCTTTTCCTTTCGCCTTGAACTACCTTTGCACCCTCGTTATGGAAAAGGATATAGTGATACTGGGAATTGAGTCGTCGTGCGACGATACGTCGGCGGCGGTTGTGCGTGACGGGGTGCTGCTGTCGAACGTGACGGCTTCGCAGGCGGTACACGAGAGCTACGGGGGCGTGGTGCCGGAACTGGCGTCGCGCGCCCACGAGCAGAACATCGTGCCCGTGGTCCACGAGGCGCTCAAACGTGCCGAGGTGACGAAGGAGCAGCTGTCGGCCGTGGCGTTCACACGCGGACCGGGCCTGATGGGCTCGTTGCTTGTGGGCGTGTCGTTTGCCAAGGGCTTCGCCCGCTCGCTGGGCATCCCGCTCATCGACGTCAATCATCTGCAGGGGCATGTACTGGCCCATTTCATCGACGAGAAGGACGTGGAGCCCGTTCACCCCTCATTCCCCTTCCTCTGCCTGCTGGTGTCGGGCGGTAATTCGCAGATTGTCCTCGTCAAAGCCTACAACCAGATGGAGGTCATCGGGCAGACCATCGACGACGCGGCAGGCGAGGCCATCGACAAATGCTCGAAGGTGATGGGGCTGGGCTACCCCGGAGGGCCCATCATCGACCGCCTGGCACGGCAGGGCAACCCGAAGGCGTACTCGTTCAGCAAGCCTCACATCGAGGGCTACGACTACAGCTTCAGCGGGCTGAAGACGTCGTTCCTCTACTTCCTGCGCGAACGGATAAAGGAGAACCCCGATTTCATTGAGCAAAACAAGGCCGACTTGGCCGCCTCGCTGGAGCGGACGGTGGTGGAGATCCTGATGGACAAGCTGCGCCGTGCCGCCAGGGACCTGGGCATCCGCGAGGTGGCCGTGGCAGGGGGCGTAAGCGCCAACACAGGACTGAGGAATGCCTTCTTGGACCACGCCCGACGCTACCATTGGAACGTCTATATCCCCAAGTTCGGCTTCACCACCGACAACGCCGCCATGATTGCCATCACGGGCTACTATAAGTTCCAGGACGGCGACTTCTGCTCCATCGACCAGCCGGCATTCTCGAGAGTGACGATTTAGAGGTTAGGGGTTAGAGGTTAGGGGTTAAAGTTAAAAGAATATAGTATGAAACAGGAAACAAGGACAACGGCTCGGGCTATCGTGAAGGCCCTGACGGCTGCGGGCAGGACGGTGGCGACTGCCGAGAGTTGCACAGGAGGCGGCATAGCTGCTGCCCTGACCTCCATCAGCGGCAGCTCCGCCGTGGTGCGCGGAGGCATCGTGTCGTATGCCACAGAGGTGAAGCACGACCTGCTGCACGTGAAGGCGGACACCCTGCGCCGCTACGACGTGGTGAGCGAACCCGTGGTGACGGAGATGGCGCTGGGCGCCCTGAAGGCCCTGAAGGCCGACCTGGCCGTAGCCACATCGGGCGTAGCAGGACCCTCGGGCGGAACGGCCGAAATCCCCGTGGGCACGGTGTGGATGGCCGTAGCCACCAGGGAAGGAAAAGTCGCCACCCATTGTGTGAGGGGTGACGACCTGGGACGCACGCGCAACACCCAGCGTGCCGTGCTGGAAGCCCTGAGGTTGCTGCTGGACGTTATTTCTTCTCCGGCATGAGCATGACGGCTCCGCCGCTGCCCGTCATATAGGTGGGCAGCTTGCCGTCCCACTTCTCAATCCAGTCTTCCTGCACAATCTGCTCCGACAAGGAGGCGCTGATGGTGCGGTTGTAGTACGCCTCGGCATCGGCCTTGACCTTCATGGCCTCGGCATTTCCGCGTGCCTCGGCAACGGCTATCTTGGCCATGGCCTCGGCCTCCTTCACCTTGTTCTCGGCCTTCAAGGCGGACTGGATGGCGATGTTCTTCTCGTTAATCATCTCCGTGAGCGACGCCGGGGGCGTAATCTGCGAGGTGAACTCCTCGACGATGAACCCCTCGTCGCGCATGGTGGCGTCGAGACGCGAGCGGACGTCGTTCTCGAACTTCTCGCGGTTTGACATCAACGAGTCTGACGAGTACTGGTTGGCACACGTGCGGTAGGCCTCGTAGATGCAGGTGCGGATGTAGCCGCTCTCCAGCTCGCGCACGCCCTTGCGGTACTTGACGAAGATGCTGCACACCTTCTCCTCGTCGATGCGATAGGCTATCGTGGGGTCCATGGAGAAGATGGAGGCATCCCTGGCGTTGACGTTGAACGGCTCGTAGTTCTTGCGCTGGACATAGGTGGGATATTTGTAGATGCGGGTGGTGATGGGATTGTAGAACACCCAGCCTCGGCACGTGCCCTCCACGCCGCCATGCATGTCCGAACGGCTTGACCACTTGTGGAACTTCACGCCGATGTCGCCTGAGTCGACGACGGTACAGCAGTTCATCAGCAACACCACAGTCAGGCAGACGATGCCCAACATGGTAAACAGGATTTTCTTTTTCATACGCGTGATGTAGTATTAATAAGGTAAGTAATTCTGCGGGCAAAGATAGCGTGCCTTTGCGACATTTACAAAAAAACAGGGGGGATTTTGCACAAGTTCCGAAAAATATACATACCTTTGCGCGAAACTTTAAAACATATTCGAATGAAAAAGTATGCAATCATCACCCTCTTAGCTCTGCTGCTACCGCTATGCGCCTGCAACGAGCAGAAAAACGAACAGAAAAACAACCCAGACATGGAAACGACAGCAAAGAACGACTTCATGACATTGGCAGCCGGACGCTACTCGGTACGCCACTTCGCCTCCAAGCCCGTGGAGCAGGAGAAGATCGACCTCATCCTCGAGGCTGGCAAGCTGGCCCCCACAGCCGTCAACAGCCAGCCGCAGATGATCTACGTCCTCCGCTCGGAAGACGCCATGGCCAAGGCCAACCAGGTGAGCCCCTGCATGTACGGCGCCCCGCAGGCATTCCTCTTCTGCTACGACGACAACCGCGTCTGCCGCCGCGGCCCGAACGACAACTATGGCGACATCGACGTCACCATCGTGCTCACACACATGATGCTCGAAGCCTATAACCTGGGCCTCGGCACCTGCCCCGTGGGCGCCTTCAACGCCGACGAGGCCTGCCGACTCTTCGAATTGCCCGAAAACATCCACCCCATCCTGATGATGCCCTTCGGCTACCCTGCCCCCGCCGCCAAACCCTCGGAAAGCCATACCAAATATCGCAAGATGGACGAGATGGTAGAGTACAAATAAGTAGCACAAACGGCAATATCTTTTTCGGCATTTGGTTAAAAAAAGCCAAATGCCGAAACTTTTTTTAATAAAATTGACGGTACAGATTTAAGAGTTATGTAAATTTGCATCGTATGAGAAAACATGTGATCTGGCTATTGAGTATCGTGATAGGGCTGTCGTGCGTGGCCCTGCTCGTCATGCAAGTCCGCTACATCAACGAAATGCGTACGATGCGGCGCCAGCAGTTCGAGGAATCCGTCAAGCGCAGCCTCTACGCCACGGCCCACAACCTTGAGGTCTATGAAACCATGGACTATCTGGAAAAGGATGCCATACAAACCGAGCGCAACGCCCGCCGCAGCCAGGGGCAGGGCGAGAGCCACGAGTACAACATCCAGATGAAGGACGGACGCATCTCGGCCTTCGAGTTCCACTCCATCACCCTGCCACCGAAGCCGCAGGCACAGGTGAAAGGCGATGCCGCCATCCCCCAGGCCTCGCAGTCGCTCCAAGACATCATCCGCAAGCGCTATGCCAACCAGCGCGCCCTGATGGACGAGGTCATCTACAACATCCTCTATACCGCCAGCAACAAGCCGCTCAGCCAGCGCGTGGACTTCCAGCGACTCGACCGCGACCTGCAGACCGAGCTGCTCAACAACGGCATCACGATCGACTACCACTTCACCGTCAGCACCTCCGACGGTAGGCTGGTCTATACCTGTCCCGACTATGCCGAGAAGCGCCACGGCGCCACCTACTCGCAAATCCTTTTCCGTAACGACCCGCCCAACCGCATGGGCGTGCTGAAGATTCACTTCCCCGATGCCAACAAGTACATGTTCGACTCGCTGCGCTACGTGTTGCCTGCCATCATCTTCACCCTCATCCTGATGGTGACATTCAGCTACGCCCTGTGGATAATCTCGCGCCAGAAGAAACTGACGGAGGTGAAGAACGACTTCATCAACAACATGACGCACGAGCTGAAAACCCCCATCAGCACCATCTCGCTGGCAGCCCAGATGCTGGGCGACGCAGGCGTCACGAAGTCGCCCGAAATGTCGCGCCATATCTCGGGCGTCATCAACGACGAGACCAAACGCCTGCGCATGCTCGTGGAGAAGGTGCTGCAGATGTCGATGTTCGACCGCCAGAACACCTCGCTCAAACTGCGCGACCTGAACGTCAACGAGACTATCGCCGGTGTGGTGCACACCTTCGAACTGAAAGCCCAGAAGTACGGAGGCACCCTTACCGCCTCGCTTGACGCCGCCAACCCCGTCGTCGCAGCTGACGAGATGCACTTCACCAACGTCATCTTCAACCTCCTCGACAACGCCGTGAAATACCGCCGCGAGGACACCCCGCTGGAACTGAAGGTCAGCACGTGGAACGACGGAGCGAAACTCTGCATCGCCGTCAAGGACAATGGCATAGGCATCAGGAAGGACAACCTCAAGCACATCTTCGACCGCTTCTACCGCGTCCACACGGGCAACCAGCACGACGTGAAGGGCTTTGGCCTCGGACTGGCCTACGTGAAGAAAATCGTCACAGACCTCAAGGGTACCATCCGCGCCGAGAGCGAGCTGGGCGTAGGGACGACGTTCATCATCACCCTACCCCTCCTGGAATCGTAAACGTAAATTATAATAATAGTATTAACCCTTAATTCCAATCAACTATGGGCGACAAATTGAAAATCCTGCTTTGTGAAGACGACGAGAACCTCGGCATGCTGCTGAGAGAGTATCTCAACGCAAAAGGCTATGAGACAGACCTCTGTCCCGATGGCGAGGCCGGCTACAAGGCCTTTGTGAAAAACAAGTACGACGTCTGCGTGCTCGACGTGATGATGCCGAAGAAAGACGGCTTCACGCTGGCCAAGGAAATCCGCGAAATCAACACCGAAGTCCCCGTCATCTTCCTGACAGCCAAGACCATGAAGGAAGACGTCCAGGAGGGCTTCCGCCTGGGTGCCGATGACTACATCCCCAAACCCTTCAGCATGGAGGAACTGACCCTGCGCATCGAGGCTATCCTGCGCCGCGTACACGGACAGAAGACCAAGACCGTCACGGTCTACCGTTTCGGCGGCTTCACCTTCGACACGCAGAAGCAGCTGCTCTCCATCCGCGACGAACAGCAGAAACTGACCACCAAGGAGTCGGAACTGCTCACTCTCCTCTGCGCACATGCCAACGACATCCTGCAGCGCGAATACGCCCTGAAGACCATCTGGATTGACGACAACTACTTCAACGCCCGCAGCATGGACGTCTATATCACCAAGCTGCGCAAGCTGCTGAAGGCCGACCCCACCGTCGAAATCATCAACATCCACGGCAAGGGCTACAAACTCATCGCACCCCAGGTCGAGGAGGAAGCGTGACGCCAGACAGCACGCAAAGCCTGAAAAAAAGGAAAAAGAAGAGGCCGACACTCAGGTGCCGGCCTCTCTTTCATCAAATCCTTTAATTATCATCAATACCTCGTGGGTGAAGATGGATTCGAACCACCGAAGTCGAGAGACAGCAGATTTACAGTCTGCCCCATTTGGCCACTCTGGAATTCACCCTTTAAATGAATGAAGATTGAGGACTCAATCTTCACACCATTTCTTCCTTTCGGATGTGGCCCTTCGCAGGTTCGAACTGCGGACCTCTTGCCTGTCAAGCAAGCGCTCTGAACCAACTGAGCTAAAGGACCGTTTTCAAATTCGGCTGCAAAGATACGGCAAACCGTTAAAAGTGCCAAATAAAAACAACATTTTTTTTCACAAAAGACGAAATTTCTTCAAAATCCACTACCTTTAATCCATCCTTCGACGGCTTTTAGGTAGGCGGCGGCTCGGATAATCGCAAATAAATTTGCATTATCGCTCGCCTTGCGCTACCTTTAATCTCCACTTCGGCGGCTTTTACGTAAGCAGCAACTCGGATAATCGCAAATAAATTTGCATTATCGCTCGCCTTGCACTACCTTTGCAGACCAAAACCTCAGGAAAAAATGGAACAGACCGAACGCATTCAGCTAATGGAGCAGATGCTCGACAAGGCTGCGGCTGCCGTCGACGAGCTGTCGGCAGCACTCGACCGCTACGACCAGGCACGCGAGGCCATCCGCACCCTGGACGAATACTACGGCAGCGAAGCCTGGAAGGACGACTTCCGTGCCGACGAGGAGGGCCTGCTGCCCGCTGGCCTGAAACGTGGCGTACTCTCCGAAGATGCCGCATGGAACGTCCTCGCCGACAACCGCGAGCTGACCGTCCGCCTGCTTGAAACCGCCGCCCAAACCCTCAGAGACAGAAATGGACTATAGCGAACTGGAAGGAAAACGCATAGCCGTCCTCCTCTCAGGGGGCGTCGACAGCTCTGTGGCCGTCTGGCAACTGGTCCACAAAGGGCTGAAGCCCGACTGCTTCTACATCCGCATAGGCCCTGACGAGACCGAGGAGTGGGACTGCACCTCGGAAGAGGATATGGAGATGGCCACCTCCGTCGCCCAGCGCTACGGGCTGACGCTACGTGTCGTGGACTGCCATCGCGAATACTGGGACCAGGTCACGCGCTACACCATGGAGAAAGTCCGCGCCGGCTACACGCCCAACCCCGACGTCATGTGCAACCGTCTCATCAAGTTCGGCGCCTTCGACGAGAAGGTCGGCCACGACTACGACCTCATCGCCACAGGACACTACGCGCAGACCGAGTGGATCGATGGGCAGAAATGGCTTACCACCAGCCCCGACCCCGTGAAGGACCAGACTGACTTCCTTGCCCAGATCTACGACTGGCAGCTTCGCAAGGCCCTCTTCCCCATCGGGCATCTCTACAAGGAGGAGGTACGGGCCATAGCCGAGCGCGAACACCTCGTCAGCGCCCATCGCAAGGACTCGCAGGGCATCTGCTTCCTCGGGAAAATCAACTACAACGACTATGTGCGCCGCTACCTCGGCGAGCAGCCCGGCGACGTCGTCGACTGGGAGACCGGCAAGGTCATCGGCCAGCACAAAGGGCTATGGTTCCACACCATCGGGCAGCGGAAGGGCCTCGGACTGGGCGGAGGCCCCTGGAACGTCATCCGCAAGGACATGGAGCACAACATCCTCTACGTCGTCAAGGGCTACGAACCCGAGACCGTGTGCCGCAGCCAGTTCACGATTTGCGACATCCACCTGCTCACCCCCTGCACCCTGCCCCACGAAATCACGTTCAAGATTCGACATACCCCCCATTGGACCTCCGCAACCCTTGACGGAAACGTCATCCGTTCCGAAGCCCCCATACAAGGCGTCGCACCAGGGCAGTTCTGCGTCCTCTACGACAAGGAGCGCCACCGCTGTTTCGGCTCGGCCGAGATTGCATGGAGCGAAGAAGAAAAATGAAAAAAACTTGCTGATTTATTTGCATATCTCAGAAAAAATCCGTTACTTTGCACGCTGATTTCTGAGAACAACCACGGAAGGACCCGGTAAAGCGCCACGAATCAGTACATTGGATGCTAAATGTACCGTTCTGAGCCACTCCGGCCTCCATCAAAAGAATAAGTAAACATTAAAGAAGATAGCGATGTCTAAAATTTGTCAAATTACCGGTAAGAAGGCCATGGTTGGCAACAACGTGTCACATTCCAAGCGTCGCACAAAACGCACCTTCGATGTGAACCTGTTTAAGAAGAAGTTCTACTATGTAGAGAAAGGTTGCTGGATTGAGCTGCGCCTGAGCGCCTCCGGCCTGCGTATCATCAACAAGAAAGGCTTGGATGCCGCCCTGAATGAAGCCGTCGCCAATGGCTATTGCGACTGGAACGAGATTGCAGTCATAGGATAAACAGTTCAAGAGAATACAATTATGGCAAAGAAAGTAAAAGGAAACAGAGTGCAGGTCATCCTCGAATGCACAGAGCAGAAAGAAAGCGGTGTCCCCGGCATGAGCCGTTACATCACCACCAAGAACCGCAAGAACACCACCGAGCGTCTTGAGCTGAAGAAGTACAATCCCTATCTGAAGCGCATGACCGTTCACAAAGAGATTAAGTAATCCCCCATCAACGCTTACATCAAACAGATTGAATTATGGCAAAGAAAGCAGTTGCAACCCTCCAGACCGGTAAGGCCAGCTCATACGCCAAGGTCGTCAAGATGGTGAAGTCGCCCAAGACAGGTGCCTATATCTTCACCGAGGAGATGGTTCCCGCCGACAAGGTGCAGGAATTCGTCAAGAAGTAATAAACCCTCCCTATCCAATAGTCATCGGGGCGTGCCGTGCACGCCCCGATGACTTTTTTTGCCCCCATCCGTCATTAGATTTTTATGCCAAAGTAGTATATAAATTCTGAAAGGAGATAAGATGCCGAGGCAAAAAAAACACTCTCGAATGTGGAGAATCCAAATATTCTTCCTATCTTCGCACCCGTAAACGAACGTTGAACGAAAAAAACACGTATTCCCTATCATCCATACCCATGAATAAACTATCCTTTTTCATGCTGATCATGTGCGCTCCCCTCATGCTATGGGCGCAGACGGCCGATTACCGCACCATCCCCCTCCCCCAGAGCGTTCAGACCGACACCACAAAGACGTTTATCCTGACATCGGGCATGGGCATCGCCTACGACGCGGCAGATGCCGAGGCAAGCCGCAACGCGCTTTTCCTCCAGCAATGGATTGAAGAGCTGACGGACATCCGGCTCCAGCTGACGCCTGACGACAAGAAGGCCGCCATCTGCCTGTCGCTTGACCTCGATGCAGGCAAGAAGAAAACAAAGAAGGCCGCTTTGCCGACCGAACAGCAGCAGGAGGCCTACGCCATAACCATCGACGGCACGGGCATCGTCCTTCATGCCCGCAAGCCGGTGGGCCTCTTCCGTGCCGCCCAGACGTTGCGCAAGTCCCTCCCCGCAGGCGAAGCCAAGGCAGGCATCACCCTACCCTACACTCACATACAGGACGAGCCGCGCTTCAGCTACCGCGGCGTCCACCTCGACACCTCGCGCCACTTCTTTACCATCGATTTCCTCAAGCAGTACCTCGACGTGCTGGCCCTTCACGGCTGCAACCAGTTCCATTGGCATCTCACGGACAATCAGGGCTGGCGCTTCGAAGTGAAAGCCCTGCCCGATCTGGCGTTGAAGGGAAGCGTGCGCAAGCAGTCCCACATCGGACGTGCGGGCCTCTACGACGGTCAGCCCTACGGCGGATACTATACGCAGGACGAGTGTCGCGAGCTGGTGCGCTACGCCGCCGAGCGCTACATCAACATCATCCCCGAAATCGACATGCCTGCCCACATCGAGAGCGCCCTCAGCGTCTATCCCGACCTCGGCTGCACAGGCGGCCCCTACAACGTCGTGCAACACCTGGGCGGCAGCAGCGAAGTGCTCTGTGCCGGCAACCCTCAGGCGATGACCTTCCTCAAGACCGTCTTCGGCGAGCTGTGTGACGTCTTCCCCTCGAAGTTCATCCACATCGGGGGCGACGAGTGTCCGAAGAGCCGCTGGAAGAGCTGCCCCAAGTGCCAGGCCAAAATCAAGGAGCTCGGCCTTGTGGACGACGGCAAGCATAGTGTCGAAAACCAGCTGCAATCCTGGATGAACCATGAGCTTGAAGCCTTCCTGAACGAGCGTGGGCGCGACATCATCGGCTGGGACGAAGTGCTTGAAGGCGGGCTCACCGAGGGCGGCATCGTCATGTCGTGGCGCGGCACGGAAGGCGGCATCGAGGCAGCCGGCCAGCACCATCGCGTCATCATGACCCCCACGGACTACTGCTATCTCGACTACTATCAGCTTCGCGACCACGACCGCCAGCCCGTATCCATCGGCTACTACCTGCCCGTGTCGAAGTCCTACTCCTTCGAGCCCCTTCTGCCCGACAAGCTCTCCGCCGACGAGCAGCAGTACATCCTCGGCGTGCAGGCCAACCTATGGACGGAGTACGTAGCCTGGCCGCAGCACGTGTTCTACATGCTGCTTCCCCGCCTCGATGCCCTGAGCGAAGTGCAATGGTGCCGTCCCGACCAGAAGGACTATGAGGACTTCAAAGCCCGCCTACCCCACCTCCAGCACCTCTACGACCGCCTCGGCATCAACTACTGCCGTGATATGGAGTAAAGACGCTGCTGTGATATGAAGTAAAGACGCGAACTGTCGCGTCTCAGGCCAACAAAAGGCTCCCCCTTTTCCGTCTGCCGATATAAAAAACGTTTATCATAATGCAGCACAAGCGTTGAGCTTCGTCAACAACGACGGTTTGCGACGCGCTACGGACATGTTGTAGCGGTTTTGCATGTTGATGAGAAGGTCGGGGTTTATTCCGAGTGCCGCCTCAATCATCAAGGCAAAGTCTGCGGAAACGCTACGTTTTCCGTTTAATATCTCGTTCAGCTGGGTTCTGGGCATATTTATCAGTTCCGCAAACTGCTTTTGCGAAATGTTTCTGCTTTCAAGTTCTTCCTTCAGCACTTCGCCAGGATGGGTAGGAATTCTTGTTTCCATAATAATATATTTCATTTTTCATTTTCCATATCAGTCCCATGTCTCGTCAGGTCAGCGCGAATGGGTTCGAGTGTATGAAAGTTCCCGTCCCCTTGATCCTATTATGTTTTATTTTAAAAACTCATAATTAATCAAAGTAGGCACGATTTCCTTCAAATAGTATACCTTGACGTGTTTAGATAATGTGTCAATATCGCTATGCAAATCCTTGTACTCGAAGATTTTCTTGTTCTTTCTTTTCTTTTGCACAACATAGAACGTATCAAGTTCGGATTTTATCTGAAAGAGTCCATAGTTAATGCTAGGCTGATAGTTCTTTGTAGTTTTGGCTGAGGTCATTATCTTTTCCCAAAGAGCTAAGAGAACTTTTTCTTCATCGTTCATCACCATTGTTTTTAAGGCCTTACTTGCAAGAGTTTCGCCATTTGTAGTATCAAGGCAAAGTTGGTTCTTGTATTCTTTACCGTCACTCCCTGTAAATTCTCTCATGTGGTTCTGAGGTTCAAGGACAACGAATAATAGGCATTTCAACAGATATTCGTTTAGTTTTCCTGATTGCAGGTCATGATAAAATCTCTCGGAGCCATCACCTGACTTCATGATGCGTCCACGGTTAATCCATTCTCTGTTGTATTTATAAAAGCGAGTCGCGGCAAACAGCGGCATTTTCTCTAAGAAATTGTCCTTAAACAGGTAAAATCCGTGACCATCATAACGTCCGGCAACGAGCAAAGAAGAATCTAAATCGGGATTATCAAAGCCTGAGCTATGAGCAACCATGTATCCGATAACATCTGGATGTGTCAGCGGCTTATTCGTTATGTTGCTCATCTTCTCTTTTCCGTTAAGGCCGCATAGTATTCCTACCTTATACTCATCATCCATCTTACGCTTGTCATAATATACTTCGCTATATGTATTGTGCAGCTTCCTGACTGCAAGCATTCCACAATCAACAAGTTCTCTCTTTATCTTGCCATCAACCTTTTTTTCTGCGATATCTATGGCTTGGATAGAAAACTCATCGAGTTCAGGTTGGTCTTCATTGGTCCAATATGCAACCATGATAGTTGCTCCGATATTTGTGTGGAAGTGGCGTCGGTTGAAAGCAAATCCTCGAACAAAACGTTTAGCTATCAGTCCTTGTGCTTTCCAATATTTAACAGGCGAATAGACGATAAGACTGTCGGTCGGTTGTCGGAGATAATAATGGAATGCCGACCAGATGAAGGCATTACCCATGTCGTTGAGCCCCTTGCCCTTTACATTTTTTTTCATCTCTTGGGCCACATAGCTTTTCTTCCATTCCGACGATTTCTTGCCATGTCCTTTTCTCTGGTGTTCTGCAGATGTGGATTCTGAGTATGGTGGATTCTCAAACACTATTATAGTACATTTCTCATCATTCACATACGACATGATTATATCATTCTCAATGTAGTCCCTTTCCAATGCGTTCGCACCTCTCACCATGCCACCAAAGAAAGTGTTATTAGATTCTACAGGAGGGATGATGCTCCTAACCTTATCGCTGTAATTCTCCATGAGCACTTTGTACTCATAATATTCGTAAGTTGACACTATCACATGACTCAGTTCTTCATCCGTCATAAACTGTTCCAAATTACCTGTGCCGGCACATCTATCAAGTATGATGAAGTCATTGCCTTCAGGCACTTTACTAATAGCCTCCCTGACAAGTTCCAATGATTTTTCCGCATACATGGGGTCTGTATAGAAAGCGCCAAGGTCTTTCTTGTGCAAGTCATCATTCAACTTGTCCATCAGGTAGCGGAACTTCTTGTTGCTTTTTCTTTCATAAGGATAGATAAAATCGCGAAGCTTGGTAGGGTTCCTAATCTCGCCAACAATCCTTGTCTTTCCAGTCTCGTCTCCCAGGAATTCTGCCTTGGTAGCACTCTTGTTCTCTTCATAATACCGATTCGCCCAACCTACGATACAATTTTCATCGATATGAATTTTAATATATTCTTTAGAGCGGAGTAAACGTATCATTTTTTCCTGACCCAACACCGTTGAATAATCTATCTGCTCAACGTATTGTTTTGCCGAGAAACTATCGTTTTCTTTCGAGGCCGCACCCACATATACGGTTTCAATTTCCTTTAAATAATCACATGAAGGATAAAGATAAGCTTTCTCTTCATTGGCCGAAATAAGAATAATGTTGGCAGGGACAGGCTTCCCCTTAATTCGCCTGACAGAAAGATACTTGATGGTTTGGAACAAAACTGAATTCAGATTATTAATGATGAGCTTAAATTCAAGTATGTTGCCATTGACAACTCCATCATTGTAATCATTTTGGACATCATCAACCTTCAAACTCCGGTCAACCATTGGCAAATACTGTTCCAAGAAACTGACTTGTGCTGTCAGCTCGTTCTCAAAATTCAGATGATTTTTTCTCTCGCTCATATCGATTGATAGCTTAATGTTAATAATGGCACTTAACTATCAATCGCTGACACATAAAGAGAGCGTGATGCTCCTTATGCGTTAAGCTAGGGTATGCCTAGGAATTGGGCCCCATCCTACCTATAAGATCACATCACGCCAAATGGCGCGAATGCATGCTATCTACAGGTAGGAATGGAGGCACAATGTTCCAGTACCCCACATCTCTATTACTTCAGAGCGTTTTCTATCCCAATTTGTTTCCTAGGCATATTGGCTTAACGCGAAATAATAGCAAATGCTTCTTCGTTAGTTCGGATTTCTCCCCGAACCGAGGGCAAAGATACAAAGAAATTTGAAAGTTTTACTTCTTTGGGCGAAAAAATGAAAAAAATCTCTTGAAAGTTGGGAAAAAAAGAGAGAAAAGGGGGCTGGCGGAAGTCGAGTTCTTTGGGGGGGTGTTTCTTTTTTCGTTCTTTTGTTGGCTGTTTCTCCTTATTATAATATCTTTGCCGGCGTGGACATAATCTCGTTATCCCTATGACTAGAGTACAAATGGATCAGCTGGCCGCGCAGGCATATCGCAATTTGAGCGTAATCGTCAAGGACGAAAGCTCTCTCCGTCGTGCTGCAAAATACCTCCGCAAGCTGGCGAAGGAAGTGAATTCCGACAAGGCGGAGATGACGCAGGAAGAATTCTTTGCCAAGTTGGATAAGGCCAAGGAGGGCAAAGGGGACATCATGCTTCCCAACGAAGACCTGACAGCCTTCCTGAAGCGTTTAGGCTATGACTTATAGTTTGTGTCCGATAGACTTTCCCATAATTGTAAATTATCGAATGTAAAAGTAAAGGGTTTTGGTTAATATAATAAACATTTTTGGAACTATTTTATATTTTATCCGAAATAATTATCCGCACAATTACCCTAACGGCCTGAAAGGGCAAAAGCATTGTGTTGTAAGGCTTTTGCCCTTTCAGGGCGCTGGAATAATGTGTGCCTGGATATACCCAGGGCGTTGCCCTGGGCTGGGTGCTTGCGGCCCTTTCAGGGCGCTGGGGACGGCCTTGGCTTTTTAAGCTGCTCAATTTGAAGGGATAATTATAACGCATGGGGATAACGCCATAGAATTAGGGAATGGTGTCGCAGACCAAGGGAATGGCGTCGCAGACCAAGGGAATGGTGTCGCAGACCAAGGGAATGGCGCCGTAGTCCAAGGGACTGAAACGGTAGTCCGGTGGAATAAAATGGTAGCCCGGTGGAATGAGAGAGGAAATGGGGATGATGGGGAGAGAGGTTTGAGAAAGTTTTTCTGTGAGAGGTTTTTTTAAAAAAAAGGCCAACACCTACCTAAATCGTTGTAACGCACTACCGCATAGTTAGTTAGGTTAGGTAGGTGTTTGTCAAACACCTACCTAACACCTACCTGACACCTACCTTACACCTACCTAAGTTACTTTTGCCGTTTGCACCCAGGGCGTTGCCCTGGGCTAGTAGCTTGCTGCCCTCTCAGGGCGCTCATCGCCTTCTAGGCTCGTTTTTTTACTTCCGAAACTTGAATAAAGAAAAAAATGGGGTGAGAACCCTTTCTCGATTGAAGTGGAAACTGTTTAAAAAGGTTTTTTGTATCTTTGCACGCAGTTACAGAACCAAAGATTGTTTCATTCATTTAACTCATTTATCCCTATTATGAACATCACCCTTACAAATCGTGATGAGACGCTTAACGAGTCTCAAATGGGAACGCTCGAAGCCGAGCAGTTCCTTCAGGACAAATACCTTTTCCGCCGTAACGTGCTGAGCGGTAAGGTAGAGTTTACAACCTTGCCTTCAGAGGGCACGCCGGACGGGCAGCCCGTCTGGCGCGTGCTGACGCAGGAGGCGCTGAACAGCATCGTCATCCGCGCCAAGCGCGAGAATGTGGGCGACGGGGTTAGCCCCAAGCCGGACATCGTCGAGCTGCTCCATTCGGAAGAGGTACGCGCGTATGACCCCATCCGTGAGTATCTCGAGGGGCTGCCGAGCTGGGACGGACAGAACCACGTGGCGAGGCTCTTCGGACGGCTGCCTGGCATCAGCACAGAGCAGCTGGGCTACCTGAGCGTCTGGCTTCGCTCGGCTGTGGCTCATTGGCTCCAGATGGACTCGTTGCACGGCAACGAGTGCGTGCCGACGCTCATCGGGGCGCAGGGATGCGGCAAGACCACGTTCATCCGTCGCCTGCTGCCCAAGCACCTGCGACAGTACTATCTGGACCACCTGAACCTCTCGAACAAGTTCGACAAGGAGATGGCCCTGACTAACAACCTGTTGGTGAACCTGGACGAGCTGGAGGCCATACGCCCCAGCCAGCATGCGGCCCTGAAGCAGACGCTCTCGAAGAACAAGGTGAACGGACGCCCCATCTACGGCTGCGCGCAGGAGGACCGCCCACGCTATGCCTCGTTTGTGGCTACGACGAACAATCCGCATCCGCTGACGGACGCGACAGGTAGCCGTCGATACATCTGCCTGACGATTCCCGACGGGCAGATGATTGACAATCGTGGGGAGATTGACCACGATCAGCTCTACGCCCAGGTGATGCACGAGATCTGCGAACTGAAGTCGCCCTACTGGTTCAACAACGACGAGGTGGAGCGCATCCAGCAGCTGAACCTCAGCTACATGACCGAGACGGACATGACGGAGATGGTGGGGGTCTGCTTCCGCAAGCCTGCCGAGAACGAGGGCTCGAAGATACTGAACACAGGGGAATTGCTGAGCATCATCCGTCGTGAATATCCGCTGGTGAAGAACACGCATAGCGCGAAGATTCACATCGGGCTGGCGATGAAGGAGCTGGGGTATGATGCCATCCATCGGGGGAACGTGAAGTACTTCAAGGTGATTCCCCTGAAAGCGGCCTGACCCGGATGACAGTTCAGGTAGGTGTCAGGTAGGTGTCAGGTAGGTGTCAGGTAGGTGTCAGGTAGGTGTTAGGTAGGTGTTAGGTAGGTGTTTGTCAAACACCTACCTAACTTTACACTCTTACTATCAACACCTTACAGGGGTTCAGGTAGGTGTTGGGGTAAAAACGAAAAAAACCTCTATCCGGAGACGTCGCTATCGGGCAATTTCGATGATGGTCTTCATGCCTTTGATCTTTTCGCCGCTGACGAGGGTAAGCAGCTGGCGGACCTTCGCGCGGCGGACGGCGGCATAGGCGTAATGGTCGAGGACGTCGATGTGACCCACGTCGTCGGACGTCAGGTTGCCTTTCTTATAGAGGAAGCCGGCGATGTCAATGCGCCCCAGCTTGTCCTTCTTGCCCTTGCCGATGTAGAGCGTCTCCCATGCGGGGGGCGTGGGACGGCGTGGAATGTCGGGAAGGGCGGCGAAGTCCCTGGCGTCTGCCGCAACGGACTCGGGGAGGCTCTCGCCCGGGCCGAGGATGAAGTAGCTGTTGCCTGAGGCGTCCCAGCGGGCGGTACGCCCTGTACGATGGATGACGGCCTCCTCGTTAGCGGGCAGATGGTAGTGGATGATGTGCTGCACCTCGGGGATATCGAGCCCGCGGGAAGCCAGGTCGGTACTGACGAGGACATTAACGCTACCGTTACGGAACTTATAGATGGCCCGCTCGCGCAAGTCCTGCTCCAGACCTCCGTGATAGGCGGCGTGGATGAGCTTCTTCTCGCGGAGGAAGCTGCTGATGCGCTCGACGGATTCGCGATAGCCCACAAAGACGATGGCCTGCGAGCCGTCAAGACTGCAGAGAAGGCGATAGAGGGTATCCAGCTTGTCCTTTTCAGGGGAGTGAACGACGTAGTGGTTGACGCGGGATGAGCTGCCCAGATAGTTGAGGTGTATGCAACGCTCGGGGTGGATGAAAGCGGGCCACTCCTGCAAGTTGGTTGCCGAAAAGAACCAATGGCGCTCCACACGTGGCAGGAGGTCGAGGAGGGTGTTCATCTCGTCATAGAAGCCGAGCTCGAGGCACTTGTCGAACTCGTCCAACACTAACGTCCTGACGGCTTCGGCATCGATATTTCCCTTCTGGAGGTGGTCGATAAGTCGTCCGGGGGTACCGATGATGAGCTCGGGACGGACGTCGCGCATGGTGCGATGCTCGTCCATAGCGGGACGGCCGCCATAGACGGCCATAGCCTTCCAAGGGGTTCCCATCTGTTTGAACACGGACTCTATTTGCATAGCAAGTTCGCGCGAGGGCACGACGACGATGGCCTTCTGACCATTGCCCATTTGTGATTGGAGTCTTTCGATGAGGGGCAGCAGGTATGCCAGGGTCTTTCCGCTGCCCGTAGGCGATAGCAGAATAACATCGCCAGACTCATGGCAGGCCGCCAATGCGGCTTCCTGCATAGGGGTCAGCGCCTCAACCCCCAGACGTTGTAAGGCCTTCTGTTGTGTCTCGTTCATATTTCCAAGTTATTTTTAGTCGCCTTCGGCGAGAAATTATTTCTCCATGACTTCGATGACGCCGACGCTCTTGAGGCCATCCATCTTCACGATGAAAGGACGGGGGAAGCGGACATGGCGGACGTGCTCCGTCTCGTGAATGGCAGGCAGAGCCTCGAGCCACTCCATGCGGAAGATGTCGTCGCTGCCACGCGCAAACGGATTGACGGTAAAGTAGCCCACGCCGAAGGAAGTAAGGTTCTGGAAGAAGTGCGAGCCCTGGCTAGGCTGGATGGGACGTCCGTCAATAGCCGTTTCGACGATGAAACGTACGCCCGCAATATCGCCCCACTCCACGGGAATGCCGAGGGCATCATCGGCCGTGCCCCAGCGTCCAGGGCCAACGAGCAGATAGCCGAGCTCGTCGGCCGTCAGCAGTTCGTTCAGTTCGCGGACTTCATCGGCGATGGTGCGGTTGATGGTATACCCGAAGGCTCCTGGGCGGATGTAAATGACGTCTTCCACATCGGAGGTGATGCCGTTGCCCAACGACTGTGTGGAATAGAGCAGAAGCCGCTCGCGGTCGGCCTGCGTAAGGTCTTCCTGAATGCACTCGCGGGCACTCACGATGGGGCGCATCTGCAACGGATAGAAGATGCCGGAGCGTTCCTTCGTATTGAAACGGGCGGCAAACTCAATCTCCACAGGACGGCGCATCCCCTCCGAGCCGTACTTCAGCACCAGCTGGACAATCTTCATCAGCGGGAAGAGGTCGTAGTGGAGCAGCCCCGAGAAGGTGACCAGCTTGCGGCCCGGGTAGTTGACGCCGTCGCAAATCATATCGTCCTCGCGGATATAGGTAGAGCCAATCCAGTCGAGCGTTCCGTCAGGAACAGCCTCGCTGACAGACAGGCGGAGGAGGTCGAAGTCCTCGTGGACGGTAAGCGGACGCTCATCGGACTCCATGTCGATGGCAAGGAAGGTGGTCTGCGTTTCCGTAAGCGCCAGACGTACCTCACTAATCTGCATGACATGGCGCGGATGAGCGGGACTGACACGAAGGGAGCGTCCCCCGTCGACGATATGCTTACCGAGGCCCAAAGCCAAGTCAACAACGCCTTCCTCGGCCTTCTCGTCCCCTACAGGATAGAAGTTGAGCGAGCGGGCAACGCCCGAGCAGTTGGGATAGAAGCGGCGTCCGTAGCGGTCGCCCACCACCTCCTGAAGGATGATGGCCATCTTCTCCTGGTCGATGACGTTGCTCGTTGCCGCCATATAGGATTTCGAAGCGCGATAGAACACGCTGGCATACACGCCCTTGATGGCATCAGCCAGACGCGAGAGCTGATGCGGGCCGTCAGGTACCATGTAGGTGGCATAGACGCCGGCGTAGGGCTGGTAGTGCGAGTCCTCCAGTAACGAGCTGGAGCGCACGGCAATAGGATGCGAGACGACCTCGCAGAACGACTCCACATCGTCCCTCAACGTATCGGGCAGTTGCCCCTTCAGGAACGCCGCGAGAATCTCCTCGTCAGGAGCATCGGAAAGGGCTATGGGATAGAGGTTGTTGTCCTCCATGAAACTGTCGAAAATGTCGGTACAGAGGACGAGCGTCTTGGGAATGTGAATCTCGGCCCGCTCAAGGCCCTGAATCTCGGGGTGCTTCTTCAGGATATTGTCAATAAAGGCGATTCCCCTGGCCTTGCCGCCCAGCGAGCCTTCGCCGATGCGGGCAAAATTCGAGTAGCGGTCGAAGCGCCCACGCATGTATTCTGCTACGACGCCCTGATTCTTCATCCGGCGATACTCCACGATGGCATCGAAGATGATGCGGCGATGCACGTCGATGTCCTTTTCGTCGTCAATGGACATCTTGCGCAGCACCTCGGCGATAGGGAACATGGCTCGCGAAGCCAGCCAACGCGAGATGACGTTGTGCGACGCCAAATAGACGAACGATTCCGTAGGAACGGTGAAGATGTTGTCCTGCAAGTCGCGCAGGTTATGGACGCGTACGAGTTCCTCGCCCGTCTGCATATCGCGGAATATAAGGTCGCCGAAGCCGAAGTGCCTCCACACCATCTGGCGAAGGTCGACGTCCATCTTCTTGGAGTTCTTATCGATGTAACCGATGCCGCGTGCTTCGGCCAGGGGGCGGTTTTTCTCCTCGGCCGACTGCATGATGATGGGCACGAAGGGATTGTCGGCACGGATGGCATCGAGCAGCTTGAAGCCCGCTTCAGGGTCCTTTGCCCCGTCCTTCGGGAAGCGGACGTCGGCGATGACACCCAGCGTGTTGTCGCGGTAGGTCGAATAGAGCTCCCATGCCTCCTCATAGGTACGGGCCAGCACAATTTTAGGACGTCCGCGCTTGCGCAGCATCACCTCGTGGGCGTTCAACGCCTCGGTAGCAAAGTCGCGGCTCTGCTCCAGCACGAAGCGGTAGAGGTTGGGCAGTACCGACGAGTAGTAGCGGATGCCGTCCTCGACAAGCAGAATCTGCTGCACCCCTGCCTCGTGGATGTCGTGGTCGAGGTTCATCTTGTCCTCTATCAGTTTAATAATGGAAAGGATGAGCTCCGTGTTCCCCAGCCAGCAGAAGACGTATTCGAAGAGGCTCAGGTCGAGCCCTTCCATATAGCGGGTGATGCCGTGCGAGAAGGGCGTCAGCACCACCAGCTCCGTGTCAGGGAACTGCGTCTTGATGTCGCGGGCGATGTCGAAGGCATCGGTATTGTCGGTACTCGGCATACAGATGACCAGGTCGTAGCGCATCGTCTCCAGCGCCTCGGTAGCCTCCTCGCGGTTCGACACCTTCGTGAAACGCGGGGCGCTACTCAGCCCGATACGGGTATATTCCTCGAAAATCGTCTCGTCGATACGTCCGTCGTCCTCCATGATGAAGACGTCGTAGGGATTCGCCACCACCAGCACGTTGAAGATTCGCTTCGTCATCAGGTTGACAAACGACGTGTCCTTCAGCAGATACCTGCGGCTATTCAAAAAATTCAGATTCGTTTCAGCCATCCTCTTTTCCTATAGAATGAAATAAATTGCGCGAAATTAGTGTAAAAAATCCAAATTACCGAACAGGAAAGCGAAAAACTGTACTTTTCCACGCAGAAAAGCCTCTTACCGCCCTTTTCGGGGGGCAGAAAATAAATCAGGTTTTATTTTTTTCTTCGCTAATCTTATACTACTTTTGTACCGCATATACCAATTTTAATTTTTCATTTAAAAAATCATCCAATGAAAACCGAAGAGATTATCAAGTCACTTGAGTTGAAACATCCGGGCGAGCCCGAGTACATCCAGGCCGTCCGTGAAGTGCTGATGTCCATCGAAGACATTTACAACCAGCACCCCGAGTTTGAGAAAGCAAAAATCATCGAGCGTCTTGTCGAACCCGACCGCATGATTACGTTCCGCGTCACATGGGTCGACGACAAGGGCGAGGTGCAGACCAACACAGGCTACCGCGTGCAGTTCAACAACGCCATCGGCCCCTACAAGGGCGGCCTCCGTTTCCACGCTTCTGTCACCCCCTCCATCCTGAAGTTCCTCGGCTTCGAGCAGACCTTCAAGAACGCCCTCACCACCCTGCCCATGGGCGGCGGCAAGGGCGGCTCGGACTTCAGCCCCCGCGGTAAGTCCGAGGCTGAGATCATGCGCTTCTGCCAGGCCTTCATGCTGGAACTCTGGAAGAATATCGGGCCCGATACCGACGTCCCCGCTGGCGATATCGGCGTGGGTGGACGCGAAATCGGCTACCTGATGGGCATGTACAAGAAACTCACGCGCGAGTGCACGGGCGTCCTCACCGGCAAGGGCCTCGACTATGGTGGCTCACTTATCCGTCCTGAGGCTACGGGCTTCGGCGGACTCTACTTTGTCACCCAGATGCTGGCTACGCGCGGCCTCTCCATCGAGGGCAAGACCGTCGCCGTCAGCGGCTTCGGTAATGTGGCCTGGGGTGCCGTCACCAAGGCAACCCAGCTGGGCGCCAAGGTCGTCACCATCTCCGGGCCCGACGGCTACATCTACGACCCCGCAGGCATCAGTGGAGAGAAGATTGACTACATGCTCGACCTCCGCAACAGCGGCAACGACGTCGTCGCCCCCTACGCCGACAAGTTCCCCGGCTCGCAGTTCTTCGCAGGCCGCAAGCCCTGGGAGCAGAAGGTTGACGTCTGCCTCACCTGCGCCACGCAGAACGAGCTCAACGGCAAGGATGCCCAGCAGATTCTTGACAACGGCGTCATCTGCGTCGGCGAAATCTCCAACATGGGCTGCACCCCCGAGGCCATCGATGCCTTCGTCGGCGCCAAGATGCTCTTTGCTCCGGGCAAGGCCGTCAACGCCGGAGGCGTCGCCACTAGTGGACTGGAAATGAGCCAGAACGCCGGCCACATCAGCTGGAGCGCCGAAGAGGTTGACCAGAAGCTCCACTACATCATGAGCAGCATCCACGCCCAATGCCTCAAGTACGGTACCGAGCCCGACGGCTACATCAACTACGTCAAGGGTGCCAACATCGCCGGCTTCATGAAGGTGGCCCACGCCATGCTCGCCCAAGGCATCATCTAAAAAACCGCAGCCAGCATCAACAGCCTGTAGGGGACACGCCAGCGCGTCCCCTACTCTTTTTCCTGCCCATGGAACAGAATAGGCGAATAAAAAAACAGAATAGGCGAATAATTCGCCAGAGAAAGCAAATAAAAAAATAGAGCAAGCAAATAATTGAATGTTTCATTTGGTTTTTCGCCAACTATCCCGTAATTTTGTAACACAAGAAAGGCACGAAAAATGAAACGAATTGTATTTCAGCTCAGCAGCTTGTTACTGATGGTGATTGTTGGGGTGTGCGCGACTTCGTGCGGAGCACCCTTGTTGAAGAAAAAGCCGAATGAGGCCAGCATCGTCATCTTTTCGACCAACGACATGCACGGGCGTATCGACAACTATGCCAAGGTGAAGACCCTCGTCGATGCCGAGCGGGAAAAGAACCCCGACGGCGTGCTTCTCCTCTCGGCAGGCGACAAGTGGACGGGCAACCCCGTCGTCGACCAATACGCCCCCAAGGGCTACCCTATGGTCGACCTGATGAACCAGGTGGGTTACGACTTCGAGACCTACGGCAACCACGAGTACGACCTTGGCCAGGCGTTGCTGGCCGACCGTCTGCGCCAAGCGACGTTCGCAACCCTCAGCGCCAACTTGACCGTCGACCCCGCCGCCTCTTCCCTGCCCCAGCCAAAGCCCTATACCTTATTTAAAAAGAACGGCATCCGCATCTGCATCCTCGGCCTGACGCAAGCGGCACCCAAGGGCGACGGACTCTACCTCCCCTCGGCCCATCAAGGGAAACTGCAGGGGCTGACCTTCAGCGAACCTATACGGACAGCACAGGAATACCGCCATCTGCGCGACAGCTGCGACCTCTTCATCGCCCTCACCCACATCGGCTACAACGAAGACCAGAAACTGGCAGAGGCTATGCCTGAACTGGATGTCATCATCGGCGGGCACAGCCATACCCGCGTCGACAGCACCTTCGTGGTGAATGGCGTCCTCATCTCCCAGACGGAGTGCTGGCTCAAAAACCTGGGCATGACCACGCTGACCCTTCAACGCGCCAACTCCCGCTCGCCGTGGACCGTTGCCGACAAACGTTTCAGCCTTATCAACCTCGCACGCCCTATCAAGGAGGATGCTGAGGTGAAGGCGCTCATCAATAACTATAACGAACAGAACACGCTGAAAGACGTCCTCTGCGAGGCCACCCGTCAGTTCGACGGTACGGAGGCAATTGCCAACGTGATGACGGATGCCCTCATCGACCGGCTGGGTGTCGATATCGCCCTGCAGAACTCAGGCGGCGTACGTCTCGGCCAACTGCCCAAAGGCAAGGTGACGAAGGGCGACATCTTCACGCTCAACCCCTTCTGCAACAACGTCTTCATCTATCGCATGACGGCTGCCGACTTGCGCGAGATGATACGCCGCTCCTACCAGCGCTACAGCCGACGTGCCGACCTCCTCCCCGGCGGTATACGCTACATCATCCACACGCACGACGGAAACGTCAAACGCATCGACATCACAGACCTTAAGGGTAAGCCCCTCCAAGAAAACCGCACCTACCGCGTGGCGATGAACAGCTACATCGCTACCTCGTACATCTTCCCCCATGACGGCGAGGGCGAGGAGCTTATGGATACGGATACGGACCTTCTTGTCGACTATCTCGCCACGCAGCCTACCATCACGCCCCAACCGGCACGCACGGCTGTGGTAGAAGAATGAGAAAAAAGTCGCTTAACGAGAAAAACTACATAATTAAAAAACAACAATTAAACAAAATTGGACTCTTAAAGGTCAACAAGCATTTTGAAGGACTTTCTGAAAAGATTTTGAATAATATATGTCCCATAGGGACACTAAAAAGACAACCATGCGAATCGGAATTATTGGCGCCGGCCATATCGCCACAAAAATGGCCATGACATTAAAGGACACGCCTGAGCGGCGTTTCGCCATTGCCTCGCGCGACTACGCCAAGGCATGCGACTTTGCCACAAAGTACGGCTTCGCCCGTGCCTACGGCTCATATCAATCGTTGGTGGAGGACCCCGACGTGGACCTTGTCTATATAGCCACGCCTCACTCCCATCACCTTGCCCACGCCTCGCTGGCCATCAACCACGGTAAAGCTGTTCTTTGCGAAAAAGCCTTCACAGCCAATGCACGTGAAGCCGAGCAACTTATCCGTCTCGCTGAAAGCAAAGGTGTCTTTATTACCGAAGCTATCTGGACGCGCTACATGCCCTTCTCCGCCACCATTCGCGAGACCATCGAGAGCGGAATCATCGGCCAGCCTCAACTGCTTTCCGCCTCACTCTGCTACCCCATTGAGTGGAAGGAGCGCCTCGTCCGTCCTGAACTTTGTGGCGGTGCACTACTCGACATCGGCATCTACACCATCAACTTCGCCCGCATGTGCTTCGGAACCGACATCGTTGATGTCCGCTCTGCCAGCATCAATGGCCCTACAGGCATGGACATGCAGGAGACCATCACTCTGCTCTATGCCAACGGCCGCGTGGCCAACCTCCAAAGTAGTGCACGTAGCGTCTGCCCCCGCCAAGGCATTATCTGCGGCACAGAAGGATACATCATCGTCGAAAACATCAACAATCCCCTCTGCGCCACCGTCTACAACCGCGACTACACCCCCATCCGCACACTTGAAGCGCCCCCCCAAGTAACAGGCTTCGAATACGAAGTCGATGCCTGCGAAGAAGCCCTGCGCAACGGCTGGCTGGAAAGTCCCTTCATGCCTCATGCCGAAACCCTTGCCGTCATGCGCATCATGGACTCCCTCCGTGCTGAGTGGAACGTCCGATTCCCTATGGATTAAAAAGATAATACAAAAAAAGAGAGACATGGCCTAAACCATGTCTCTTATTATTTATTTTAGTAAGGATTATCAGAATCCTTCTGGCTAATTTAGAAGGTCACACCAAAGTTAGCGAAGAGGTTGCTGGTACGAGCTGCCTGACCATATTCTTTATGTCTGGCCATGTTGTAAGCACCAAACTGATAGCCAAGTTCGAGATAGAGCATGTTCCACTCTGCGCCACAGCCGAGCTTGAAGCCCATATCAACAATCTTGTAATCTTTAGAGATTCTATATCTTTCGACCTTGCTGGCAGGGTCTTTGGGATCCAATGGGTACTGGAACTTTCCTGCCAAATTGAAGGAGAAGTAGGGACCGAAGAACGGCATCAGAGCGACACCATCTGTGACCTGCACACCGTACTTAAGCAGCACGGGAAGTTCAACGTAGCTAAAGCTGGCAACGTTTTTGCCCTTCTTTGCACCACGTGTGGAATAGTAAGCACCACTCTCAAGGAAGAGAGGAATATCCTGACTTACACGGAAACCGGCAATAAGAGCAAGGTTGATACCAGCCTTCGTTCCACCCGGCATGTAGTTAGGATTACCAGTTCCATAATAATTACCTGAAAGACCTGAGAGGTTGAGACCAACACGCGTACCATAGTAGAATGTAGTCTCTTCAAGTGAGAAACCTTCGCTACTGAACTGAGCGAATGAGGGTGCAGCAAAGCACAGAGCTACAAGAGCAACTAAAATCTTTTTCATCTTTCTAAAGTTTTTTTTGGTTACTATAACATTTGAATTCTACGCGCAAAGTAACATCATTTCTTTTAATCATGCAAACTTTTTTCAGTTTTTTTCCGATATTTTTTGCGTTTCCTGCTTTTTATCACCTTACGTAGGCTTTGACGTGATGAACAGATCCGTCAGGAGTAGCCAGATTGACGACACAAATGCCCGAAGGAAGGGGAACTATGACGAAGAAATCATCCACGACAAGACGAGTGAGCAGGCCGCCCGCCACATCGCTTATGGTGACCTTCGTGCCTTCAGGCCAACCTTCAAGGAGAATGCCCCCTACCCCGCTTCGCACATTGCCTTTGGCTACGGTAGAGATAGGAAGAATGACTTTAGAGTAAATGGAATCAAGACCGACTTTCTTGTCCATCCAGTCCATGCGATAGCTAATGTACGACTTCATGGACTCTACCTCGGCCCTATAGCTGCCAAGCGCCTGGAAGTTCTGGTGGACATAGGTGCTAAGGATGGGCCAACGGATAAAGTTTAACCGCTGAGAGACGTCAGCCTTCTCGGCCAGACTGTCGACAAGGTGCAGCATCTGTTCGGTTGAAAGTCCACGGTCGAGACGCGCACGGCTCCACTCCTCGCATTGTAGGTCCTTGGTGGTATTGATGATGCGGGGGATGAGGCTTCTGACGCCATTGGCAGCTGATGAGCGTGAAGAGAGGGCAATGAACGTATTACCGATGGAGCTGATGGGATAGGTACGGTTGTCGTTCTCGAAGGCAAGGTCGAAATCCCACACAGGGCCGAAGTGAAAGCGAGGGTCGTCGCGCTCCTTCCAGACATTAACGCTCCAATAGGTGTCAGTATTGCCGCTATACTCACCCACAAGGAAATACTGTACGAATGAGGGAACGTCGAGCATCGAGGCATAGCCCGTTTCAGGGTCGGCATAATTAGATGAAGAGACGGTACGCTCGAACGCGTTCCATTGGTTCTTAATATAGGCCTCCTGATAAGGGGTAATGTTTTCGCTATCTGGGTATTTGATGGTAATAGGGATACGGAAGGTGCTGGAGGTAAACCATTTGGGTTCGCCGCTGGCATAGGAGTCAAGTTCGATGAGGTAGCCGCCTGTGACGAAGTCGCCATAGTTGTCCGTCTTCTCCATCTTAGTGACAGCCACGCGGTCCTCGTGTACCTGCACTTGGTCGCATAGCTGATAGGTTCCCTCGTACTCGCCGTTGAAGAATACATCGACCAGTCGTCCCTCGGGCGTCCACGCCATGCCCAGGCGACAGCTGACATCAAAGGCGAGCAGGTTACGCATAAGGGTTTTGTCACCATAGTTGTTGATGAGAGTCCAGTTCTTGGCGTCGGCCGACATGCCCATCAGTTTGCGAGCACGATTGAGCTTCAGACGATAGGGTTTCTTGGGGAAGCCCCAGCTGGCATTGCCTCGTCCGCGAATCTGCAGGGTGTCGCTCTGAATCCTCGTTCCACCACTGGAACGTGCGGGCGAGCCGTCGATTTTCGTGGAATAGATGGCCGAATACGTACCGTCGATATAAGTAGTGCGCGATGTCACCTCACGAGCATCGGTGGTGTGGATAGTGATGAGGGGAAGGTCCGAGGCTGTCCAGAGGGCGGTGTCGTTGCCTTCGCCAGCGCTACCATAGAAACGTAGTTCGCTCACATTGCAGCGCACGTTGTTAGGCCCCACATAGCGTACATAGCGAAAGCCGCGGCTGCACGCGATGTCAATGAAGGTCATACGCCCCTCGGGGGGTTCCTTGTCGATGATATGGAAGGGGATGGCATCGCTAAAGTCTGGTTCGTTAGCACCCTCGAAGACTCCGAGCAACATGCGGCTGGTGTAGCCCGTACGGGGAGCATAGCATATCTTTCCAATGACATAGGGCTCGCCCAAGTCGAGACCCACCCAAGTGTAGCTGCGTTCCTGTGAAGCGTAGTATGTATCGTAATCACCGTCAAACACGTTGGCAGGCACGTTGTCGCCACTACCGTAATCGACGCTGGGGCTACCAATGGGGGTACCCGAGAGTTGTTTCATCTGTCCCCATGCTGATACGATGCAACACATCGACATACACAGACAGAGGAATATCTTTTTACTATTGTTCATTAATCCGTTATCTATTCACAAAAACGCTAAGCCAGTTCTATATCCTGCAGGGGCTTGTGGAGCGAAGGTATCTCGTGAACCTCCTCGAAATACTCAGCAAAGATGCGCGCGCCCTCAGCGACGGTGTCAGCACAGGGGCGTTTTTTCAAGGGGACACCATCCACTGGTGGTCGCATGCCCAACAGCTCGGCACAAACGAGGGAACCGTTGCGGCGTCGGAACTCGGCAGCCAGCTGTTGGACGACCTCGTAGTTATGCATTTTTCCTTCGCGGTCCTCGGCTCGCGTAGCGCCGCAGTCGAGCCCTGCGAGGATGAACATGCCGCAGGCGGCGCCACAGGTCTCGTGCATCCGTCCGATGCCGCCGCCAAACGAGGCAGCAATGCGCATGGCCTGCTCCTCGCTCAGCCCGTAGAGGTCGGCAAAGGCAGCACAAACCGCCTGGGCGCAATTGTAGCCCTGACGGAAATACCCGACAGCCCGCGAGACACGCTCTTCCTTATTCATCACCATGTGGGAGGAGATTACTCCTCGTCATCGCCGCCTTCCAGCGGGCGCATGTTGGTATAGACGTTCTGCACATCGTCATCCTCCTCAAGGCGTTCCACCATCTTATCGATAGTTTCGCGCTGCTCTTCGGTGACGTCCTTGAGGTCGTTGGGGATGCGGGTAAACTCGGCGCTGACGACTTCGAAGCCCTGTTCCTCGAGGTGGTGTTGGATCTGAGCGAAAGACTTAGGATCGCCATAAATGGTGATGCCATCCTCATCCTCGTCGAACTCTTCTTCCACACCATAGTCAATCATATCAAGGATAAACTCGTCCATATCCAGCCCATCTTTCTTCTTGAAGGTGAACATAGCCTTATGGGTAAACATGAAGGCGAGGCTGCCTGTAGTGCCAAGGGTACCACTGAATTTGGTGAAGACGCTACGGACGTTGGCCACGGTACGGGTAGTGTTGTCGGTCAGAGTCTCAACGAATACGGCGATGCCGTGGGGGCCGTAGCCCTCGTAATTCATCTCCTTATAGTCCTTCGTATCCTTGCCCATGGCGTTCTTGATAGCACGCTCGATGTTGTCCTTCGGCATGTTTTCGTGTTTAGCCGTAGCGATGATGGCGCGGAGGGCAGCGTTGCTGTCAGGGTCGGGTCCTCCGGCCTTGACGGCAATGGAGATCTGCTTGCCAATGCGTGTGAACGTGCGGGCCATATTGCCCCATCTCTTCAGTTTTCTTGCTTTGCGGAATTCAAATGCTCTTCCCATAAAAAATATTTTTAGTTAAGAATTCAGATTAATAATTATCTAAGTTTGGCGCCGAGTTTCTGTTCGAAGGCAGCGACGAGGCGCTCCATCGTCTTCTCTATTTGCTTGTCGTTGAGTGTCTGGTTCTCGTCCTGCAGGATGAAACAGACGGCGTAGCTCTTCTTGCCGGCCTCAAGGTTCTTGCCCTCATAGACATCGAAGAGGCTGACCTCCTTCAGCAGGCGACGCTCCGTCTCATAGGCGATGCGCTCCACATCGGCGAAGGGGACGTTCTTGTCGAGCAACAGGGCGAGGTCGCGACGCACAGCGGGGTACTTCGATAACTCCACATAACTGACCGAATGGCCCCGGATGGCTTTCATCAGTTCCTTCCAGTTGAGGTCTGCAAAGAACACCTCGTTCTCAATGGCAAAGGGACGAAGCAGTTTGCGAGTGACGATGCCGACGGTGGCCAACAGCTTACCTCCACGTGTGTGGAAGGTAAGAGCGGCAGAGAAAATATCGTTCTTCAGGTTGCCGACCACCATAGCTTGACGTTCAATGCCCAGACGGGCAAAGATATTCTCCACGTAGCCCTTCAGCTCATAGACCGACGAGGCCTGGTCGGCATGGGCCCAGGAGTTCTGAATCTTCTTGCCTGTCACCCAGAGACCCAGGTGGTAGTCCTCGCTGTAGGGGGAGAGGATAGCTTTCGCATCGGGCTTGCTGATGCCCTCGACGACGGTGGGCTGGGCAGGAGCTGCCTCGCGACGGTTCTCGTTGTGGAAGTAGTAGCAGTTGCCGAACTCGAAGAATTTCAGGTCGGCGTTCTTGCGGTTGGCGTTGCGGGCGATGCTCTCCAGGCCGCCGAAGAGAAGCGTCTGGCGCATCACGTTCAGGTCGGCGCTAAGCGGGTTCATCAGCCGGACGAGGTTGTCCGACGGATAGGCCTCGAGTCCGTCATAGTAGGCGGCACGGGTGAGCGAGTTATTCAATATCTCGTTGAATCCGCAGCCAACCAGTTGTTCGCCGATGACATTCTGCAACTTCTGGCTCTGGTCAATAGCAGTCTTGACAGAGAGGCTGGATTTCAGCGTGGTGGGAATCTCCACATTATTGTAACCGTAAATACGAAGGATGTCCTCCACTACGTCGCAGGGGCGCTGAACGTCCACGCGGTAGGGAGGCACACTCAACGTGAGCCCTTCGGCTGTCTCACGGATGGTCTTCATCTCCAGGCTGCGAACGATGCTCTTCACCGTCTCAGCGGGGATATGCTTGCCAATAAGGCTGTCCACGTAGTTGTACTTCAGTTCCACCTCAAAGTCGGCGATGGGGTTCGGGTAGCTGTCTGTAATCTCCATAGCGATGGTGCCGCCCGCCAGCTCCTTCACCAGCAGGGCCGCCTGCTTGAGGGCATAGATGACGCCGTTGGGGTCGATGCCGCGCTCGAAACGGAAGCTGGCGTCGGTCTGCAGACCGTGACGGCGAGCGCTCTTGCGAATCCACGTGGGGTGGAAGTAGGCGCTCTCCAGGAAGATGTTCTTCGTCGTCTCCACCGTGCCGCTCTCCAGTCCGCCGAAGACGCCTGCGATACACATGGGCTCCTCGGCCCCGTTGCAGATCATCAGGTCGCGCTCGCTGAGCTTGCGCTCCACGCCGTCGAGGGTGACGAACGGGGTGCCCTCGGGCTTCGTCTCCACGATGACCTTGCCGCCCTTGATTTTGTCGGCGTCGAAGCAGTGCAGCGGCTGACCGTAGGCGTGCAGGATGTAGTTGGTGATATCGACGATGTTGTTGATGGGACGCAGGCCGATAAGCGTCAGCTTCTGCTTCAGCCATTCAGGGCTCTCCTTGACGGTGACACCCTTGACAGTAACGCCGGCATAGCGCGGGCAGGCCTCGGTGTTCCTCACCTCGACGGGTATGACGAGGTCGTGGTTATCGACGTTGAATGCCTCGTCCGATGGGCGAGTGAGGCTAGTCTTCCGTCCATTCTGCACCAGCCAGGCGTAGAGGTCGCGCGCCACGCCGTAGTGGCTGCACGCATCAGCACGGTTGGGGGTAATATCGACTTCGATGACGTATTCGCTCTTGATGTGGTAGTACTCCTTGGCAGGGGTGCCAGGAACGGCCGTGTCGGGCAGCACGATGATGCCGTCGTGGCTCGTGCCGATGCCTATCTCGTCCTCGGCGCAAATCATGCCGTTGCTCTCCACGCCGCGCAGTTTCGACTTCTTGATGGTGAAGGCCACATCGCCCTCGTAGAGCTTCGTGCCCAGCGTGGCCACTACGACCTTTTGTCCGGCCCTCACGTTGGGCGCTCCGCAGACAATCTGCACAGGCTCGCCCCCGTCGCCGAGATTGACGGTGGTGACGTGCATGTGGTCGCTGTTGGGATGGGGCTCGCACGTCAGCACCTCGCCGACGACGATGCCCGCCAGCCCGCCTTTGATGGTTTCCACTTCTTCCACACCGCCCACTTCCAGTCCGATGGACGTCAGCGCCACGGCCACCTCATCAGGCGTGAGGTCGGTCTGGACGTACTCTTTCAGCCAATTGTAAGAGATATTCATTTTGTTCGCTCAGTTTTTTACCTGTATTATTTAATAAGGATAGCACCCGTGTACTATTTCAAACTGCAAAAGTAATACTAATTGAGCAAATGAACAAAAAAAAAACTCTTTTCTTCAGTTTTCAATCTTCAATTTTCATTTTTCAATCCTCAATCTTTAAGATATCTCGTATCCGAAATAGTTTACATTTGGGTTGGCAGCAATGTCTAAAACAAATGTTTGGTCAGAGATCCGTCATCCGTCATCGAGGTGAGGGACGGCATTCTACACGTCTATAACATCAGCTTCTATTTCGCTAGTTGCTTTATCTGCGAAATTAGAATCAGCTTCTACGGAAATAGAATAAGCATCTGAGAGAATAGAATCAAACGCTGAGTGAATAGCGTTTGACGTCGTGATAATAACGTCAAACGCTGGCGGCAGAATGCCAAACGTCTACAGAAAAACGCCAAACATTCTGAAAACACGAATTACCATTGAATGAGTCATGAATTAGTCTTTCGTGAATTCGGTATAAATACGGTTTATTCCAAGGGGTGTCGGTGGTATCGGTAGCAGGACGCAACGCTTTGTCATCCTGACAGTTTGCCACCGATACCCCATATTGAGGGGTATCGGTGGACTAACGATTGATATTCTTTTCTTTACAGGGCGCAACCGACACCCCCGATACCTGTTGGGAAAAAACGACATTAAATACTAAATTCCCGTTAATCGTAGGACAATTAACGGGAACATACGATAATTTCATGTTTTTTCAATCCGATGACGGATGACAGACCTCTGACCATACATTTATTACGCGCGAAGGAAAAATCGGGGCGTCCCAAGAGGAAGGCCCCGATTTTCTGTTAGAATCCGAATCCACCAGAGGGATTAGCAAATGGATTGCCGAATGGATTTCCACCGAATGGGGGCGCGAAGGGTGGACGCATACCGTTAGCATCGCCGCCTCCTTCACCAAAGCCGATTTCTGACGTTTCCAACATCATCGGCAGAGATTCCATTTCAAACTCTGTCATCTCGGGTTTCAAATACGCTTTCATTCTCATTTTACTAACACTTTTTTACCGTTTTTGATATAATATCCTTTCTCAACATGTTCCACGTTACGCCCTTGCAGGTCATAGATGGTAGCCTTTTCTTCATGAAGGAGAGTCGAAGGAATACTCGTTCCATCGTTCACCGTCACCGTGAATGAGGCATCGGCGCAGGTGTGGCTTACGGCATCGACGGTTGCTGTGCGTACGCTGTAGATTGTTCCGTTGCCTGTCATTGCCTCATCGCCTGCCGTGAGAGGTAAACGCAGCAGTTCTCCGTCTTCAAAGGCTATCTGATTAAGGCTGTAGAGAACGAAGAGCAGGTCGCCTGAATTGAGTGTCTGGATGCTAAGGGTATGCCCGTTGGTGGCATCACCAAGGGTTGCGTTGCCCTTTGCTGCAGTCACAACTTCAGGCAGCTGAAGATTGAATTGCAAGGCAGTCATTGTGGTGCCACCCGTGAGGTTAATCACCATTTCCGTCTGTTCGCCCGTCTGCACCTCTATCGGTTTAACCGAGAGTGTCTGGGCACTTATGTTTACGCTTACTAACAGCAACGTCGCCGTAAGCATATTTGATATTATCTTATTCATAAAACTAAATTCATTAGAGCTGTTAATCCCATATTTAGACAAGTGGTTATGCCGCTTTCAACAGCATTGTTAGCAACTTTTTCAAGCCGTTTCTACAAATACTCGATGAAATACCACTTCCTTTGACTCTCTTCATGAATGTCTTTTTCTTGTGTTTGCTTTTTCATTTCTGCCATTGCCTTGACTAGATCACCTGATGTGTAAATTGAGGAAACACTTAAGTTATCATTGCTGGGAAGTGAAAGCGTACTAATTGCATTTGCCAAATTTGCAGAGTTCCAATCAATATCTACTGCATTAATGATACCACCGAATTCATCTACACCTGTAAAGCCATTGCCTATTGGTGAACCACCAGTTATTTCACCTGAATCTTTTACATTTGGAAAAACTATTCCACTACTAGAATCTGTATAACTTGCCATATAATTTAAATTATATTTTTTTTTATGATAATGTTATCTTAATTGTACCACCTACACTTAATACACCATTTGTTTTGTATACTTTATGCCCGCTAATTAAAATTGATGTTTGCTCAGTAATAGGTATTTCATTGTTATTTGCATTATTTACAACAGTAACAGTCTTATTCGATGGAGCTAAAATGTAACCGTATCCGCGAACTGTTGTTGAGAATGTTGTAGTTGTAGGTATAGTAGTTGTAGCGTTATTAGCAGTTGTATAATTAGATGTTGTAACTTCTGTTGTACCTACTGAGAAATAATAAGTTGTTGTTCCATTGCTCTTCATTATTTCAATGATAGCATTGATGTCGGCGACGTCCACAATTCCGTCCTCGTTCACATCGCCCCTAATGGATGTTTCCCCATCTACTCGTTGGGGATTGTCGTTCTTTACTTGCGCATTTGCACTCATTCCTGCTAGCACAAACATAGCTGCCAGCATTACGAATAGTCTCTTTTTCATGATTCTTATTTCTTTATTGGTTTATAATCGAATTGACTTGTTATGTGATTGAAAAAACGTGGACTGATTTATCGTCTATGTCTTCTTTTTCATTTAACAAATACTTTCCTGCCGTTTATAATATAGAGACCTTTCTCCGTCTGTTTCATTCGGTGTCCCTGCATATTATATATTATTTGTGAGTCGTCATTTATTGATGAAGTTTTGATCTCAGTTGTCTCATCGTCTTCTCCGAATACCGTAATGCGGATGACAGAAGCCTTGAGTGGTGTGAAGTCGCGCGATTCAATCTTCAAATAGAAACGCATGGGCTTCATCGACCCACCTTCTCTCACGGGGTTCCACGTGCCACCGCCAAGCAGGTAACAATCTGCAAGATTGCCATATCCGAGCGTGGAATACCCACCCTTGAAGGTAAACAGCAATGATGTCGTGGAGCAGTCAATGCTATTCTCTTCTGTGGCATACAGAGTCGTTTCATTGACGGTGATGGTCTTCTCTCCCGTTGCCTTGGCACGAATCAGGTATGGCGTGTTTGCCCGCAGGGTTCCACTCTTTATCTTGAAGACTTCAATGGTCATATCATCCACCGTTCCGTCATCATCGAAGTCATACTGTCGTGCAGCATTGATGTAGGCAAATTCAAACTCTTCCAGCAACGCTGCCGTAACGGGTATTTCAAACGGCACATACAGCGACTGCCAGTTGGTATTACCGAAGTTCCGCACATACGAAATCTGCTTCATGGGTATATCCTCCGTTACCGTCAAAGACGTGTAAGTATCCAGCAGGGCAAGGGTGTTCCTTTCCGCATTGTTGTAGTCGAGATGGAGGCCGACGGTATTGCCCGATGCCTCGACGGCCATAAAGTTGGCATCGTCGTCCTGAGTACTTGTCACCGTCACGGTGAATGAGGCGTCGGAGCATGTGTGGCTTACGGCATCGACGGTTGCTGTGCGTACGCTGTAGAGTGTTCCGTTGCCTGCTATTGCCTCATCGCCTGCCGTGAGGGGTAAACGCAGCAGTTCTCCGTCAGCAAAGGCTACCTGATCAAGGCTGTAGAGAACGAAGAGCAGGTCACCTGAATTGAGTGTCTGGATGCTAAGGGTATGCCCGTTGGTGGCATCGCCAAGGGTTACGTTGTCCTTTGCTGCTGTCAAACCTTCAGGCAGCTGGAGATTGAATTGTAGGGCAGTCATCGAGGTGCCACCCGTGAGGTTGATCACCATTTCCGTTTGTTCGCCTGTATGCACCTCTATCGGTTTAACCGAGAGTGTTTGGGCACTTATGTTTACGCTTACTAACAGCAACATCGCCGTAAGCATATTTGATATTATCTTATTCATAAAACTAAATTCATTAGTGCTGTTAATCCCATATTTAAACCGGTGGTTATGCCTTTTTCAATGGCATGGTTAGCCACCTCCTCCAATCGATTCTTCAAATAATCGATGATTTTTCCACTTCCATTGACTTTTTTCTTGAATGTCTCTTTTTCATTTTCTGTACATGTTTCATCGAGCAACATAGCTAAGTCGTCAAGCGTAATGGAAACCACTTCTGTATTGAACGACGTATCGGCAAAGCGTCCTTTCTTTTTTAGGATGGAGTCAAGGTAATGTCGCAGCTGGGTATCCTCTACTGCAAATTGTACGATGTTGTTCGAGCCTTTCTTTAAGTTCACATTTCCGAGCAAAGATTTGAAAGCCTCATTGTATTGGGAGGTATCCGTTGGATTCCCGTATTTGAGCGATGCTTCATAGCGCAGCCGCTTCACCTTTGATTCTGGCATCCGTAACTCCACGCTGATGTCATAGTTCGACTTTCCGAGCAGGTCGCCATGAAGCAAATAGTTGAATATCCACACCTCAAAATCGTTTTTGTTCATCGAGCCAAAACCACGTTTGACATATTCTTTTATGACATCGTATAATGTCTTATTTTGCTGTTGAGTGTTCATCTTTTAAAGGGTTTAAACGTTATCATTTATTATTATTCCAAACTGTCAATGCTTGTATTTGCTTTTCCATTTTTGCCATTGCCTTGACTAGATCACCTGATGTGTTAATTGAGGAAACACTTAAGTTATCATTGCTGGGAAGTGAAAGTGTACTAATTGCATTTGCCAAATTTGCAGAGTTCCAATCAATATCTACTGCATTAATGATACCACCAAATTCATCTACACCAGTTTGACCAGTCCAAACAGGTGATGATGATTGAACTTTACCACCATTTTTTCATTAGTAAAACTTATTTCATTTTGTGTATAATTTGCCATACTTTAATTTATATATATTTTTTAATTTAATGTTATCTTAACTACGCCACCAACATTTAATGGACCATCTGTCTTATAAACTTTATGGTTAGGTATTGAAATTGATGTTTGTTCTGTAAAGTTTATTGGAGAATTATCACTATTATCTACAATTGTTAATGTTTTATTGTTAGGAGTTAAAATATAATGATAATTTCGTTGTTGTGATGCATATGTTGTAGTTGTAGGTATAGTAGTTGTAGCGTTATTAGCAGTTGTATAATTAGATGTTGTAACTTCTGTTGTACCTACTGAGAAATAATAAGTTGTTGTTCCATTGTTCTTCATTATTTCAATGATGGCATTGATGTCGGCGACGTCCACAATTCCGTCCTCGTTCACATCGCCCCTAATGGATGTTTCCTCATCTACTCGTTGGGGATTGTCGTTCTTTACTTGCGCATTTGCACTCATTCCTGCTAGCACGATCATGGCAGCCAGCACTACAAAAAGTCTTTTTTTCATGATTCTTGTTTTTTATTAGTTTATAATTGATAATAACTTGATTTCTGCTCTGGAAACACAAAAAAAGAAAACGTGGACTAATCTTCGTCTACGTCTCTGAGGTATTGGGGATGACCTGACACACATCTACGAGTAAAAGCCCACGCCAACAGCGCGAGCATTAACTATTACTCTTGTGTGTCCCTTTCAATTCCCCAATTTTCAGAGACCAGAATAAAGCTAACGCTTCTTTCTATCTATATCCTATTGTTTTCTTATCTCATAAGCAATCTGTCTTGATTTAACAATGAAATTAGTGAGTTTATTACTGTTCTTCTATATAGCGAGATATTGTTTCTTTGAGCAGTAGGAGGTCTTTGGTATAGGTTTCCCAAATGAACAATGGACTTGCTGAATAATAACCATGAACCAACACATTGTCGATACACTCGTTAATGTGATGCAGGCGTTCAATATCTCTAATTCGCTCTCTCATAAATCAGTCGCTTGTCGCGGTTTGCCGAATTTAAGGCAAAAGGTTTCAATGTACCCTCTTCAACAAGGTCCACATCGCAGCCAAGGCGTTCTGTAAGCTCGCGCCATATCTGCGCGAAAGTAAACAACCCGATAGGAGTACTATGGTCAAACTCCACAAGAATGTCCACGTCACTTTCAGGGGTTTCCTCACCGCGAGAATAGGAACCAAAAAGCCATGCCTTCAAGACGGGTTGAGTCTTGAAATACTCTGCAATTGTCTGCGCCATGGCCTGCGTACTCATACTATTTCAACTTATTCGGGGACAAAGATAAACGAAGCAAAACAAAAAAGCAAGAAAAACAATGTTTTTTTGTAATATCAGAACCCCACGTTACCTGACGGCGCGGCGCCGAAGGGATCGTCCTGCGCTGGGAGAGGGGGTACGTCGGGCATAGGAGCCGCAGGGGGCATCTCGGCAGGCGAGGTGTTGCCGCGCAGCTTCTTGTTGCGCTTGCTGCCATAAACGGCCTCCCTCCCCTCGCATGAAAACTGAAAACTATCATACTGAAACTGCTGAAACGGCGCAGTCGCATCACGGTTTATACGTACGTTAAAAAGGGTAAATTCGTTGGCGTGTTTCAGCGATTACACTACCTTTGCGGTGTCGTTTTTAGAAAAAAATGAAACACACGACGATTCTTCTTTTGCTGCTGGGCTATGTGGCGGTCCTCACCACGGGCATTCATGCCCAGGAAGGCCTGCCGACACTCGTCATCACTACTTCAGGTCCCCTTAACGCCCAGGAGAAGGTGGACGCTCACCTCACGACGAAAGGCTACGACAGCCCCATCGGCATCAAGCTACGAGGCAACAGTTCGCTGGCCTTCAACCAAAAGAAATACACGTTCGAGACGCGCGACGGCAACGGCAAATCGCTTTCCGTCAGCCTGCTGGGCATGCCTGCCCATAGCGACTGGGTGCTCCTCGCCCCTTATAACGATGTCTCCATGCTACGCGATCCCCTAGCGTTCAAGCTGTGGCGCGACATGGGACATTGGGGACCACGCACGGTAATGTGTGAACTGACCATGGACGGTGACTACCGAGGTATATACATTCTCTGCGAAGCCATCAAACGGGGCAAGAACCGCGTAGACATCAGCGAAATGAAAGCCAGCGACACCAATGGACGGGCGCTGACGGGAGGCTATCTTCTGCGTATCGACACCTTCAACGACGACGACGCCACCTTCACCTCCAAGGTCCCTGGCATCGGAGAGGGCAGCATGTCCAGCGAGGTCATTTGGTCGTGCATCTACCCGAAGAAGAAAAAACTGCAGCCCGAACAGCTCGACTACATCCAGCGCTATGTGGACACCGTAGAACAGGTGATACAATCCGACTCGTTTGCCGACCCCACGAAGGGCTATGCCTGCTATATCGATGTGCCCTCGTTTGTAGATTATTTCATCCACACCGAACTTAGCCTCAACGCCGACGGCTATAAGCGTAGCGCCTACTTTTACAAGGAACGGCAGAAGAAGAACGGCAGCGGCGGCAAGCTCGTCGCCGGCCCTGTATGGGACTACAACCTTGCCTACGGAAACTGCAACTTCGCCAATGCCAACAACCCCGAGGCCTGGTGCTACGAAGGGGCGAGCAACAACCCCACGCCTGCTATATGGCAACGGCTGCTCCAGGACATTACGTTTCGCCGTGCTGTGAAGACACGCTATCAAGAACTTCGTCAGACGGTTCTCAGCGACCAGGCCATCAACGACTTCATTGACCGCCAGGTGCAATTGCTTGCCCAGGCTACGGACCGCCACTTCAAAACATATCCCGAACTATTGGTGAGCGAAGAACGCAAGCAACAACTCGACCAGCAGAATCAAGCGAACCCTTTCGGTGCCTTTCCGATGGGTGCCTTTCCGATGGGTGCCTTCCCTCCCCAAGGCGACTTTCCACCGACAGACAGCATCATCCCTCCCTTCGGCGTCTTCCCGATGGGTGAGTTTCCGATGGGCGCCTTCCTTCCCCAGGGCGCAGGCTTTCCTCCGATGGGCAATATCACCTTTGACGCCACAGGAATGTTTGCCGCCTACCGTGTCAGCTCGTATGACGAAGAGATTGCCACCCTTAAGCAATGGCTGGCGAACCGTCTTGCCTTCCTCGACCGCAACATCGCACGTTTCGATACCGACTGGCAGCCCCGCATCCAGCCCCTCGTCGAGAAAAAACTCCCATTCCCTTTCGTTCAGGTTAAAAACTAATTGCCCGTTCCTTATAACAAACGCCACGCCGAGCAGCGTGGCGTTTGTTTAGGGAACGCGTTATTCAACTCGTCACCCGCAAGCATAAGGGGTCAGAAGCGCGGGCTCCCTCCCGAGGGGGCGCGGAAGGGGTCGTCTTGATCAGGCAGAGGGGGAATGTCGGGCATGGGTGCAGCAGGCGGCATCCCTTCGGGCGAGGCATTCCCGCGCATCTTGCGGTTGCGCTTGCTGCCATAGACGGCCTCGGCATCGCGGATGCTGTTCTCGTTAAGGTTGCGGAAGCGTGCCAGCGCGCTCTCAAAGCGAAGCCTGACATCGCCCACGGAACCGTTGCGGTGCTTAGCTACAATGATTTCAGCCAATCCATGGAGATCATTGCCTTTGTCATCCTCGTAGATGTGGTAGTACTCTGGACGGTGAATGAAGCAGACGATATCGGCATCCTGCTCGATGGCACCTGACTCACGCAAGTCGCTCAACTGTGGGCGTTTACCCTCAATGCCCTCGCGGTTCTCGACACCGCGGTTGAGCTGCGAGAGGGCGACGACAGGGATATCAAGTTCCTTGGCGAGACCTTTGAGGGAGCGGCTAATGGTGCTGACCTCTTCCTGTCGGCTACCATAGGAGAGTCCGCCGTTCATGAGCTGCAGGTAGTCGATAATAATCATCTGGATTCCGTGCTCGCGGACGAGGCGACGGGCTTTAGTGCGCAGCTCGAAGATGGAGAGCGAGGGGGTATCATCGATGTAGAGGGGAGCCTCGGAAAGTTCTTTCAAGTGGTAATCGAGCATAGCCCACTCTTCGCGCACCAGCTGACCACTTTTGATTTTATCGCCGCTGATTTCGCAGACATTGCTGATAAGGCGGTTGACAAGCTGGATATTACTCATTTCAAGTGAGAAGAGAGCGATGGGCGTCTTGTTGTTGACAGCAATGTTCTTGGCCATAGAGAGGACGAAGGCGGTCTTTCCCATGGCAGGTCGGGCGGCTATGATGATGAGGTCGGACTTCTGCCAGCCGCTGGTCATCTTGTCGAGTTCGTAATAGCCCGAGGGGAGTCCCGTCATGCCCGTTTCGTTGGCAGCAGCTTTCTTCAGTTGTTCTACCGCCTGCGCCACAACAGAGCCAATCTGGACATATTCCTTGCGGAGGTTCTGCTGCGAGATTTTGAAGAGCTCAGCCTCAGCGTTCTGCATCAGCTCATCGACGTCGCGCGTCTCATCGAAAGCATCGGCCTGCACCTCGCTGGAGAAAGTGATAAGCTGGCGTGCAAGGGATTTTTGGGCTATAATCTTTGCGTGCTTCTCGATGTGGGCGGACGAAACCATGCTACCCGCCAACTGCGAGATATAGAGCGGTCCGCCGATGTTGTCGAGTTCGCCCATGGCGCGCAGCTGCTCAGTAACGGTGAGGATATCGATGGGATCCTCGTTGAAAGCGAGCATCTGGATGGCCTGAAAGACCTTTTGGTTGCGTACTTCGTAGAACGACTCCGGCTTCAGCAACTCGCTGATGCGGGCATAGGCATCGCTCTCAAGCATCAGAGCGCCCAACACGGCACGTTCCAATTCGGGTGCCTGAGGCTGCAGATGGCCGTAGTCATCCATCTGGCGAGGTTCGACGGTCCGTTTAGCGGAAGTTCGGCGGGGGTTGGTTGACGGTGGCATAGATGGTAATGAATTATAAATTTTTTTTGACGATGCAAAAGTAGGGATAATTCGGGACGCGACGAAATAGCTTGCAAGTTTTTTTTCCACATTGTTTCCACAATCGTTGTGGATAATTCCAAAAAAGGTTGTACCTTTGCAGGGGAAACTCCTAATTTATAGTCTTAAATCTTCAATCCTCATGATTGTCTTTCCTAATGCCAAAATAAACCTCGGCCTACGCGTCACGGGCCGCCGCCCTGATGGATATCACGACCTCGACACCATCTTCTACCCTATTCCTCTCCGCGATGCGCTGGAGGTGGTGCCAATGTCAACAGGTCAACAAGTCAACGAGTCCACAAGTCCACAAACTGACATTAAGCTGCACCTTGTGGGAGCAGAGCTGGAGGGAGCGATAGAAGATAACCTCGTCGTGCGTGCCTACCGACTCCTTAAAGGCAAGTTCCCCAGCCTACCTGCTGTAGAGGTGTGGCTCTACAAGCACATCCCCTCGGGTGCCGGACTGGGCGGAGGGTCGGCCGATGCCACCTTCATGCTGCGCCTGATGAACACCATGTTCGCCCTCGGCCTCACGGACGAGCGACTGGAAGCCCTCTCCTCCACGCTGGGCGCCGACTGCCCTTTCTTCGTCCGCAACACGGCTGTCCACGCCACGGGCACGGGCAACGTCTTCTCGCCCGTCACTATAGATTTAAAAGGATATAAGATTGTCGTCGTCAAGCCCCCCGTTTTCGTCTCCACCCGCGAGGCGTTCAGCCGGATTGACCAAGAATTATACCAACAAGCCCAAGAGACAATAAGTCCACGAGCGAACACGAAAAATAGGCCGAGTGCCGACCATGCAGCTCATGGTTTTACGGACCTAAACAACGACTTTGAGCGGAGTGTTTTTCCCCTCCACCCTGAGTTGGCAGCCATCAAGCGGAAGCTCTACGATGCAGGCGCTGCATATGCCTCTATGAGCGGAAGCGGCTCAGCCCTCTACGGCCTCTTCCCTGCCACTGTTCCCTGCCCCCTCACGTCCCACGACTTCCCCTCCTGCTTTTTCTGGACGACCGTGCTATAGCCAGTCATAACGTTGCTTCCCTCCAGCACGTGTACGATGTTTTTTTCACAAGTATTTTTAATAAGGAATAAACTCTTCTTTAGTTTACTGGAGCACAGATGTACTCCTGTGAAAGACCATAAAAACTCTATGGCTCTCATTATTTGCCCATAAGTTAACTTTTTTTTGTTTTTCCTTGGCAAGAATTAAAAAATGATGTAATTTTGTCGCCAAATAATAACAGATTGACAACTGAAACCTTTTTTTATCATAATCATTGTTTAACTAAACCATTCAACGAATGAAAGCAAAGTATGTATTTCTCCTTGTCTGCCTATTAGGATGGGCAGGCACAGGATTTGCCCAGAAACGCGTTTCCGGGCAGGTTGTAGATGGCGACGAAGGCGAACCTATCATAGGCGCCACAGTCGTTGTCAGAGACAGTAAGCCTTTATTGGGTACAATGACGGATGCCAATGGCCGCTTTGTCATTGACAATGTGCCATCGAATTTGAACACGCTAGTTGTCAGCTACGTAGGCATGAAAACCCAGGAAGTAGCCATGGGACCAAACATGAAGATTACGCTTCTGCCCGACTCAAAGCAGTTGGACGAGGTGGTGGTCACCGCCCTCGGTATCAGCCGTTCAAAAAAGTCGCTGGGCTATGCCCAGCAGGAGGTGAAGGCCGAACAACTGACAGCAGCCGCTCCCGCCAGCATCACCAGCGCTTTAACCGGTAAGGTAGCTGGTACTCAGATCAACACCTTTGGCGGCACGGTCGGTGCTTCATCACGCATCAGCATTCGCGGTAACTCCACCCTAAATGCCGACCAACAGCCCCTAATCGTTGTGGATGGCGTGCCCATCAACAACAGTGTCAACCGCTCGGGCGACGGCTACTACAACGGTGTTGACTACGGCTCTGGCCTCAACGACATCAACGTCGAGGACATCGAGAGCGTTGACATCTTAAAAGGTGGAGCTGCAGCTCTCTACGGCATGCGTGCCGCCAACGGTGTCGTCCTCATCACCACCAAAAACGGCGGAAAGAAGGGCGGCACGAAGATCAGCTACGACGGAGGTGTCACCTTTGACCGTGTGTCTAACATTCCCCTGCTTCAGAACAGCTATGGACAGGGGCACGACGGCGACGAATACCACTACGGCATCTACGGCGCTGGCTACAGCAGCTATAAAGACTATGCAGAAAATTCACAGTTTGGCTTTGCCTACGTCGATGGCCAGGGCGGTGGTACGTGCGACGACTGGGACGAGTCGTGGGGTCCGCGCCTCGACATTGGTATCCAGACTCCGCAATTCGACAGTAACGGCCAAGCTGCACCTTGGATTTCGCGGCCCAATAACGTCCGTGACTTTTTCCAGACGGGTATCACACAGAACCACATGGTCAGCATCGCTTCCGTCAGCGAACGTTCCAACGTCCGTGCCTCTCTATCCTATCGTGGCCAGACGGGTACAGTGCCCAATACCGATCAAGAACGCTTCGGCGGTATGATCAACTCTGAGGTGAAGCTCAATAAAATGGTCTGGATGGAAGCCAACGCCAACTACACCCACACCAACAGTGACAACCTTATCGGCCAGGGCTATGGTGGCAACAATCCCATGATTTCCCTTCTCCAATGGACAGGACGTCAGATCAACATGCAGAGTCTTAAGGAAAACTGGGACGAGAGGGATGCCGCAGGCGACTACACCTTCTATAACTGGAACAAAAACTTCCACATGAACCCCTACTTCAATGTCTATGAGAACACCAACAGCTTTGTCAAAGACCGTTTCTTCGGCAAGGGTTCACTCTTCTTCCAGCCTGCGGACTGGGTGAAGATAGAAGGACGAGCGGGTATCGACACTTACAACAGCAAGACTGTCCAGCACGTCTATTTCAACTTCGATTATCCTAACGGTTACCTCGACCAACGCATCATCGGCAACACCGAATTCAACGGCGACCTCATCGCCATGTTCAATAAAAAGTGGGGGAAATTCGACTTCAACGCTATCTTCGGTGCCAATTACCGCGATAACGTCTATAACTTCGATGAACTGGAGTGCGACGGTTTGACCGTGCTGGGTACTTACACGGCCAGCAATGCCACATCGCCTGTCCCCTATATGGACCATAGCCACATCCGTAGCAACTCGGTCTATGGCAGCGCATCGTTCGGCTGGGCTGAACAACTCTACGTTGACGTCAGCGCCCGCAACGACTGGTCCTCGACCCTCAAGGAAGACATCTTCTATCCTTCCATCAGCCTAAGCTGGCTACCCTTTGAGTCGTTCAATCTTAACAGCGACGTCTTCTCGTTCCTGAAGCTGCGCGGCGGCTATGCCGAGGTAGGTAACGCTACGAGCGCCTATCGTAACAGCTATTATTACTACGCCCAATCGGCGCCGTTCAACGGCACAACAATGCTTTACAAAAGTAAGTCCTATCCTAATTTCGACCTCAAGCCAGAGCGCACACGCACATGGGAAGTCGGTATGGAATTGGGTATGTTCAACAACCGCCTGCACCTCGATGTCGCTTACTACAACAAGAGTACTATCGACCAGATTCTCTCCGTTACCACCGCCCGTTCCTCAGGTATCACTTCCAAGCTTATCAATGCTGGTGAAATCACCAACAAGGGTATTGAGGTTCAGCTCTCTGCCGACCTCGTCCAGACGAAAAACTTCAACTGGAACACCACGTTCAACTTCTCGAAAGACGAAAGCATGGTCGTCAGTCTTGCAGAAGGACTGGACAAATATGATATGGGCTGGACTTGGGGCATCAGCACCACGGCAATGGTCGGCCATCCCTGGGGCGACATCACAGGAGATCGCTACATGCGTAATGACGACGGCGCCATCATCCTCGATCCCGACGGGAATGGTACCACCGAAAGTAACAAGGTCATCGGTAATATTACGCCTGATGCCCTGCTTTCATGGCGCCACGACTTCAACTTCCTGAAGAACTTCAATGCCGGCTTCATGTTTGACATGCGTCTGGGTGGCGACATTTGGTCGCAGACCATGAGTCATACCTACTGCGCCGGCTCAGCTGCCATCACAGCGGAGAATGGCATCCGTGAACGCGCTTGCGTCCCCGGTTTTGACGTTTCCACTAACTACAAGTTCGTCATTGACGACGGTAGTGGCAACTACATCCCCGTCAGCAACAAGCCGGGCGATCCAGGCTATCTCGAGGTTAATGCCCAAGACTGGTATGAATGGCAGTTTACGGGCGCCGAGGTCTATGTATTCGACGGTTCCTTCCTTAAACTCCGCGAAGTCTATCTTGGCTACGACGTGCCCAAGCAGGCGCTCCGCAAGACCAAGTTCATCGATGCCGCCAAATTCTCCTTCGTCGGCAACAACCTCGCCCTCCTCTGGGTGGCTAAGAACAACGTCATGCGCATCGACCCCGAAACGGGTGGTGTTCGCAGCGATACCTATGGTCTTGGCTTCGAGCAGGCAGCGACGCCTTCTTGCAGCAGCTATGGTTTCAAAGTTAATCTTACCTTCTAAATAAAGAATTAAGGAAGAGAAACTGATGATGTCAAACCTTAAAAACAGATTCAAAATGAAAAAGATAATGAAATATTCCCTGCTGACAGCCATTGTGGTTCTCGTGCTAAGTGCTTGTACAAAGGACTTTGAGAAAATCAACACCGACCCTGATGCCTACGCCACTGCTCCCGTTACCAATATGCTCGGCTACTGCATTGAGCAGATGAGCGTCAACTGGGGTGATGAACTCACCCGTCTCTCCGACTGGGTGGGTTACACTAGCCTCGGATACGACGCTGAACGTTTCAACTACCTGCCCACAAACAACGAGTTCGGCAACAAATGGTATCAGACGTATACCCTCTATCCGCAGTTGCAGGATATCATCAACCGTACCGACCCCAATGAGGCCAAGAACATCCAAAACGTGGCCAAGATGCTCCAGAACTTCATGCTTCTGCTCACCGTCGATAGCTTTGGCGATATCCCCTACAGCGAGGCATTCCAAGGTGTGAATGGTGGAAACATCAAGCCCGTCTTTGACAAGGACGAAGATGTCTATAACGCACTTATCGAAAATTTCAAGGCTATTGCCGACAGTTGGGCAAACGGTCTGGGGGATGACGAGCTGGGCGACGGCGACTTCCTCTTCGGAGGCGACATCGAGAACTGGCAGCGTTTCTGCAATTCGCTCCGTCTCCGTATCGCCATGCGTCTCTCTGGCATGTCCAGCCAGGCAGCCAAGTCTAAGACAACCTTCGAGGAAATCCTTGGCAATCCCACCAAATACCCCGTTATCGAAGAGTGTTCACAGAACTGCGAGTTCAAGTGGGACGGCAGCGCCAGCTATCGCGAACGCTGGTACAACAATCGCCTCACCCGTCCCAACGATTTCCAGATGTCTGAGGTCTTTATCCGTCGTATGAAACAGCAGGACGACCCCCGTCTGCCTATCTTTGCCCTTCCTGCGGAGAACAGCGGTGAGTACGTCGGTCTGCTCCATGGCTGCCAAGTCAACTACAACGGCGGTTCGGCTGCTGACTACTCTTATCCTGGCGACAAATACTACAACGATCCTGCCGGCACATCGCCCTACTTCCGTGCTGCTGAAACCTGGTTCCTCATCGCCGAAGCAGCACAGAAGGGCTGGAACGTCGGCTACACCGCCGAGCAAGCCTACAACAACGGCGTCACCTGCTCTTTTGCAGATAATGACGTTCCCGCTCAGGCAGCCGATTATCTGGCAGGAAAGGGTAAATTCGATGCCTCAAAGGCCCTCGACTGCATCTACAACGAACTATGGGTCGCCCTTTACAAGCAAGGGCAGGAAGCCTGGTGCCTCTATCGCCGCACAGGCTATCCCACCACGTTGCGTGAACCTGTCACCTACAGCACAGGCACCACCTGCGCCCAGTATCCGGGCGAGAAGAAGACCTACGCCGACTGCGACGACCTCCCCTATCGCTTCCCCTATCCCGACAACGAGTTTGCCTACAACGAGGAGAACGTTACAAAGGCCAGCGAAGGCATCGTCCACTACTGCTACGGCAAGAAACTCTGCTGGGCAAAGTAAGGCCAAGCCTTTAGCAAACACTTTTTCAGAAAGGGAGCCGCATGGCTCCCTTTCTCTATTCACCATGGGCCTCGTAGAGGAAGACGTGCAGGTGCAACAACAGTCTCAAGTCTCAGTCACAATTTTTAAAAAAGGGTATATGTCACACGCCTCCCATTCTCTTTTTTATCTATTTATTCATATAATATATTAATAATTAATTATTTAATAATAATAATAAT
>JAFXXQ010000004.1 GCA_017542145.1 Bacteroidaceae bacterium | reverse complement strand
TGAGCCCGCAATAGTTTGGCCGCATCAAGCATAGCAGCTTTCTGACGTGCTGTACCCGTAGAGAGCAGGATATTCTTTGCCGGAATACGCTGGCCGACGGAAAGCATGGAGGCAAGTATGGCCACAGAACTATCATCGCCCAGACACCCCACTTCGCCCGTCGAGGCCATATCGACACCCAGCACAGGATCCGCTTTCTGCAAACGGTTGAAGGAGAACTGCGAGGCCTTGATGCCCACATAGTCCAGGTCGAAGAGGCTCTTCTCGGGAGGATTGACGGGCAAGCCAAGCATCACACGCGTTGCCAGTTCGATAAGATTTATCTTGAGCACCTTGCTGACGAAGGGGAAGCTGCGCGAAGCACGCAGGTTGCACTCGATGACCTTGATGTCGTTGTCGCGTGCCAGATACTGGATGTTGAAGGGTCCGGAAATGTGGAGTTCCTTGGCAATCTGGCGGCTGATGCGCTTGATGCGGCGCACGGTCTCGACATAGAGTTTCTGCGGGGGGAACTGAATAGTGGCATCGCCGCTGTGGACGCCAGCAAACTCAATGTGTTCGCTGATGGCATAGGCAATGATTTCACCATCGCGGGCTACGGCATCCATTTCCACCTCTTTGGCGCCTTCGATGAACTTGCTGACGACTACAGGATGATCCTGGCTGACATCGGCTGCCAGCTGCAGGAAGCGCTCCAACTCCTCGGAATTACTGCAAACGTTCATTGCTGCACCTGAAAGAACGTAAGAGGGGCGAACGAGCACGGGGAAGCCGACACGTTCGGCAAAGCCGTTAATGTCCTGCAGCGAGGTAAGTTCGCTCCACTCAGGCTGATCCACGCCTATGCTGTCAAGCATGGCGCTGAACTTCTCGCGGTCTTCAGCGTGGTCGATATCCTGTGCCGAAGTGCCGAGGATGGGCACACGCTGGGCATCGAGACGCAGGGCAAGGTTGTTGGGAATCTGTCCACCTGTGGAGAGAATGACACCACGCGGTGTTTCCAACTCGATGATATCCATGACGCGCTCGAAGCTGAGCTCATCGAAATAAAGACGGTCGGTAACGTCGTAGTCAGTGCTGACGGTTTCAGGATTGTAGTTAATGACGATATTACGGAAGCCTTCCTTGCGGACGGTATTGAGTGCCTGAACGCTGCACCAGTCGAATTCCACAGACGAGCCGATACGGTAGGCACCAGAGCCAAGGACAATGATACCTCGGTCGTCGTGGAAGAACTCCACATCGTGCTTCGTACCGTTATAAGTAAGGTAGAGGTAGTTGATTTGTGCAGGCACTTCGCCAGCCAGCGTATCAATCTGTTTAACAACAGGCAGGATGCCACGGCGTTTACGCTCAGCACGCACAGCCAGCACTCCTTCGTGATTGCCCAATGAAGTTTCCAAGCCCAAGGCACGGGAAAGCTGGAAATCACTAAAGCCTTGGCGTTTGGCCTTCACAAGCAACTCGTCGCTGAGATTCTCCAAGCCTCCGCAGGCATGAAGCTCGCGGCTCGTCTGCATGATACCCTCCAATTTGTAGAGGAACCAACGGTCAATCTTCGTAAGCTCATAAAGCTTATCGACGGAATAACCAGCCCGCAAAGCCTTACTGATAACGAAGATTCGCTTGTCGGTAGGCTCGCTGAGCGCCTTGTCAAGGTCAGGAATAACCAGCTCGCGGTTTTCCACGAAACCATGCATCCCCTGCCCTATCATGCGGAGCCCCTTCTGAATGACCTCCTCGAAGCTGCGTCCGATGCTCATCACCTCGCCCACGGATTTCATAGAGGAGCCAATCTCCCTATCCACCCCGTGGAACTTGCCGAGGTCCCAGCGGGGGAACTTGCCGACGACATAGTCCACACTCGGCTCGAAGAAGGCGCTGGTAGTACGGGTGACGGCGTTGCGAATCTCCCAAAGACCATAGCCAAGACCAATCTTTGCTGCTACGGCTGCCAACGGATACCCCGTCGCCTTCGAAGCCAAAGCCGATGAACGGCTCAGTCGGGCATTGACTTCGATAACGTAGTACTCTTCGCTCATGGGGTCATAAGCAAACTGTATGTTACACTCGCCCACAATGCCCAAGTGGCGGACAATGCGGATGGAGAGCTCGTGCAGCTTGGTTACATCCTTGTTCGTCAGCGACTGAGCAGGAGCAATGACGATGCTCTCGCCCGTATGGATGCCAAGCGGGTCGAAGTTCTCCATCGAGCAGACGGTGATGCAGTTGTTGTAGCCGTCGCGAACCACCTCGAACTCGATTTCCTTCCAACCCTTGAGGCTTTTCTCCACCAGAATCTGCGGAGAGAAAGAGAAACTCTTCTCTGCCAGTCGCACCAGTTCTTCCTCGTTGTCGCAGAAGCCGCTGCCCAGACCGCCAAGGGCATATGCCGAGCGGATGATGACGGGATAGCCGAGCTCGCGTGCCGCACGCTTGGCGTCAGCCATCGTCTCCACAGCCTCACTCTTGATGGTGTTGACGTGGATTTCGGCAAGACGCTCGTTGAACAGCTCGCGGTCTTCGGTGTCGATGATGGTCTGCACGGGGGTACCCAGTACGCGCACATTATATTTATCCAGCACGCCGCTCTTGAAGAGCTGCACGCCGCAGTTCAACGCCGTCTGCCCGCCAAAGGCCAGCAGGATGGCATCGGGCTGCTCCTTCTGGATGACACGTTCCACGAAGTAAGGCGTGACGGGAAGGAAATAAACCTTATCGGCAACGCCCTCGGACGTCTGCACAGTAGCAATATTAGGATTGATGAGCACCGTCTTGACGCCCTGTTCACGCATAGCCTTGAGCGCCTGCGAACCAGAATAGTCGAATTCTCCCGCTTCGCCGATTTTCAATGCGCCGCTGCCAAGAAGTAAGACTTTCTTCGGCAGACGCAGGCCTCCCTGACAAGAGCGCACGGGTTCGGTCGGCCATTCGCCGTTAGCCATAGCCAGGACAGCGTCCCAGTCAAGGGCGCCACTCTTCGTCTCGGGGTTGAACTGGAAGCCATAGAAAGGTTTGCCGTCGCAGCGGATACCTTCGCAAGAGCCGTCGTGGATATTCTCAAATGTCACGCTCCACCCTTCAGGCAACGTGGCGGCATCGACGGCATAGCCGTGATTCTGCGTGGAGATATAGCAATGATTGTCTGCCAGACGACGTATTGCATGGTTATGCCCACGATGCCCATAGGGCAGCGCCAGCAGCTGGGCTCCAGCAGCAAGAGCCAAGAACTGGCTTCCAAGGCCAAGGCCCACCACAGGCTTATCGCCCTGCAGCATCGTAGCAATGCGGCTGATGGTTTCAGGGCAGAGCAACGGATTGCCAGGTCCGTTGGAAAGCCACAAGCAGTCGGCATCCGTCGTATCAAAGGGAGCATCGAATGGCACACGAGTAACGACGTAGCCTTTCTCACGCAGAGCAGCTATCAGTCCCGCTGTGCAGCCAAGATCCACCACAACGGCATGCTTTCCATTTGCTTCGCCCGTCGGAGCGAATTCTCTCGTTTCCGGATGCGACACGAGGGCTACCTCGTTCTTTTCTTCCAATTCAACAGGAACTATCTCTGCTCCTTCCGGCACAATCTGTCCCATCATCGTACCATGCTCGCGAAGATACTGGGTCAGGGCACGAGTATCTATGCCACGTATGCCAGGGACGTTCTCGCGCTTCATCCAGCTCTCAAGGGTTTCCACAGCGCTCCAATGGCTGTAGTGCTCACTCAGGTCGCTGACGATGAGCGCTGAAGCATGGATATGCTCAGAATCAAAGAGACCGAGGTCCTCGTCCAGCATCACTTCCTTCGAGGGAACGCCATAGTTGCCGATAATCGGATAGGTACAGACAAGAATCTGTCCCGTGTTAGCCGGATCCTGCAGATTTTCCACATAGCCCATCATGGCTGTGTTGAACACCACTTCACCTTGCACGGCTGTGGCTGCGCCGAATGCGATGCCTTCGAAACAGGCACCGTCTTCCAATATAAGAGTTGCTTTCATATTCAGTTGTGGATGTAGTTTTTCTCGTAGTAATCAATGTAAGCCATATTCACCCGACGTGTGCCTCCAGGCGTAGGATAGTCGCCGCTGAAGTACCAGTCGCCCAAGTGGTTGGGGCAGGCGGTGTGCAGTCCTTCCATCGTCTGATAGACGATTTCGAAGTCGGCCTTCAGGTCGGCTGGGCGCAGTAGCTCGGCTATCTTCACCGAAAGCTCATCGGCGGTAAAGGGCTCGTAGATGCTCTTTACGGCGTTCACCATCTGCTCCTTCGGCAACGTCAGCTGACGTTTGCAGGCCAGATAGGTGTCGGTGACGATGTTCCATAAGCCGCGTTCGCGCAGCAGGTCCATGGCGGCGATGAAGGCGATGAACTGGTCCATGCTCTCCATGTCGATGCCGTAGTAGTCGGGATAGCGTACCTGCGGCGAGCTGCTGACGATGACGATTTTCTTGGGGTGCAGGCGGTCGAGGATGCGTAGGATGCTCTCGCGCAACGTCGTGCCGCGCACGATGCTGTCGTCGATGATGACCAGGTTGTCTTCATGCGGCACGATGCTGCCATAGGTGATGTCATAGACATGTCCCGCAAGGTCGTTGCGGCTGTTGCCCTCGGTGATGAAGGTGCGGAGCTTGATGTCCTTCAGCGCAACCTTCTCGTTGCGGATACGCTGGAGGATGATTCTCTCCAAATCGGCCTGCGAGGGATTCGGTCCCAGGGCCAGAATCTTTTCAATCTTCTTCCGACCGAGATAATTCTCAAAGGCCTGCACCATACCGAACGAGGCGACCTCAGCCGTATTAGGGATAAAGGAGAACACCGTATGTACGAGGTCGTTGTCGATGGCTTTCAGCACAGGTTCGAGCAACAGCTCGCCCAGCTTCTTACGCTCGCGGTAGATGTCCTTGTCGTTACCACGACTGAAATAGACGCGCTCGAAGCAGCAGGGGAGCAGGGCCTTCTGCTCCATAATCTGCTCCAGCGACACCTCTCCGCGGCTGTTGACGAGAAGTGCCTGGCCGGGCTGCAGCTCGTGGATGTCGTCCACCTCAATGGTCAGCGCGTTCTGCATGGCAGGGCGCTCGGAGGTGACCACCACCATCTCATCGTCGGCATACCAGAACGCTGTGCGGATGCCCCACGGGTCGCGGATGACGAACGACTCGCCGCTGCCCGTGACGCCCTCGATGACGTAGCCGCCGTCCCACACGGGGCAGCAGGTACGCAGCACGTTGCGCATATCCACGTTGGCTTCGATGTATTCCGTGATATCGCGGTTCTCAAGTCCCCTCTCAACAGCCTCCTGATAGACGCGCTCCACCTCACGGTCGAGCCTGTGCCCCATGAACTCCAACAGGAAGAACGAGTCGGCTGCGCGGCGCGGGTGCTGCCCCTTCTCGGTGAGCATGTCGAAGACCTCGTCGTTGTTGGTCATGCTGAAGTTGCCGCAGAGCAGCAGGTTCTTCGCCCTCCAGTTGTTGCGGCGCATGAAGGGGTGCAGGTACTCCATGCCGCTCTTGCCTGTGGTGGAGTAGCGCAGATGGCCCATGTAGATTTCTCCTGCATAGGGCAGCCAGCGCTCGGCAAAGTTCGGGTCCTGGCACGTGCTGTTGTCGCGGTTGTTGAACACACAGCGGTTAGCCTTGCTGAACACCTCGGGGATGGCGTCCTTGCCCAGGGCACGTTCGCGGAAGATATACTCCTCGCCGGGCTGCGCGTTCATCTTCAGGCAGGCGATGCCTGCGCCCTCCTGTCCGCGGTTTTTCTGCTTCTCCATCATCAGATAGAGCTTGCGCATCGGGTACATCCACGACCCGTATTTTTGCTGATACCAGCTGAGCGGTTTCAGCAACCGCATCAGCACAATGCCACATTCGTGTTTAAGTTCTTCCATATTATCCTAAATTATAAAAAAAGGAATTTGTGCAAAGGCACAAATTCCATAACTCCTTTTCGTCGGTAAAACAAGCGGCCCCGATAACAGGGGAAGAACATCTTTTACTGATATTCAATTGGGTACTCTTTAACCGCATTGTTTCTTTCTATTTTTCGCTGCAAAGATAGTGCTTTTTTTCGTTCCTTGGCTATCAATTCTTCATTTTTTTTGCGGTTTTTTGAAAAAACTGCATTACCTTCGCAGCCGGAAAAACAAAGACAATTATCCATTATCAATTATAAATTCAAAACATGGAAGCCATTCTCAACGCCATAGTCATCGTTGCCCACGTGCTCACCGTCCTCTTTGCCGCCAAGACCCATCGCTGGGCGTGGCTCTTCAGCCTGCTCTCGTGCGGCATCATGGCCTATTTCTTCGCCTACGACCGTCTGGTCATGAGCAGCATCTACAATGCCTACGGCGCCGTCATGGCCGTCATCGGCTTCTGCACGTGGCGGCGGTCGCCCAAGGAGAACGAGCGCTCCATCCGCTGGACGAACCCGCTATGGACGCTGCTGGCAGTCGCCGCGCTCACCACCGTTATCTTCCTCGTTGACCGCCACGTCTCCAACCACCCGTTCATCGACAGCGCCTGCACGGCCATGAACATCGCCGCCACGTTCCTTCTTGTCCGCAAGGACGTCAACGCCTGGCTGCTGTGGCTCATCACCGACAGCCTCTACATTGTACTCGGAATTACCGAGAGCACCCCGCGCTACATCCTCATCTACGGCGTCATGCTCGCCCTCGCCGTCTTCGGCACCGTGCAGTACATCCGCGCCTGGCGCAAGCTGCGCAGGGCCGACGGCTGAAGCGCAGGGCAGGCAGGGGGGGGGACATCACGTCTCCCCCACCCGCGCGAATCGTGCGCTCTTCTGAAAACTGATATCTGATATCTGAGTCACGTAGCCTCGGCTCTTCCAGTTGCGCACCATCTTGGCGGTGTGTGCCGTGCCGAGCCCCTGCTGCTGGCGCACACGGCGTGCGTCGTCGAGGGTGAAGGTCGTGGGCAGCAGCTCCAGCAGGTTCCTCGGGCCGCGTGTGCCCGTGCGCTCGTCGCCCTTCATGGCCTGCTCGATGTCGGCGCCGAAGAACTGCATCTTGCACCACAGGTCGTACTCGAGGCTCCAGCGCACGAACTCCTCGATGCCCCGTTCCCAGCGCTGCCCGTTAGCCACGTAGAGCACACACGCCTTCAGCCATGCGATGACGCAGGCACGGTGCGAGAGGTTCCAATAGACCTCGCTCTGCGAGAGGCGCGCAAACTCGGCACACTCCTGCTGCAGACGTCGCGCCAGCTGTGTGGCCTGTGGGCAGTCGATGAGCCCTCGGGCGGCCGTGAGGTTGCCGATGTAGGGGCGCAGGGCCTCGTCGAAGGCCGTGTCGTACTGTCCATAGACGGGCTGCTCGGCACCGATTTCGTCCTCGGGGATGGTGCAGAAGTTGATGCGCGAGATGGGTCCGTCGGTCAGCACGCGGCTGAAGAAGCGACGCCCCTTCTGGAGGGTGGTACAGGCGTTCCAGTTGAAGCGGCAGCGAGGGCGTGCCGTCACGCTCTGCGTGCCCACGCGCGTCTGTCCGTAGGTGGCACCAGGGTCGAAGGCCAGGCACATCAGCTGGAAGTGCTGCTTGCCGGTGGTGCCGCGCAGCTGCTCGAAGAGGTCCAGCTCGTTCAGCTTCACGTACACGAAGTGCCCCTCTGCCTCGTCCATGCGGGTGACGAGTGCCGGCTTCGTCATGTCAGGGTCGATGGTCTGAATCACCAGCCCCTCGGGCCGCAGCAGCTTGTCCTTGTTCGCGCCCTTGCGCATGCAGTCCTTCTTCCACTCGGCCTCGCGACGCGTGTTCTCTTCGTCGCGCCGTTCGATGTCGGCCATGATGTGGGCGATGGGCTCGTCGATGCACCCCTTGCCGGCGCCCGTGGCAGCCATCAGGCAGTTCATCAGCGTGGCCTCGTGCTCCACGTTGTCAGTATAGCGGAAGCGCACGTCGCACAGGTGCGTCGCCAGCGGGGGGAACACGGCGTGGGCCACGGCGGCACGGTAGGCAGCAGGGGTCTTGCCCGTGAGCAGCGCTATCAGCCTGGGCAGGCGCCTGGGCATGGCCGGAGGCTCGGCTGCGAGGCTCCGCTCCTCGTCAGCAGGGCTCCCCTTTCCGTCATTCCTTCCCAGTCGACGGCTCTCGGTAAAGAGTGCCTCCTGGTACTTCAGCAGCCGCTGCGTGGGGTCGTGGTACTTGGTGTAGAAGTCGCTGACGAGCGTCTGGATGTTCTCGTCGGCCCAGTGGTCGGGCATCAGCTCGCTGAGCACCCCGTTCGCCTCGGCCTCCGTCAGCAGGGGTGTCGCGCCGCTGAGGAACATCTTCACGCTGGTGTGGCGTCCGCCCTCGTCGAGGAAGTCCTGTCGGGCCAGTCCCTTCTCCCTCATCACCCCCTGGGCGATGAAGCGCGTGCGCTCGTCGGCAGGGGCGGCACCCCCCTTGCCCTTGGCTTCCCTGGCGCCGCTGGCGTCGTTAAGGTCCTTGAGGTCCTTGAGGTCCTTGAGGTCCTTGCTGCCTTCCACTCCTACTGCCCCATGCAGCGTGTCGCTGAACATCAGCTCCTCGTCGATGTAGAGGATGTACGCGCGGCAGGGGATGTAGATGGCCCGCTCCACCTCGTGCACGGCCTTGTCGAAGGCCACGTCGCCCAGCTCGTGCGCCATCCACGCCTGCGCCTGCCGGCGCGTCAGCCCCTCGGGGATGTCGAAGAGCACGTGTCCGCCCGTGCCGCTGACGGAGCGGTTCACCATGTTGATGCCCAGCGCCCGTTCGCGCCCCTTCAGGTGGCGTTCGTACAGCTCGGCGAAGTGGCTGCAGCCGTCCACGTCGATGACGGCCTTGCCCGAGTCCACAGGCTCGCCCTCGCTGCTCTTGTAGCCCTTCGCAAAGTGGGCGTGAGGGGTGTAGAAGGGCAGCCCCAGCTTCAGCGCAGCCTTCTGCGTGCGGTACTCGTCCTTCGTCAGCCCGCCGCGCAGGCGTGCCTCCTGCACGTCGGCCAGCTCGCCACAGATGCGGACGGTCTTGGCATCGTCGGCCGCCCGGTAGAACCCCTCGGCCGTGGCAGGCACGGTCTTGGGGTTACGGATGTTTCGTCCTAAATCGAATCTCGACATCGTCAGGTCCTCCTTTCGTTACGCTTCGGTGATTTCCTCGATGAAGATCTCGCTCGAGGCACGGTCAAGGTCGCGCTTCATGGCCATGCTGACGCGCACGGCACCCAGCGACTTCTTGACCGACGAGAAGAACTTGTAACGCTCAGGGCTCTCCCTCACCCAGCCGTGCTCAAGCTGGCACACCAGGCGGTCCTTCTGCCGGCGGCGCGGCAGGCGGTTGTACGCCTTGAAGGTTATCTCACCCGTGCTCTGGTCCCTGTACAGAACACCTTCCACTCGCTTGCTGTCCGACAGCTTGTCCATCAGTTCGATGGCATGTTCGATGAAAATCAGTTTCTTCATAGTGTCACAAAACGTTTTCGGTTTTTTTTTGATGGTTAATAAATCAGGTTTTTACGCGCAGCGATGGTAGGCTGCGAAGTCGAAGTCGTCGTCGTCGTCGGCCTCGGCACAGAGGATGCGCTTGCAGGCGCTGAACAGGCGCGTCATCACCAGGCTGTTCGGCCACACCGTGCTGCGCCCCTTGCGGCAGAAGCAGATCAGCGCGTCCAGCATGGCCAGACGGTACTCGTCGTCCAGCACGTCCACGATGCTGCAGAGCTCGGCGAACTGCGCCCTCTTCGTCAGGCAACGCAGTTGCATTTTCTTCTCCAGAACAATGTTGTCCAAATTTCTCATACAGTTGTTTTCAGGCTACCCTGAACCGACGTCCGTTCGCGGTTCATTCGTCCGTTTCCGATGCAAAGGTAGGGGTAATAAAATTCCCGGCTCGGCAAAAATCCGAGTCGGGAACGGTTCTTGGAATTCCGGAATTCTTCTTGGAACTCCCCCTACGACTTTATGCCCAGTTTCAGCATCAGGAACTCGGCCACCACGTACTGCTGCCTGTAGTTTTCGCTCTTGTCCTTCAGCGAATCCCATGCGGCAGGGGAGCACGTCATCAGGGGCACCTCCTTGGGTGCGGCCTGCAGTGAGTCGTAGGTGAGGGCCGTCGCACCCTCGGCGCCGTCGAGCCCCAGGTCCTTCACCTTCACGACAAACGACGTCATCTTCGTGGGGTAGTTGCAGAAGGTCTGGAGCACCCTGTACACGGCCCACCACTGCTTCTTGTTCCTGAACACGCGCTCGCCCTTCTCGTCCCTTGCCCTGAGCAGTTCCTCGAGGGCCCCTCGGATGTCCTTGTCGGCTGCCGTCATGGGCGCATCGTCCCTGCCGCCCGTTATCTGTATGCCTATGCCGCCGGCCTCCACGTTGTTCACCTCATACTCCACGTGCTTCTCCATCACCAGGTCGCCGGCGACGCTGATGCCGCCCTTGGCGATGGCCTCGAGCGTACGCTGCAGTTCTTCGATGTTCATGTCACAGCGCATTTTTCAGGATGCCCGTAGCCCCTGGGGCCACATGGTCCACCTCGTTCTCCACTCGTTTGTTCACCACATAGTCGCCCTCCACGTGGATGGTAGCGGGCGTGCCGGACGCCTCCTCGGCGTTCAGCTCGGCCACCTTGCGCTTGATGTCGCGCCGCAGCTGGCGCACCTGCTCGCGCTTCAGCATGGGCTCCAGCAGCTTGCGCGCCTCGTCGCGCTGCGATGCGTCCTCGTACGAGGCAATCAGTTCCACCACGTTGTCGTACGTCACGCGGCTCGACCAGGGGTCGTTCCGCAGGCGCTCGACCTCCTGTTCCAGCTCGGCGATGCGCCGGCCCTTCTGTTCCAACTCTGTCTCAAGGGCTTCGACCGACAACCCCACCTCTTGCAGACACCTGTCTATCTCCTTGGCTGTTTTCATCGGGGCCGCCACGCCCCTCGTTCCGATTTTTACATCAGTCATATTATAAGCGTTTTATAAGTTAATAAATAGAAGGATTTTCCCCTCATTGTCGTTCGCAAAGATACGCCGTTTTCCCCATACCGCCAAGAAAAAACGGCAAAAGTTATCCACACGTTTTCCACATTTTTCGGAGAAAGTACAAATACAAAGCGTTGCAGCGAAATGCAAGAAAAATCCGATTTACCGATTTTCCGAGGGATGGGATGAGGCGGTGACTCAGATATCAGATATCAGTTTTCTCATGAGCACCACCACACCCCTGAACAAAACTTTTATTATATATGATTATATATAATTATATATAGTAATTTTTAT
>JAFXXQ010000003.1 GCA_017542145.1 Bacteroidaceae bacterium | reverse complement strand
TCTCTACAGGAAAAATCGAAGGCATAAACAATAAAATCAAAACAATGAAGCGACAAGCATACGGATATAGAGATGAAAAGTTCTTCGAACTCAAGATTCTGTCGTTACATCACAACAACTACGCATTTGTCGGATGAACCTTTTGTTTTTCGAGTGATCATAGAAAACGGACTGAGTGACAATTTTTTTGTTTAATTTTTTAGTTTTCTTATTATGAAAAAACTTAACCAGAGCCTTCTCATGGAGGTCGAACAAATCGGAACTATTATCCGAGCAAAAATGAGTGATGGTATGAATCACTTTAGTTTTCAACCGCAGTGCTCAATCCATTTAAGAGAGCCTGGACGATGCTCTGTGCATCGCTTTGTCGCTACTCTAATAGGTGATGATGCTCTTTATCCTTTTAAAAAGGGTGATTGGGTAGAAATTCATCCCATTTTCTGGAAATACAAAGAAAATGGGAAATGGATTAACCAAATCCTCATTAACAACATCAAGTTAGTCAATAATCTAAAAGAATTTGATTATGAGTAACTTTATGTTTCAGGAAAACCAGTATGGGGGAGCTTTGCTCCCCTGTACCCTGGCTGACTTCAATCGGATTGTTGATAGTGAGGATGTAAGTTGGCGCATCAGCATGCGGCGCGAAGTGGAAAAGGCTGTCCGTGAGGGGTTGTCGCTTGACAGCTTTGTGGCAGATGGCAAGTTCCAGAGTTTCTGCGAGAAACATGCTGCTGAGGCTGATTTCCAGAGTCTTTCTGAGGCAGAGAAACTGCTTCGGTGGACGAACGCGCTGAAGATGGGGCTGCCGTGCTTCATCTTCGCTGCCAAAGCCTTCAAGGGCAACCAACGGAAGCTGGAGGACGTTGTCCTCGGCAAACTGTTTATGATTGACTTCGACCATCTGCCCTGTAATCCTCGGGAAATCTTCGCCCGCACCCAAGCAGAAGGATTCCCTTGGCAGACACCCTTGGCCTATATCACCTCTTCGGGGGATGGACTGAGACTGGTTGGAGTTTCCCGCCCCGAGCTGGGCAACATAGCAGACAATCAGATTTGTCTGGCTCGCGACTTGGGGATTCTTGACCTGATGGGCACCACAGGCAAGCCAGTCCTCGACGACAGCTGCATCGATGCCACCCGCATCAGCTATGCCCCCTGCCGTGGGGACATCCTCTTCATGAACGAGAAGCTGCTGTTTGGCACGGAGGGCGAAGTGGAGGATGAAGCCCAGATGGAAACCCTCTATGGCGGTGCCTATCGCATGGGCAGGGGCAGCTGCAACCCCATCCACAGCGAAAACCGCTTCCATGAGGACAATGCCGTCGTCACCCCCACGTCTGCTACCGAAGTGACCGTCAGCCAGCAGACACCGTCCACCCAGGAGCTGCCGCTGGTGTTCGGCCATCAGGTTCTGGACTTTGTGAATGTCCTGCTTCCCAATGGTGTCCCTCAGGGCAGCCGCCACAAGACGGGCATCTCCCTCGCCTATGACCTTATTATATTAAGGGACGGCAATGTGGATGCCGTGCGACAGGACATGCTTCAGCTGGCCTTCATTCAGGAGATCATCAGGGAGCGCGGGCAGAAGGAGATAGAGTCCATCCTTCAGGCAGCCAAGAAGCTGATGGAGAAGCGTGAGCAAGAGTACATCAGCTCTCCCCAGCCTTCGGTGGGTATGCGCCGTGCCATCGAATCGCTGACAGGCAGGAGCTACAGCAGTCTTGTCGCAGAGCAGAACAAGCAAATGTTAGGTGGTCAGCCCACACCGGAGAAAGACCTCCTCCAGTTCCTCAACAGCCTGGGGGCAGACATCAAGAAGCTGATGCCCCGCTTCCCCCTGCTAGAACTATTCTGCCATAATCTCCCGCGTAAGCATTACATTGCTGCGCTGTTTATTGGGGGAGCCTACTCCATGACCCTGATGACGCGGTGCTGGTATCGCTTCTGGCCAAAACCCGGAAGAAAGTGCCGTCTGAACAACATCCTTGAACTGATAGGGCGCATGGGCAGCGGCAAGCACATTCTGGTGGATTTTTACCGCATCATGATGACCCCCATCAAGAAAACCGATCAGGCGCAGATTGATGCCCTGAATAAGTGGAACATGGAGCACGAGCAGAAGAACGGCTCTGCCAAGAACAGCTCTGCACGTCCTACGGGCATCTACCGCTGTCTGCCCGCAGAAAGCTCAGCAGCAGCCATCAGGGATGCCATGTTCTTCAACAAGGAAGATATTGACGGCGAGCCTTGGCAGCTGCACGTCACCATCACGGACAGCGAGTTGGACAACACCCTCACGCAGATGAAGAAAGACTATATGAACATCTCTTCGCTGCATCTGAAGGGATTCCACAACGAACCTCAGGGCTCGTTCCTGAAGACCACTACGGCCTGCGTGGGAGAGGTGGACGTGGTGGCCAACTTCATGTACTCCGGCACAGAGTATGCCCTTGCAAAACAGGTAACGACGGACAATTTCGGCTCAGGTCTTCCCAGCCGTCTGACCGTAGTGCCCATGGGCGACTCCAATTTCGAGATGATGAAAAACCGCGCATACACCCCTGAGGATGAGCGACGTGACAATCTGCTTCTTCAATGGGCTTACAAACTGGACAAGACCTGTGGTGAAATTCCAGCGAAGGAAATCAGTGATGCCCTCCACAAGTGGACGTCACAACGCATGGACGAGGCCAGGGAGAACAAATCCCGAGCCGAAGAGGACTTGCTGAAGCGTCCCTGTTGGCACGCGATAAACTACAGCCTGCCCTTCATCGTCAGTCGGCATTGGGATCAGATGAAGCAGGATGAGAACGGCTACTGGCGCTGCAACGAAACCTTCAGCACCGACAGGTACGACCTTCAGCTTGCCCTGTTGATTGCCAAGGCACAACTGTCGTTCCAGCACTATTTCTTCAAGGGAATCGCGGAAGAGTACTACCGCAAGATTGAATCCAGCCAACTTGCGGGCAAGAAACTCCAAAGCCACACCGCCATAGCCTACAAAAATTTACCCAGCGTCTTCACCCGTGAGGATATTGACCGTTGCTATGGCTACGAAGGCAACAAGAACAGCATCAACAGCTGCATCAAACGCCTTCAGGACGATGGCAAAGTCCAACGCATCCGTGCTGGTAATGACAAGGGAAAGTACCGAAAATTAGAGTAAAAAGCACACAAAACTGCAACTTGCAACAACTTTTTTGAAGAATTCCTGAGATTCTTTTGGAGTTTCAGGGATTCTTTTTCTATCTTTGCGGGCAGAAAATAACAAAATCAATACATTACAACGATGAAAAGATACAGCATCGGTAGTTTCCTGCTCCTCACCCTCCTCCTGAGCCTGACCGCCACAAAGGCGTTTGGCTACGACCTTGCCGTAGAGAATGAGGATGGAGTTACCATTTATTATAACTATATTAATAATGGTACGGGATTGGAGGTGACGAGTTCTCCTTCTAGTAAACATTATTCTGGGAAAGTAGTCATCCCTGACGAGGTGACTTTTATGAACAGGACTCGAAAGGTGACCAGCATAGGTGAAGAAGCGTTCTATGACTGCACTGGCCTTACAAGCGTCACTATCCCCAACTCCATAAAAAAAATTGGTAGTCAAGCGTTCAAAAATTGCTATGGTCTATCTAAAGTTATTGTAAAAGATATTGCAAGCTGGTGCAACATTTCTTTTTCCAGTAATCCCCTTTATTATGCACATCATTTATATTGTGATGAGAATAATGAAATTACAAACTTGGTTATCCCTAATACAGTGACCAGCATAAGTAAGAATGCGTTCTCTGGCTGCTCTGGCCTAACAAGCGTCACCATCCCCTATTCCGTGACCACCATTGGTGAATATGCTTTCTCTAACTGCACTAGCCTGACAAGCATCACCATCCCCAATTCCGTGACCACCATTGGTGAATGTGCGTTCTATGACTGCACTGGCCTGACAAGCGTTACCATCCCTAATTCCGTAACTACTATTGAGATTTCAGCGTTCTCTCACTGCACTGGCCTGACAAGCGTCACCATCCCCAACTCCGTGACCGGCATTGGTGAAAGTGCGTTCTCTTACTGCACAGCCCTGACAAGCGTTACCATTGGCAACTCTGTAACCAGCATTCGTTGGCGCGCTTTCGATGGTGCAAACATTCCTATTGTCGTTTCGCTGATTGAAAAACCATTCGGAATCGTTGGGAAATCATCATCAAGCTATAGGACGTTTTCTCTAAACACCTTCAACAATGCCACGTTGTATGTGCCCAAAGGAACGATTGAACAATACAAGGCCACGGATGGGTGGAAAGACTTTGTGTTTATGGAAGAGGGTACTGGGCCTGGCGGTGATAACCCCCCTGACCCGCAGCAATGCGCAAAACCCACTATCAGCTACACGAACGGCAAGCTGACATTCAACTGCGCCACAGAGGGGGCTGTTTGCCAGGCAACCATCACGGACGAGGACATCCGGTCGTATAGCGGCAATGAGGTGCAGTTGGGTGTGACCTACCGCATCAGCGTGTATGCCACCAAGGGCGGCTTTGAGGACTCAGAGACGGCTACGGCTACCCTGTGCTGGGTGGATGCAGACCCGAAGACCGAAGGGTTGACTAACAACATGGCAAGCGTACCTGCCCGTGCCATCTTGATACAAAACCACGACGGTCTGCTGACCTTAGAAGGAGCAGAAGAGGGCACAGCCATCAGCATCTATGATACGTCAGGGCACTTGGTCGGCTCGGCAAAGGCTTCTGCAAATACGACGACTATCCCTACAACCCTTCGCAACGGAGCCGTCGGCATTGTGAAGATGGGAGAAAAGAGCATAAAGATAGTCTTTGAGTAGCCGCTTCAAAAGACTACTTAAAGGTGTGCAAAATTGCAAATTGCAAACAATTTTTTGAAGAATTCCTGAGATTCCTACAAGAGTTTCAGGGATTCTTTTTTTAGGGGGTCATCAGGAATAGGGGCAAGGGGGAGGTCAGTCTGCAGAAATCGTCTCGCGGCGGAGGGGATAGTGGTTTCGCTGGTATTCGAAGGTGGAGGGAGAGGCTTTGAGACGGAGGCTGTCGGCATCGATGTCGTAAGGGGTGGATGAGGGGGGAGGTGTCTCAGCTTCGACCGAAGGAAGGCCAAAGTGGGTGGTGAGGGCATCGAGAACCATCTGGGAAGCGCGGGCTTTGCCGTCGGCACTATAACCAGCAATGTGGGGGGTAGTGATGCGAGTCATACGGAGCAGGTCGAGGTCGATATCGGGCTCGCCCTCCCAGACGTCGATGACGGCTTGACGGATGCGCCCTTCGCGCAAGGCAGCTTTCAGAGCGGCAGTATCCACCACAGCACCCCGCGAGGTGTTGACAAGGAGGGGTTTCCGTCGAAGAGAGGCGAAAAGGGCTTCGTCCGCCATGTGCCACGTGGGGTAGGGGCCGTCTTTCGTCAAGGGGACATGGAAGGTAAGGATGTCGCAGGATTGAAGATCAGAGAGGGAAGATTGAAAATTGAAGATTGAAGATTGAAGATTGGGGAATGAAGATTCTGCTGCCAATGGGGGGTCGTAGCAAAGGGTGCGGAGGCCGAGGCGCTCCGACATGGCCTTGACGAGCGAACCGACATGGCCCACGCCAACGATGCCAATGGTGGTGGATGAGGAAATGGCAATGACACCTTCGCTGGCCAGAAGGCGCAAAGCGCACTCGACATACTGGCAGACGGAGGAGGCGTTACAGCCTGGGGCATTCGTCCAGCAGATATCGTGAGAGGCGCACCAGGCGGTGTCGATATGGTCGTAGCCGATGGTGGCAGTAGCAATGAAGCGGACACGGCTATCGCCAAGTAAGGAAGCATCACAACGGGTACGGGTGCGGACGATAAGGGCATCAGCATCGCGGACAGCTTCAGCCGTAATGGCCTCGGCAGGCAGCGCCGTCACCTCGACAATACCACGCAAGGGTGTCAGCAGGTAGGGAATCTTATCGTCAACTACAACCTTCATACCCGTGATAACTACGTTAATGAAAAATGAAGAATGAAGAATAAATAGCCTTGCCAGCGAAGGAGCCTGCAGAGGAAAGGGAACTTTGCATACAGGACATTTTATTTTTCATTTTTATTTTTTCATTTTTAATTACGCCTTTGGCGCGAAAATGGATTGCTGGAGGATAAGAAGGCTTTCAGGACCCATATTGAACAGGAGATCAACGATGCTGAGGTTGGGACGGAAGCCAAAGCGACCGGCAAACACCTGATAATAGGGAGCGGGACGGAACGTAGGATCGCAAGCAGGGTCGTGCCGGGGGTGAATTAGTTCGCGGAAATCAGAGGGGGAAGACTGTGGCCTGAAGGCCGGAGCCGGATGATTGGAGGCTGAATACTCCTCCGTCGGGCACAACACAGGGCGGATGTCGATAAGCCGGCAGCAGAGAGTGGTGAGCTGGAGGTTAAAGTCGAACAGGAATTCGAAGCGACGCTCATAGAAGGGGCGGAAGTCATCCTCGTAATAGAGGAAGAACGGCGTCTGGCCATAGGCTGCCTCGAGTGCATTCCAATGTTGGTGACGCCATTTTCCGTGTTCGGAGATGCGCACGTCGCGCATGTAGCTCTTGGGGCTGTCGGCCTTCTCCGTGGGGACAGTAAGCGTCAGCAGGCCGTCAGCGCCACCAATGACGCAACGGTTACGGTAGGTCTGCTTCATGTAGTGGTCCCATTGCTCAATCTGCACCTCTTTGCCGTCGCACAAAAAAAGCTTCGTGAAGTACCAGACAGGGGGAAGATAGGCCGAGGAGAGCAGCATCAATTGTATTTCCTTACCCCCGTGAAGAGGCGTTTCCAGCGGATTTTGCCGTCGAAAAGGCTGCGGTCCTTATCGAGGCTGAGCCAGATGAAGCGGGGCTTGCCCACAATGTGGTCTTCGGGCACGAAGCCCCAATAGCGGCTGTCGAGGCTGTTGTGGCGGTTGTCGCCCTGCATCCAATAGTAGTCCATCCGGAAGGTGTAGTTCGTGGCCACCTCGCCGTTGATGTAGATGATGCCATCCTTGACACGGAGGTCGTTACCCTCATAGACACGGATGGGGCGTTCGTAGAAAGGCAGATTGTCGAGAGTGAGCTGGACGGTGGCCCCTTTGGCGGGAATCCACAGCGGGCCGTAGTTGTCGATGCTCCAGCCCGTGTGCTTGTTCAGCGGATAGAGTCCGCCATCGGTCTCCTGCGGCATCAGGGTGACGCTCGTCACAAAGTCGCGGCTGCGCAGGTCGTCCGCCATGCGCCCCGTCAACGGCAGGAAATAGCGTGTGCCAGAGGCGTTGCGTCCTTTCAGGTCCTCGAGGCTGATGCCCAGCTCGCGGCGCACCTTCTCAGGAATGGGGCGTGTGGTGGCAACCTGGTAGAAGTACTGCACATTGTCGGGTTCCTTGTTGGCCTTGCCGTCCAGGTAAATGATGCGGTCCTTGATTTCGAGCTTCTGTCCGGGCAGGCCGACGCAGCGCTTCACATAGTTTTCCCTGCGGTCGACGGGGCGGGTAGCCACACGGCCGAACTCACGTTCGTTGCCGGCGATATACTGGCGTCCCTTTGCCAGGAAGCGGTCAAATGCCTGCCGCTCCTCCCAGGCCGAGAGGCTGTCCGCTGTGGCGGGGTAGCCGCCATTCAACTGTGCGCTGATGTCCGAAGTCAGCTTGTAGTAGTCCATAGCGCTGTATTTAGGGTTGCTGACGATGGTGTCGCCCGTGGGATAGTTGAAAACCACGATATCGTTCTGCCTGATGGTGCCCCACCCCTTCACGCGCCTGTAGTTCCACTGCGGTTTCTCTATGTAGCTCTTGCCGCCGCCCAGCCACTTCGGCATGGTGTGCTGCGTGAGGGGCATGGTGAAGGGCGTCATCGGCTTACGCGGCCCGTATGCCACCTTGCTCACGTAGAGGTAGTCGCCCACCAGCAGACTCTTCTCCAGCGACGACGAGGGGATGGTGTAGTTCTGAAACCAGTAGAGATTGGCAAAATAGACGCCCACGAGGGCAAAGACGATGGCATCGACCCAGCTCATCACCCCGCGCCAGAAATCGCTCTTCAGATTTTTCCACCACGTCCATGGCACCAGCCTGGTGATATAGGCATCGAAGATGAACGGCACGGCCAACAGCCCCCACCAGCCCTTAATCCAATAGAGGAACGCCAGATAGAGCACGATGACGATGATACACTTAATCCACAACTTACGACTTGCTTTTTTCATATTCTTTTTTTGTTGTCTTGCGTTAGACGGAGTGTCCACGCCCACCCGTTTCAATAGTAACGTTTTTTAACTTGCCCGCCCGTTGACTCGTTGACTTGCCCGCCTTATTTCAGCCACGGGAAGAGGTCGTCGATGCCGAAAATCCCCCCGTGCTGACGAGCTGTGAATTCAGCGGCCAGCACCGCGCCCAGGGCAAAGCCTGTGCGGTTTTTGGCGGAATGCGTCAGCGTGATGACGTCCGCCTCGCTCTCGTAGCAGACGGTGTGGATGCCCGGTACCTCCCCTTCGCGGATGCTGGTGATGGGGACGCTCCCGGCACGCTTCAACTCGGCGCGGATGTCGTCGGCAATGGTGACAGCCGTGCCGCTTGGGGCATCCAGCTTGTGGATGTGGTGGGTCTCCTCCATGCGGACTGTATAGCCGGGACAGCCGTTCATCAGCCGTGCCAGCTGACGGTTTACCGCGCGGAACAGTGCCACGCCCACGCTGTAGTTGCTGCTCCAGAAGAGCGTACTGCCGCCCTCCGTACAAAGGCTGTGCAACTCTGCCTCGTGCCCGCCGTACCAGCCCGTAGTGCCGCTCACCACCTTCACGCCCTGCGCAAAAGCCTCGCGGACATTGTCGAATGCCACCGTCGGGGCGGTGAACTCAATGGCCACGTCGGCGCTGCGGAAGGCCTCGCTGTCGAAGTCCGCACGGTTGTCCACGTCAATAATGCTCACCACCTCGTGGCCGCGGCTAAGGGCCACCTCCTCCAGCAGATGGCCCATCTTGCCATATCCAATTAAGGCTATTTTCATATTCACTTTTATTTTTTCGCCGCAAAGTTAGGGCATTTTCGCCAAAAAACCACTATTTTTGCCCAAATTCTTACGCGTCCCATGGAAGAACTGCTGCACTACATATGGAAACACAAGATGTTTCCGCTCACCGCCCTCCGCACCATCGACGGCAAGCCGGTGGAGGTCATCGATGCCGGACTGCCCAACCCCAACGCAGGTCCCGACTTCTCTGGCGCCAAGGTCGTCATCGATGGCACCAAATGGGTGGGCAACGTGGAACTTCACGTGAAAGCCTCCGACTGGTACCTCCACCATCACGACGAGGACGAGCGCTACGACTCCATCATCCTCCATGTCGTTGGCGAGAGCGATGCCACCATCCACCGTCGCGACGGGCAGCTCATCCCCCAGCTGGTGCTTCCCATCCCCGACTCCATCCGCAGCAGCTACGATGCCCTGCTCCACGAAGACCATTACCCGCCCTGCTACCGCATCGTGGGCGACCTTTCGACGCTGGCCATCCATAGCTGGCTTTCTGCCCTGCTGTTCGAGCGGCTGGAGATGCGCCTTCAACAGATAATGGAACGCTACGAGCAGCATGAGAAAAACTGGAACGATGCACTCTTCGCCACGCTGGCGCGTTCGTTCGGCTTCGGCGTCAACGGCGATGCCTTTGATGCCTGGGCACGCTCCATCCCCTTCCGCGCAGTCGATAAACATCGCGACAATCTCCTTCAGGTCGAGGCCCTCTTTTTCGGTCAGGCAGGATTGCTGCGCCTCGACGCCCTACCCTATTACTACCGCGACGAGGCTATGAAGGACACTTATTACCAGCAGCTCTGCCACGAATACCGTTTTCTGGCGCATAAGTTCAGCCTCAGCCCCATTGCCACCTCGCTCTGGAAGTTTGCCCGCATGAGGCCCGACAATTCCCCATTCGTGCGTATGGCCCAGTTGGCCATGCTCTACTACAACGACAACATCTCGGCATCCACGCTGGTTGGGCTGCCCGACAAGGAGAACATCTGCTCTCTGTTGCGCGTGGGGACTTCGCCTTACTGGAACACCCATTTCACCTTTGCCAGCACGCCGACGGCCAACCGCCCGAAGGTATTGGGCGAAGCCTCGCTAACTCTGTTGCTCATCAACGCCGTCCTGCCCTTCCTCTTCACTTACGGTCGCCACATGGGCGACGACGCGGTACAAGAACGCGCCATCAACATGCTTGAACAACTCCCCGCCGAAAACAACTTCATCATCCGCAGCTGGAATGACTGCGGCCTTACCGTGAATAGTGCCGCCGACAGCCAAGCCCTCATCCACCTGAAACGCAACTACTGCGAGCGTAAGGACTGCCTTCGCTGCCGCATCGGCTACCAGTATCTGAAGAAAAACTAGGATAACCTAGACTATCCTAAGACCTCTTAGGCTATCCTAAAGAAGAGGTTACTTTATCTCATTCAACAGCTTATCGACCAAGACAACGTTTTGCGGTGCGAGCGTCACGCGGCAAGGACGGCGGGCACGGAACGTCAGCGTGCAGAGCGTGCCGTCGCCGGAGAGCGTCGGGCGGTTGCCCGTGTTGACGAACGTCGGATAGAGCACCTTGTCGCCGTTGGCATGCAGGCGGTCGTTGGTCAGGTTCTCCATCTCCTTCGTGGCGATGGGCTTTGCTTCGACAAACTCCAGGTCGGCAGCGTTGTACGGCAGGGCAAAGCCAAAGGCATTCACCTCGCTCAGTCCCTCGCCCACGACGTTCAGCGTTAGCGTCTCGCCTGCCTTCAGGTCTATGGCTCCAGACTTGTTGACTTGTTGGCCCGTCGACTTGTTGATCTCGAGCCGTAAAGCGCCTGCGAACCGCCTCACCTCCTGCTCGGCGCCACCTCGCACCTGCGTGGCCACGACGGAGATGTCGCTGACATCGATGCGGCCGTCGTGGTTGATGTCGCCAGCGCTCACGTAGCCGTCGAACTCAGCGTCGCCAGCACGGAGACCGTTGTAGTTCATGTACGAGGTGAAGTCATCCATGTCCACCTGTCCGTCGCGGTTGATGTCGCCTGGGATGAGCACTTCCGAGCCGGGCAGGCGGAAGACGTAGAGCTGTCGGCCGGAGCCGAAGTCGCCGCGTCCGCGCGTCACCTCCATGCGCAAGTAGCGCACGCTGGGGCCGCCCTTGAAGGCCATCTCCTTTGCCTGGGCATCGGTGGCCCAGCGGAAAGGCACGGGCTCACTCCACGTCCCCCCGTCGAGGCTATAGCTGATGGTGCCCTCCTGAAGGGTACCGTTGCCGGCGTCCTCACGCGGCAGGTAGAGCAGCTTGTCAAGCTGGATGGTGCAGCCGAGGTCGATGTCCATGGTGAAGGGCACGGCCTTCTCGCCCCATGCCGTATGCCAAACGGTGGTCTCATCGAAATCGAAGAAGTGCCCGATACCCTCGCCTCGCTGGTTGGGACACGACGTCGTGCCCTTGATGCCGTGGATGGCAAACTCCAGCGGGTTGGCATCGGTGGTGGCGCTTAGCGAAGCCCACTCCGAGGTGCCGTCGGCGTTGACACTACGAATCTGGAAGTCGTACGTCGTCTCGGGCTTCAGCTCCTCAAAGAGAAACTCCCCTTCGCGCAGCGTGGTGTAGCGCATACCGTCGAACATGATTTCCGCGTAGTCGGCGTTATCGGGCAGTATCCACGACGACGTGACCGTATAGGCCGTTGTCTCGGCGGTCACCTTCGGAGCCGTGAGCGCGCCGTGCTTCTCGGCCAGCTTCAACATGGGGGGAGCCGTAAACTCAGGCAGGGTGATAAACAGCTGATTTTGAGTGACGTCCATTGTCGGTATCTCAATAGTAAGAAGACCTTTCTTATAACTGCTCTTTACTTTTATCGGCTTCCCATTTTCGGCACCTTTCCGCACAATGATCTTTGCCGGTTCGGCACCAGCGTGGATGCGAAGTGTCGTGCGCTTCTCGGGTATAAACCCTTTGAAGAACTTTCCTTTCTCAGCTGCCTTTGTCGCACCAATAATTACTTCCAGCTGCCGGTCGTGGTAAGAGCACTCCAAATGGGTATAGGTATATTCCTTATTTAAATATGCGTCCGTTATACCATCGTCATCATATTCCATAAAGGAATCATCCCCAGGAACAATCTCGTAGATGCGGCGGGAGTAATCCCTGTCGCGTGGCTGGTTATGCGGCTCGGCCACAGGAATGATGGCTCCCGCTTTGATGAAATAAGGAATGTGCTCCAAGGGAGCATCGTAGCTGTTGAGGATAAGGTTTCCGTCTTTCGCATAAATATAGGCGTTTGCATAAGGATCAAACCATTTACCAGTTGGCAAAAATATCCCATTACGGATATCGTTGCCTTCGGCGTCCATCTTTGTATCCTGATAGATGGGGGCTACAAGGAAGAAGCGACCGTACATGAACTGATACTTCGTCAAGTTATCAATCTGCTGGCGCCCTTTAATAGCCTCATGCGAAGGCCAAACGTCAATATATCTGTCTCTGCTCCATTGGATGAAGTCCGACATAGACCAAACCATCGGGTAAAATCCCATTGCAGCCTCGTGGGCGATGCTGTAGGTGTAGGGCATGAGGGAGGATTTGAACTTCAGCCATGTGCGGTTGATGTCCTCGGCACGTTTTCCGAGGGCGTGGGGATATTTCTCGTTGGAGCCCCAGCCGTCCATATTTAACTCCATGGGCGTAAAGGTCTTCCATTGGAAGTCGCGCACGTTGACGGGGATATTCCGTCCGCCGAAGATGCCGTCCATATCGCTACCCACGTTAGGCTGGCCAGAGAGGCCGGATCCGATGTAGGTAGGGATGTGGAAGCGGATGTACTCCCATTGTCCGCCCACTTGGTCGCCGCTCCAGACACCAGCATAGCGTTGTGTGCCCGCCCAGCCGTCGCAGGTGATGATGAAGGGACGGGCATGGTCCGCCTGCTCGGGCATGATTTTCGCCACATCGGCCACGCCGTTGAGGCCGAAACTATAGCCTGCGCCCACCCAGGCTACGTCAGTCTTGAGGACGCGCACGCCACCGTCGCGTATCTCGCCCACGATATCGCGCTGGAGCAGCGGCTCGACACCCTCTTTCGGGTGGAGGTCTGATTGCGTCCAGAGACCGACCTCCACGCCGTGTTCGTGGGCGTACTGGCCGAACTGGCGCAGGTTGTCGATATTGCCCTCCAGCGAACCCGTCTGACCGTAGCCCGAGCCGTAGCCGTCGTTGGGCAGCACCCAGCCCAGCGGCATGTCGTGTGCTGCATAGCGGTCAATCACGGCACGGGCGGAAAATTGATAGCTCGGCCGTCCGAGCGAGTCCTTCAGCTCGTCGTTGAGGCTTTCGCGGATGCCTCCGGCAACTGGCTTCTGGCTCTCCTTATAGCGTTTGCCGTCCTCGAAGAGCACACCGCCCTCCTCGGTCTCCGTCCAGTAGTCGCGGTTGTAGGCATTCAAATGTCCCTCGTAGAAACCGAACTTAGGTAGCAACACGGGTTTGCCCGTCAGCTGGTAGTAGCCCGCCAGACCATCTCCATCCGGGGACACCATCACGAACATGTCCAGGTAGTCCGCATCGTGGCTGAGCACCACCTCGTCGGGTTTGGTGGCGCCGAAGTCGTAGCGGCCGGGGCGAAAGGTGTGGAACAAAATGCTGTAGTGCGCCGTGCTCCAGTAGAAAGGCGTGGGGCTTGAGACGCCACCGTCCGTCCAGTTGTTGGTGTTGACAATCTGAATTATCTTGCCCGCGTGCGAGAAGCGTCCGTTCTGCATGCCGCCGCCGTAGAAGCATTCATCAAGCGTCCGCGACAGGCGCACGGTGGTGTGGTGATTCTCAATGCTGACGGGAGCTATCTCCCGAGCGACCGTTTTCCCGTTAGAAAAGACCGACATCAATCCCGTTTCCTTTTCAAACTGCAGCTCTATCTGTTTCGTTTGCACGTTTAGACCGTTAACCTTAAGTTCCCCGACCTCTTTTCGCGGGTTGTCCACGAGGATTTTCGCCTCGGGCTTGGCCTCGGGGTCGCGCACAGGGCCTCCGGCGGGGTCCTGAAAGATGCGGACGATGCCCGGCCCGTAGAAGTCCAGATGTCGCACCTGCCCGTCCATGTATCGCACCTCGACGGTCGTCTCGCCCGTCTTGACAATCTCTTTCACTTGTGCCTTGACAGACACGCCCAGCGCCACGAGCGCCACGAAAACGAACAGGGCCTTTTTCATATCCTTTTGTTTTTGTTCTTCAAAGGTAAGGTACGTTAAGCGAAAAAGCAAATTATTTGCATCTTTTAACCCGATTGGGGTTTAACAGCGTTATCCGTCACGAGCCTAATACGGACGTGTTCTTTCCTGATTGTGCAAAGACAACATCAAGGAATATTTTTTTTCATCGCGATGAAAGAACTTTTCCATTGCGATGAAAACATTTAACCATTGCGATGAAAAATTGTTTTCATTGCAATGAAAAGCTGTTTTTCTTTGATTCTGCAAAGATAATCGAAAGATTAAGAAAGAAGAGAGAGCCTGCGTGGGCTCTCTCTTCAGAAGGGGGGGGGATTCAGCTCTTCGCTTACTTCACCAGAATCTTCTTGCCTCCGCGGATGAGGATGCCCTTGGCGGCGGAGGTGACGCGCTGGCCCATGACGTTGTAGATCGCCTCGCCCTTCTCCTCAGGAACGAGGGGCGAGGGGGCGATGCTGTTGATGAGCTGGCCGCCCTCGGCGTTCATCTGCGCTTCGGTGATGATGAGCGGACAACGCACGCTCATGCTGAAGGTGCCGCCCGAGGCGAGGTCCCAGCGCATCCAATGGTCGGTGGCGGTACCCCAGCCGTAGTCGTTGTTGATGGAGACGTAAATCTTCGTCCATTCACCGGCTGCAGGCAGATTGCCGTAGGTAACCACCTCGCTGGTGCTCAGAGCGGGATGAGCGAAGTAGAGTGTGCCGCCCTCAAGTTCGGTGTCGCACTTGTACTCGAAGGAGAGGATGTTCTGCTTCGGTGAGAGGGGGTCGTACATACATTTATTGAGCCCGATGTTGGGACGGTTGCCGTCGGCGGTAAGCAGGTATTCGAAGGGTGCGGTCTCCTCAATCTCGAGGGCGCCCCTCGCCTTGGCGGGGTCGAGGTCGATGTAGCATGGATAGGCCTCCTTGATGGCGGCAGCCTCGGCCAGCGCCTCAGCGGCAGTATAAAGACCCATGCTGCCGTCGAAGATACCCCAGACGGCATCGTCGTACATCTGGTGAGCGGCATCGTCCATGAGGTAGACGTGGGCATCCCACTTGTTCTGGACGGCCTGCATGGCCTCGATGGACTTGACGTAGGCGTTCTTGGCGGCGTAGATGGCCTTGAAGCAGTCGCTATTGCTGACGAGGACGTCGTACTTGGCGGCACCCGAAGCGGGAGCGGACTTCATGTTGTCCAGGAGGGTCTTGAGGGCGGCTTCGTTGACGTAGGGCCTCGATTTATAGTCGGCCACCTCAAGGAAGCCTTCGTACTCGTCGAGAGCGAGGACGAGCTTGCCCTGGCACTCGAGCGCGAGGTCGAGCCCTGCGGCAGCTGCATCGCTGTCGAGGTCGCCGAGGAACCGGATGGTAGTGTTGCCGAGGCCGGTCCACTCGCCCCCGACAGCCGTCCCTTCGTTCTTGGCGCCGAAGGTAAGCGTGCCGTCGGTCACCCGAGCCACCACGTAGTTCGGGTAGCGTCCCGCCTGGAAGGCGTAGCAGCAGCTCTGCACGCCGTGGAGCACGTAGCCGAGGGTGTCGGGGGCCTCCTCATCGCCCGTGGTGATGGGCATGTCGGCGATATCGCCCTTGAGCCAGCTGTTGACGCGGTCGACGGCTTCGTCCTTGGCTATCATGTCGTCGATGTCGGCCTTAATGTAGGTGACGTTGTCGTTGGCATAGAGTATGGCGGAGTAGTTCTGGCTGTAGAAGTCGTTCCCGGGACGTGTGCCGCCGTTCATGCCGACGAGGTAGTAGCCGTTCTTCAGCCCCGTGAGGGTCTGCCAGATGTGGAAGTTGCTCTGCTCGCGGCAGAACTCAGCGGCGCTCATGGTATGCTCGGCGTTGTAGTCCGAGGCGTAGAGCTGGCCGTTCCAGCCCTCGGCACCCTGTCCGAAGCTGGGGTTGGCGACCATGGCGGTAATGTCGGCGCCGGCGGCATAGCCCTTCAGGAGGGCGGCCTTGGCGAGACCGTTCATGTAGATGACCTCAGCCATCAGTTCGTCGTTGTTCAGCAGGTGCCTGCCCACGACGGTGGCCGCCGAGCCGTTGGGGAACGGGTCGCCGGCGGGCACCTCGTCGTAGAGGTACGACTTCAGCGTAGCCAGTTCGTCGCTCGCTTCGAAGGTGGCGAGGGTGGCCTTCATGGCCTCGACCTTCTCCCGGTAGCGCTCGTAGAACATGGCGCTTTCCTGAATCTTCTTATAGGTACTGACCATCGTGATGTAGCCCTGGTAGATGGTCTCCAGGTCGTCGGCAGAATAGAGGTCGTCCTCGGCATCGTAGTAGGCGTTGATGAGCGAGTCGGTAGCGACGATGCCCTCGATGCTGAGCGCCTCGACCTCGGCCATGTAGCTGCTGCGGAGGTCGTCAATCTCGTCCTCGCTGCCGAACTCAAACTCCGACATCTGTATGGTCGAGCCGCTGTAGGCCGCAGTAACGACGATCTTGTAGTACTTGTACTCCTCGTCGACACCCTCGGAGAAGCCGAAGGGAATGGTGGCGAAGTTGGCAGCGGGCAGGCGGTCCTGACCTATGCCCTCGCGGCTGTCGAGCAGCACCCAGCCGTCGGCATCCAAGGTGGCGTCGGCGTTCTTCTCGAAGTTACCGCCATAGATCTGCCAGTTGCGCCAGTTACGTCCGGAGTAGGCCTGGGTGTCGTTGCCGGTAGTCAGCTTGTAGAAGAGGGGCTGTGTGGGCTCCATGGAGTAGAAGATGACGTATGAGCCGCCCTTCTGCACCTCGCCGCCCCACTTGGTCTGATGGTCCTTGTCGACGATCTTGTAGTAGTTCTCCTTCTCGCCCCAGGTGTCCATGTTGCCGCTGACGACGCAGAAGCCGCCCTCGAGGGCTGCTCGGGCTATGTCGCCGAGGTAGGTGTTGTAGGTGGCGAGCTCGCTGTTATCCAGCTGCAGGTTGTCCATGATGTAGCTGTACGAGCCGTAGGGATAGTCGTCGTCCGGCTCGATGTCGTCGTGCAGGAAGGCATCCCAATAGTCCTTGTCGTCGCCGCCCATGTAGGTGATGGCGTAGATGAGTTCATCGATGGCAAGCTCGAAGGCATCGTAGCGCTCCTCGCTGGTGGCGATATCGTTCAGCAGACCCGTCAAGACGTTGTAGAGCTCGCTCAGCTCGATGATGCTGGCTGTGGTCTGCAGCTTGGCGAGGGCCTTCTGGTATTCCTCTTTATACGTTGTGCAGGCTACGGCTTCGCTCGGGTCGCGCCCGGCAAACTCGTCGTAGTAATCCTGACGGGCCAGCACGAAGTTGGCGCCGTTCTGGAACTCAAACTCGCCCATCTGCATCAGTCCCGTGGGCTCGGCAATCTCAATCTTGAAATACTCGTACGGTACCGCAGGAGGATTCGAGAGGTAGAGGTACGTCGTGGCGTAGTTGGCTGCCGGCAGCTGGTCGCGGCCGATGTTCACCTTCTCGTCGATGAGCACCCACTCCGAGCTCTCGCGGACGCAGTCGTACTCGCTTCCGAAGTTGGCGGCATAGATGCGCCATGTCTTCCAGTTACGGTCGGGGTTGCCGCCCGTGTCGTTGCCCGTGACGAGGCGATAGTACGTCGGCATGATGGGCTCGCTGGTGCGGAAGGTAATCCAGTAGTCGCCCGCGCTGGAGCACCACTTCGTGTCATCCTGACCGTCAATCAGGTTGATGAAGTTCTCGTTGCCGAAGCCTGCCACACCGTCGAAGGGCTCATACTCCACGTCGATGGCGCCCTCGGTGAGGTCGCTGGCGTACTTCTCCATCATCATGTTCACGAAGACGCCCTCGTTTCCGATGCCCTCCCCGTCCAGCAGGCCGTTGGCGATAATGTAGGCAAACGTGCCGTTGGGGAACTGGTCGCTGGGGCCGGCCTCGGTGTCGAGGTAGGTGCCCACCAAGGCACGTCCCTCACCGGTGATGCAGTCGTGGTTCTCGTAGTGGTTGCGCAGCTGGCCCACGATGTTGACGTATGTGTCGTAGGCATTGATGGAGGCCTTCACCACCTCTTGCATCTCCTGACACTCCTGCGTACGGCTGTTGACGGCGAAGATGTCGGGAGCCGTGAGGATGCTTTGCAGCTTGGCCTCGTAGGCTTCGGCAAGGCTCTTCTGCATGGGCTTGCTGAGGTCGATGAGCACGCTCTCGTAGTGCTTCTGGGCATCGGCCTCCAGCGAGCCGGCATCGCCCAGGAAGAACTCCGACATCTGCATGTAGCCGCTGCCGGCCTGCATGGCGTAGATTTCAATCTTGAAATACGAGAAGGCTTCGGTAACCCCTTGATTGGGGATGAAATAGACCTCGTAGTAGTTGAGGTCGGGCAGTACCTCCTCGCTCACGTCCACGCGCTCGTCGATGAGCACCCACTTCTCGCTGTCGCGGGTCACCTCCGCCTCGTTCGTGGTGTTCATGCCGAAGATGCTCCAGGTCTTCCAGTTGCGGTGGGTCCAGCGCTCGTTGTCGTTACCCGTCACCAGGCAGTAGTACGAGGGAGCCACAGGACGTGTGGTCTTGAAGACGGCAAACTGGGGCTGGCCTTCGGTGAACGAGTTGCCGAACTTCGTCGTGTACAGGCCGTCGAACAGACGGGGCAGGCCCTCACCGTCAGAGTTGTTACGGTCGCCGTCCAGCACCAGGTAGCTGATAGGGCCGCTGTTGAAGAACTCGTTGCTGGTGCCCCAGCTGAACTCGCTCATCTGCACCCATATATCAGTAGGACTGATGGCTGCGGTAATCTCAATCATGAAGTACATGTAGGCCTCCGTGACACTCTCGGAGCACGTCAGGTCCACGGCCTCGAACATTCCCGTAGGCAGCACCTCGTTCTCTTTCTTGTCCACGAGCACCCACTCGCTGGCGCCCCTCACGGCAGCCTCGTCGCTGGCGAAGTTAGCGGCATAGATGTTCCACGACTGCCAGTTGCGTTCAGGGAAGCGGTAGGTGTCGTTGGCAATCACCAGACAGTAGTCCTTCGGCACGACAGCTCTGACGGACTTGAAGATGACGTACGTTTCGGATACGCCCGACACATAGCTTTGGCCCCACTTGGTCTGGATTTTGCCATCAACCAGCTTGGCAAATCCCTCATTGCCATCACCTCCCGTACCGCTCAGAGCCGTAAAGTGATAGGCCACTGCACTCTGCGCCATCAGCATCATCACCAACGAGGCGAATGCAACAAGCAGAGAATGCCTTGAAGTAAACTTTTTTCTCTCCATAGTAATTGATTTTTAGGTTAATAGAATGGCTAATTATGTTTTCCAGTAGATTACTGCCCCAAAAATAGGCTTTTTTTTCTTCTCCACCAAAAATCTCCCGTTTTTTCTTCGCATACACGCTTAAAAAAGGCCTACGCCACAACGTCATTCGTTCAATTCGCCCTATTTGCCGACAAAAAAACTCGTCGGCCGTGACGTTTATTTGTCGTCGAACGGACGAAGCAGAGAGAGCAAAGTAAAAAACAGACGCTACGGAAATAGAATCAAACGCTGGCAAATTAGAATCAAACGCTACGGAAATAGAATCAAACGTTATCGGCACGCCGTTAAAAATCTATCAGCTGACCCGGTGCGGAGGGAATAAACCCGCTTTTTCTGAGGCCTTTTAGAGGAAATAATGGAAACTATTTGTCTCTGTTCAAACCTCCCGCAAAGGGTAAAGAAGGATTGGAGTTGCCACAGCTCATTGTAATTCCGCACATTAGGAAAAAACTTAGGCTGCCAAGCGTTCCAGTTCCAGTTGTTCCAATTGTTTTTTTGGTTCATCCGACAAATGCGTAGTTATTGTGATGTAACGACAGAATCTTGAGTTCGAAGAACTTTTCATCTCTATATCCGTATGCTTGTCGCTTCATTGTTTTGATTTTATTGTTTATGCCT